>DASPXM010000252.1:0-3101 GCA_035637295.1 Verrucomicrobiia bacterium
AGGCGGCGGCCGCAGCAGATCTAGATTATGGCGAGTGACCGAAGCACCCCAGTGATCGCCGCGCTCGATACGAAGTTCGAGGGCCTGATTCAACAGAGTATTCGCCGCGGTCTTGTCGCCCATGCAGATTGCTCGGCTGCCCTGTTGATGAAGTACCCATGCTTGTGCGTTGGGATCATTCATCTCATGGGCCGCTCGGTTTGCGATCTCAAGTAAATTTTCCCAAGCCGTCCAGCGGCCGTTCGCGCTCAGCGCCGGTTCGGTGGCTCGGATCAATCGCAATAAGTCCGTCCAGCGCTCAGCCCGCGTCGCCCACTCGATGACCCGCTGGATCGCTTCTACTTCATGCAGCACGCTCTCTGGTTCGGCACGATGTTGTTCGGTCCATGCGACGAAATGGTTCAGCGCAGTTGCCCAGCTTTCGCTTAATTCGGCAGTCGCTTGAATCGCATCCTTCACGCCCGCCGATAGCGAATAGAATGCGCCGTCAGTTTGGACTAGTTTGGCTTCGAGAAGACTTTGCAGAGCTGGTTCGAAGGCGGGAATCGATGCAATCGCGGCGAGCGATTCCTTCGAGATGAACACACCGAGCGCGCACAGTGCCGCAAGTACGCGCCGCTGATCGGCGCTTCGGGAATCAACGTTGCGACGGACAAACTCGGCTGAAGCCGGTGCCACCGCGGGATCGGCGCCGAGCTCAGCGAGAGTCTTTCCTTGTTCCCTGGCGTTGGCCGCGCCGAGGATCAAGCGCGCTGGATATCCTTCGGCGAGCTCATAAAGCGTCAGAGCGGCCGGACGATCCGGCGCCGTGAGGGGTTTGTCGAGCTCGCGCTCGATCAAAGCCAAGCCATCATCTCGGGGTAGACCGCGCATTGCGATGGCCTTGACTTCGCCGTGCAGGCGGTGTTCTTCGGTCGCCAAGCAGAAAACGCTGTTCGGCAGCACATTGAAGAGAGAATCGAGCTCGCGTTCGGCCAGTTCCACATCGTCGAGCAGGATCAGAGCCCGCGGGTCACGAAGTAATTGTCTGAGTTCACCTTCGCGTGGTTTGAAGCGCGGATTACTTTCGTAAAAAGTGTCGTATAAGAATTGCAACAGATCGGCGATTGGCTGCTGGCCGACCCGGTCGAGATAGACGACGCCGTCAGAATTTCCGGTCACGCCCGGATGGTAAGCCAGTGTGCGTAGCAAGGTAGTCTTGCCGACGCCCAGCGCGCCATAGATCTCGACGGGAAGTGCGCTCGACAGCGCCGTGAGCACAGCCTCGACTTCCGAGCTACGGTCAATGAGGCCGCGAAAGCGCCGCACGCTCGGCAAAAGCGGCGTCGGGCGGCGCCGCGTGGCGGGTGCCGGCGCGGCATAAACCGCATTTCCGAGCGGTGAGCCGATCTGTACGCGGTAGCCATCACCCTCGGCCGGTCTTGAGGTAAATATCTCACCAATGGCTTCCTCGTTCAGACGCTGCTTGAGAAATTTATCGAAAAGCCAGCGGTGCACGTCGGCCGTCACTTCAGCGCCGAGCTCCTCCGGCGTCGAAAAAGTTGTGGCGATATGTTTGCGGAGTTCCTCTTTGAGGACGCTCAATCGCCGGGCATTGACCGGATCGTTTTCGCGTAGTTCCGGGGCGATCGCAGTCTCTGACTTGAAATAGATGAGGCAATCGAGGTTTCGTTCGCGGGCGCGGCGGTATTCCGCTTCAGTGATACCGGAACCGTAGCGACCGGCAAAGATTCCGACATAAAGCTGGGCGCGGTCCACTTCATCCAGCGATGCGCGGTGCGTGGTCTCATCCCGGCTACCGAAGTATTCCATGCCGATAAATTTGGCTTCACGGAACCGGTTCAACGCGCGTTCGACAGCAGCACGCTCGGGCTGCAGGTCTAACCAGGTGGAACTGACGAAGATAGCGGCGATTGGGGGTGGCATCACCGAACTCTCAATGCCTACGCAGGGCGCTCACAGTATCTGTAAGCGCCAACCATTTGTCTATAAAAATTTTGTTTATGTGCAGAAAAAGTCAGACATCATACCGATACGGCGAAATCTTGGTTGACCACTCTTGTCTTTCGGTGATAGTTTTTGGCGATTTGCGGTTCAGTGAGAGAAGTTTTGCCGCGTTACGAGGTACGTATGATCGGGATGGCGATTAGCAACAAATCGATTGGCCAAACGAACCGTAAGATTTCTCGGCGTCTGCTGTTGCTCTCGCTATTGGGTGCTTTGGTGTTTCCATGCTCTGCTTGTGCCGAGAAATTCGTTGTAGCGTGGGCGGCGGTCAGCGCCTTGAATTCGCCGTTTTGGGTGATGAACGATGCCGGTTTTCTGAAACAGGAAGGTTTGGACATCGATTTCGTCTATATCGCCAGTTCACCGACGGTCGCGCGCGCGACTCTGGCCGGCGATCTCGCGATCTCCGCTTCTAATGGACAGGTGATTGTTGATGCAGGTCTTAATGGTGCGGATTTGATCGCCATTGGAGCGGTTACCAACGTCGTTGCGTTCTATGTAATGGCTCACCCGGAAATAAAGAACGTTGCCGATTTGAAAGGAAAGGCGGTCGGCGTGACGCGCTTCGGCGCCGCGACGGACTTCGGAATGCGTATTCTCTTAAACAAATACGGATTGGAGCCGGTTAAAGATGTTCCGTTAGTGCAGATCGGCGGCATGCCGGAGCTTACCACCGCGCTTACGAAGAAAGCGGTCTTGGCCGCGCCTATGTCGCAACCCATGGCGTACGTCGTGCAGCAGGCGGGGCTCAAAATGATTGCCAATCTCGCCAAGGAGGGAATCCCCTTCATGCACTTGGGCTTCCTGACGACAAGAAAATTTCTCAGGGAACATCGGCCGCAGGCAAAGAGTTTTCTGCGAGCGTACGGTAAGTCGATACAATTTATGTACACGCACAAAGAAGAAACGCGCGCGATCTTTGCCCGGTACACTAAGATTCAAGATCTAGGGATGCTTGACGGAAGCATTCAGTACGCCTTTGATTTCATGGAAAAGATCCCACTGGTGAAGGCACAGGCATTCCAAGTGACGTTGGATCAAGCCGCCAAGAACAATCCGAAAGCCAAGCAGGCTAAGCCGGAGCAGTTCTTCGA
>DASPXM010000253.1:0-3547 GCA_035637295.1 Verrucomicrobiia bacterium
GAAAAATTTGCAAAGCTGATCATGTCGATCTATCAACTCGGCGACGATGTGCCGCGCGTTCCAGGTTCCGCTTATGTCGCTGACGGAACGACCGTAATCGGCAAAGTTATTTTGGGCGAACATGTCAGTGTGTGGCCCGGCACGGTCATTCGCGGCGACAATGATTGGATCAAGATCGGCGACGGCAGCAATATTCAGGACAACGCCGTGCTTCACACAGACCCGGGCTTCCCGCTGACGATCGGCGTGAACGTGACGATTGGGCACCAAGCCATGCTACACGGCTGCACGATCGGCAACGGCACGCTGATCGGCATCCAGGCCGTTATCATGAACGGCGCGGTTATCGGAAAGGATTGTTTGATCGGTGCCTGCGCGCTCGTGCCTGAAGGCAAAGTTTTTCCGGACCGCAGGCTCATCGTCGGCGCCCCCGCGAAAATCATTCGCGAACTCACCGACGAAGACGTCGAAAAAATGCATCGAGCCGCGCCGGGCTACGTGCAGCGGCACGAAATGTATAAAGTAAAGCTCAAACGAATTACCTAAGTTGTCACGAATTTCGCCTTGGTGTTGCCGAATCCAGGCTATCGAGCCGGGCAGGGTTTTGATTTTTGAGATTCGGCTTTTTTCTCACCGATTAGGATTTCCACCCTCAACGTAAGATTTTCCCTTCTTCCCGCTTTCCCGGGCTAAATTTTCTCTCGTAATTTCCGCGACTTGGTACTGGCCCGTAAATTGCGCATTAAGAGTTAATCATGCGCAGGAATAAAATCATGAAGTGCGGCTATCTGGTATTTGTACTGGCCGTTATCCTCAAAACGAATTCGGCCCAGGCCTTCGAAATGAAGGACCCCCAGCGCGAGGATCGCCGCTTGCGCGTCGAGCTCGAATTTGTCCCGACGCCGCCGCAGCAGGATTTCGAACAATACGTTCAAGAGCTCGCCGCCTCGGCGCAACGAGAAGCGAAAGAATCGAATTCAAAACGCGAAGCGGATGCCGCGAAAGAAAAACAATTGAAGACCCTGAATCCGCTGGTTCTTTTCCGTTGGTAGGAAATATTCCGTTCGTTGTTTAACAGTGTGCTAACCTAGAAGTTCGCGACATCATCTCCTCTCACTCCGCCCAAAATCTCCCCTTCCCCTCTTTTCCAAAGAGGGGTTTAAGTCCTACGGAAGAAATTCCCGCTTTGGAAAAGGGGGATAGAGGGGGATTTGAGTGCGGCTTCAACCATTGCCATTGTTTGAGTTTTTAAATGAACTTCTGGGTTAGGAGACCAGGCGCTCTGTCCAACCAACCGGTTAGCGAAAGTCAGCGAGAGTCCGCTGCCGCGGATTCGACTTCTGTAACCGCCGCCACGCTACTTCCACGATTCCCGCCGTAAAATGGGTGTCCGTCGCAGAGCTGCCATCGACTTGGCAGTCTTTGCACTCTACGCGGATTTCAAAAGGATAACCGTAAACCGGCAAGATCCGTTTCGGCGGAAAGAACATTTCGCGGAAGTGCCACGCGTAGAGATCGCTGGGCTGCGGGCCGTGCCCGCACAAACAGTCAAATAAGAAATTGGGATGGTCGCCGAGACGGCGGTCGACGACCGCAATATCCCAGCCGTATGGCTGGCTATGTGCATCCACAGCTCGGTGGACTTTTAACAGCAAGTGAGGACCCAATGATTGCGTGATCTCAGAGCGCGGATCGGTTGCGGAGAATTGAATAGTCGTGATCTGCGGGGGCGATGCCGCGCCCAAAATCGTCAATTTGAGCAGAAGCGCAATCTCGGCGAGTAAACCGGTGATCAACTTCAAATTTAGCCAATGCTGTCTCACGCTAGAGTCCTGACCTAGAAGTTCGTTAAATTATTCGTTACGTTCTTTGCCGTCATACCGGCGGAAGCCGGTGTCCAGACTCTTTGAAATTCCTGGATTCCGGGTCGCGCTAGCTATCGCCAGCTTGCCCGGAATGACATTGGAATTATATCGCGATTTTCTGGGTCACCACACTAGCCGTCTGTTCATCATTGACAGTTGCGAAGCGCCCTTGTTATAGCCGTTTCAAGCGCGAAAGCGAAAGGACTTATGATCATGCAGATCATTGATGCCGATGGCCATGTCAACGATCGACCTTGCATGGACGAAATATCCAAGTACATGCCGCCCGGCAACCGCACTGAGATTTTTCCGGCCTTCGATCATATTCACTTTCACTTCTTGGAAGGCGGCGAAAAGCGCTCGCGAACCGGCAATGTCGGGCCGCGAGAATGGATCGACTTTCTGGATAAAACCGAAATCGATTGGACCGTGGTTTATCCCACCGCAGGCTTGGCCGTGGGGAGAATTATCGCCGAAGACTGGGCTATCGCCGCGTGTCGCGCTTACAATAATTGGCTTTATGAAAAATTCACCAACGTCAGCTCGCGCATCAAAGGCATGGCGCTGATTCCGATCCAAGATACGGAGGCGGCATGCGCAGAGCTGCGCCGCGCCGTCAAAGAATTGGGCATGGCCGGCGCGATGCTGCCGTCCAATGGCGAAGGCATCAAAGGTCACTTCGGATCGAAAATTTATTGGCCGATCTACGAAGAAGCGGAAAAGCTCAACGCTCCGCTCGCGGTGCATGTTGGCGCGCTGCACCATCTGGGTATGGATAGTATCGGCGTTTATTACCCGGTCCACGCCCTCGGCCATCCCTTCGGCATCATGGCGCAAGCCGCCGCGATGTTGTCTTACGGCGTGTTCGATCGCTTCCCGAAGCTGCGCGTTGGTTTTCTCGAAGGAGGCGCAACGTGGGTGCCATTTTTCATGGATCGCCTCGATCGGTCCTATCCGCACCATCTGCAGGTCGACATCAACGGCGAATTCTTGTCCAGCTCCAAGCCTGATGTCACGGCGAGCGAGTATTTTCGCCGCCACGTCAAATCCGGCCGGATCTTCGTCGGCTTTGACTGCGACGACCGCGGCCTAGGCTTCGCTATCAAAGAAGCAGGCAACGAAGCTTTTCTTTTCGCGACGGATTTCCCGCACGAAAGCTTTGACGCAAAACATTGTCGAAAGGAGATCGACGAGTTGCTCCAGCGCGACGATATCACACGCGCGGACAAAGAAGCGATTTTGGCGACCAACGCAAAGAAGTTTTACGGCGCTGAGTAAATTAATTAGGCACTGGGCACGAGGCAACACTGTGAAACCGCCGCGAGCGGCGATCGAGAAAGCCGAAATGAATTCGTTATGGAATAACCCGTTGACACGACGAGCAGTTCTCAAAACCGTGGGCGCGATAGGAGCATTTATGGTAGCAGATCAGGTTTCCGCTCAACAAGCTTCAACAGCAAGGACCAAAGGGCCGCCTGTCTGGCTCGACATGGATCAAAAAGAACTCGATGACGCCTACGACCAAAGCGTCTATGCGCCAAATCAGCAACTGCTTGCTAAGCGCCGCCGGATAGCGAGCGAAGCCGCGCTTAAACGGCTTGGCCAACCCGAGCGTGTCGCCTACGGCCCGACGGAGATCGAGAAGCTTGATATCTACAGAACGCCTCGCTCGAACGCGCCGA
>DASPXM010000254.1:0-7089 GCA_035637295.1 Verrucomicrobiia bacterium
CGATTCCCATTGTCATGGGGTTTGATAATGATCCTGTTGGCTCGGGGGTTGTCGCCAGCCTTGCGCGACCAGGTGGGAACGTTACCGGATTGTCAACTCTTGCCCCGGAGATAAGCGGAAAACAACTGGAGCTTCTGAAGGAGATCGTTCCCAGGCTCTCCCGTGTGGCCGTCCTCGGGACTTCGACCGAGCCAGGCAACGCACAAGCGTTAAGAGAGGTGGAGCTCGCCGCAAAGGCGTTCGGTGTGCAGCTTCAACATCTAGACGTACGAGATTCCAAGGATATTGAGACCGCATTCCGAGCCGCGACCAAAGGGCGTGCTGAGGCAATCCTCATGCTGAACAGTCCTGTCCTCAACCCTCACCGAACAAAAGTTGTAAACCTAGCGGTAAAGAGTCGGCTGCCGGTAATATACGGCCAGCCAGAATTTGTGGAAGCTGGTGGGCTTATGACCTACAGCGTGAGCTTCACCGACTTGTTCCGGCGCGCCGCTACGTATGTGGACAAGATTTTGAAAGGTGCCAAGCCGCGGATTTACCTCTGGAACAGCCGAAGAAGTTCGAGCTGATCATCAATCTGAAAGCCGCCAAGCAGATCGGCTTGACGATACCGCCGAATGTGCTGGCGAGAGCGGACAAGGTCATTAAGTGAAGCAAGATCCTTCACACTCGTTCAGGACAAGTTTTCGATTTTCGATTGCCGATCCTTCGGCCAAGCTCAGGACAGGTTTTCGATTCTGGAGAAAAACAAATGCGTGATAGAACCCGTATGCGATCTCGGAGTTTTCGGTCCGATAATCGAAAATCTAAAATCCAAAATCTAAAATGGATGGGGCTGGCGATCACATACCTCGTTACGGTTGTGTCTGCCTCGTTCTCCGCGGAAGTACCTAAGTGGAAAGAAGAATGGCAGCGGGTGGTGGAGGCGGCCAAGAAGGAAGGGCAGATTTCGCTTTATGGCGGGCAAGAGATCAGCCATCCGGATATCATCGCGGCTTTCAACAAGGAATTTCCTTTCATCAAAGTGCTGTCGGCAACCGGTCGCGCTCCTGATCTAATGGCGCGCATTGTTGCTGAGCGACGCGCGGATAGATATCTGGCCGACGTCATGGCGAGCGGCCCCAATGGGCCGCGCATGCTTTATCTTGGTAAAGCTTTAGATCCCATCGCGCCGACATTTATTCTTCCAGAAGTGACTGATGGCTCAAAGTGGTACGGCGGTAAGCACTGGTACGCCGATCCGGAAAATCAGCATATCTTCATGTTCGAGGGAACGATTAACAGCACTGGGCTTTCGTATAATACGAAGATGATGAGTCCCGGCGATATCAAGTCGTTCTGGGATCTGCTCGCGCCCAAATGGAAAGCCAAGCTTCTGGGCATGGACCCGCGCAGCTCGGCCCCGCCAACGCCGGTGCTGATTCTCTATCACCGACCGGATGTCGGACCAGAGTTCGTGCGACGGCTTTACAAGGAAACCGAAATCACTTTGTTTCGCGATCGCGCGCAAGGGACCAATTGGTTGGCTAGCGGCAAATTTCCTCTTTGTCTGCTCTGCCGTGATATCGACAAAGCGGCGAAGCAAGGACTTCCCGTCGAGGACATTGCACCGGATCAGCTCAAAGAAGGCGCATCGGTTGGGGGTGGTGGCAGCAGCGTGATCGTGCTGATCAATCGCGCGCCGCACCCGAACGCAGCCAAGCTGTTTATCAACTGGTATCTGTCGCGTGAAGGCCAGAGCGTTTGGCAGAAAGTGATGAACAAAAAGGAAGTGGAAGCATCCGATTCGATGCGCATCGATATTCCAAAAGACGACGTGTTGCCGGAAGCGCGGCGCGTAGAAGGGAAAAAATATAGCGTGGTGGGATTTCTCGACCCCGAGCCGGTGCAGAAGTTGTTGCAGGAGATTTTGAAATAACAGCAAGGGTTCACCACGAAGTGCACGAAGGTCACGAAGTAATGGTTCAAAACGTGCAATCTGAAAGACTTAGTGGAGATCAAATGCAAAGAACAACGGATTTACCTCCTCTCCCTGTGGGAGAGGATTGAGGTGAGGGCGACTGCGCGTAGAATGACCCTCACCCTTGCCCTCTCCCGCTTTGCGGGCGAGGGTATAAGGCCTAAAGAAATAAGATCATTTAGGAGGAAGAAATGGCGGAATACAAACCAATGGAGATTCGTGGGTTTTACCGATCGCATTCGCACTTGCCGATCTGGGAAGTGATGGACAAGGCGGGGATCTGGGAAAAAGTCGGACTGAAAGTTAGCTTCGAATTTTGCAATAGCTCAGAGGTGGCCGAGAAGGCGCTGTTCGGCGGCGAGGTCGACTTTGTCTCGGGCAATCATATTTCGCCGTATCTGCTGGTGAAGCGCGGCAAGCCGATCGTTTGCCTCACTTCACCGTCCAATTCGGTCAATGATCGTTTAGTGACGCGTTCCCCGGTCAAAAAAGTTTCAGAATTGGAAGGAAAACGCATCGGCGACACCACGCTCGTCGATTCCATCGGCGGCTATCACCATCCGCGCGGCAATCACATGCTTTACGTTTTGCGCGCCGGATTGAAACTGGACGAAGTCGAGTGGGTGGAGCTGTCGGAGTCGAACGACGAATTCAAAGCGATGCAGATGGACGTTTTGAAATCCGGCAAGGTCGATGCGATCTTCGTCACGGGCAATACCGATAAGTTCGAGCAGGCCGGCTTGCACGCGCTCCCGTTGGATCGGCTGCCGATGATCAACGGACCGACGCTCACTTCAACCTTGACCACGTTAGAGAAGAAAGAAGGATTGGCGGAACGATTGGTCAAGGCGCAGATCATGGGAATACATTTCGCGCGCACCCGGCGTGGTGAAACGGAGGAAATTCTCGACGGTCTGCGGCGGCGCGAACCGGAATGCAGAAACGTCCAATACCGAAGCGTGTCGAAGCTGCTGCCTAAGCCGTATCCTGATCATGAAGCGGTCGCCAATGCCTACAAACTTTGCTGCCTGAAGAATCCGGAAACGGAGGAGCAGAGCCCGATAGCGTTGTGGGATTTGCACTATCTTCGCCAGCTAGATCATTCTGGATTTATCGACGATTTATATAAATAGTTTCAATGTTAAACCATTAAGTAATCCGCGTGAATTACAGTTGACATAAATCGCCTCATGAGGAAGTATTCGATTGCTTCAGGCGGTTCGTGCCGACGCCCGTCATCGTGGAAAGAGTAAATGAGCGGTCTATCCAAAGTGGTGAAAAGCTTATTTGCATCGCTTGCAGTTGCGAGCCTTCTTGCTTTAACGGCGAAAGCATTTAGTGCCCAGGCCGATTGGAAAAAAGATTGGGAGCAGACGTTGGCCGCCGCGAAGAAGGAAGGTCAAGTCACAATTTATATCTATCGCTACGAAGGGCTGTTGCAGGACTTCAAGCGTGAATTTCCCGGCATCAACATTGTGTCGGTGACGGGTCGCGGCAACGAACTGACCAATCGAATCATGGCCGAGCGCCGGGCCGGGAAGTTTATCGTCGACGTGTACAGCGGCGGGACCAACAGTCTGTACAACACGCTCTATAAAGGAAAAGCCCTCGATCCCCTCAAACCGATGCTGGTTCTTCCCGAAGTCACGGATACGTCGAAGTGGTACGGCAACGAGCACCGTTACGCCGACCCGGAAGGAAAATATATTTTCTCTTTCATCGGTAGCCCGAGCAACGCGCAGTTGGCATACAATACCAAGATGGTCGACCCCAAAGAATTCAAATCCTATTGGGATTTCGTCAATCCCAAGTGGAAAGGAAAAATAGTTTCGCTCGATCCGCGCGACACGGGGCTGGGTGCGACCATGCAGTTCTATTATTACAGCCCGGAGCTCGGGCCCGAGTTCATGAAGAAGTTTTTCGGCGGCATGGAGATTACTTACTCGAAAAATTTTCGCCAGATGACCGACTGGCTGGCGCAGGGAAAATTTGCTATTTGCATGGGCTGCAAAGATTCCATGCGCGCTAAAAATCAGGGCCTCCCGGTGGAAGATTTCGACAGCAACAAGTGGAAAGAAGGTTCGAGCTTTTCGGCCGGCGGCGGGTCAATGGCCTATATGAATCAAGCGCCGCATCCGAACGCGGCGAAGGTATTCCTCAACTGGTTTCTCTCGCGTAAAGGACAGATAGCGCTGCAAAAACTCGGCGACGTGGACGACCCGGCCAACTCGCGGCGAATCGATATTCCCAAGGACGACATTTTGCCGGACAACCGGCTGCAACCAGGAGTAAAGTATTTCGATGTTGTAAAACCGGAATATGGTGATATGAAACCGATCTTCGATCTGGCGAAAGAGATCATGGCGGGAGTGGAGAAGAAATAGGGTTAAATCAAGACAAAGGAGTCGAACATGCTCACACGCGAAGAAAATGAAATGTTGACTCAAGTCGGGCGTGGCAGGCCGGCGGGAGAAATGCTGCGGCGTTACTGGATGCCCGTAGCGTGCGTCGGCGAGCTCACCGATAAGAAACCGATCAAAGCATTTCGGCTCTTGGGTGAAGATCTTGTTGTCTATCGCGACAGGAAGGGTCGTTACGGCGTCGTCGGTGAAAAGTGCCCGCATCGCAGCGCCTCGCTGGCGTTCGGTCGCGTCGACGAAGAAGGGATTCGCTGTCCCTATCACGGCTGGAAGTATGACTGCACCGGAAGATGCATAGAGCAACCCGCTGAGCCCGAGGCGGGGGGATTTAAAGACAAGATCAAACACATTGCTTATCCGGTCGAGAAGTTGGGCGGCTTGTTATGGGCCTATCTGGGACCGGAGCCGCGACCGTTATTGCCGCGCTGGGACGTATTGTGTTGGGAGAACGGTAAACGCTGGATCGAGAAGCACGAAATTTATAACTGCAACTGGCTCCAGCCGATGGAGAACTCGGTGGATCCGTCGCATCTCTATTGGCTGCATGGCGACACGGCGCACTTAGCTCCCACGATGGACCATTACGAAGAGGAACATGAATTCACGCCGTTCGCACACGGTATCATGAAACGGCGCGTCACTCCCGGAAGAAAGCCCGCCGATCCCCCCATCGTCGACCAGCATCCGCTGCTATTTCCGATCACTTTGCGCCATGTGTTCAGAGAGAAACTTTTGATTGGCAATTTGCGCCATAATTTGCAGATACGCGTGCCCGTGGACGATGCGCATACACAGGTCTTCGTCGTATATTTCACGCCCAATGATACCGATCGCTCGCCGGCAGACGGCGACACGCCGTGGGAGTATTTTCCGATTAGGAATGAGAAGGGCGAGTACCGACTCGAACACGTGCTGGTGCAGGACGCGATGGCGTGGGAAACCCAAGGAGCGCCCACTGACCGGACGAAGGAGCATCTCGGCGTCGGCGACGAAGGAATCATCCTCCTCAGAAAAGTCGTGCGCGAGCAGATCGAGATCGTGAAAAAGGGCGGCGAGCCGTTGGGCGTGGTGCGCGATCCAAACAAAAATCGGCTGATCGAGTTCGATGTGATCAACGAGCGGATTGGATTGTTCGGGGCAGAGCAAAAGGTGGCGTGAGCACCCTGTTGCCCTCACCCCGACCCTCTCCCACTTCGTGGGCGAGGGGGAGGATAGAATCGCGACGAGAATGCGTTCTGAAATTACGTCTGTTGGCTCACAGCGGTTGTTTTAGGAGGAAAATTCAATGCCGGAAATGGTAGCACCGAGCGATCCGGGTCTAAAGCCCGACCGAATCGATACCTACAAGAGTTGGCAGGCTGAACAGCGGATTCCCGTCGTGCGCGGGTTCTTTGTCGAGGACGTCAACACACTTCCGCTCGAACACTGGGATCTCAAGGGCGTGCCCTGTTCAATGGTTGTGCTCGACGGCACCGGCGGCACCAATGACGCGTACGTGTGCGAGATTCCCGCCGGCGGCAAAACCAAACCGCAAAAACACATGTACGAAGAGATGGTCTATGTAACCAAAGGTTACGGCGCTACCAGCGTGTGGCAAAGAGACGGCAAGAAGCACACCTTCGAGTGGGGACCGGGAAGTATGTTTGCGATGCCGCTCAACGCCGACTACCAGCACTTCAACGCCAGCGGCAGCGAGGCGGCGCGTTACTTCGCGGTGACGAACTGCTGCTTTGTGATGAACCTGTTTCACAATTCTGATTACATCTTCAACAGCGACTATGCTTTCACTGACCGCTTCGATCCGCGCACGGAAAGTTACTTCAGCGGCCAGGGAGAGCTCACCGGGCGGTTCTTTTTGACGACCAACTTTGTGCCCGACACGCACACGCTCAAGCTCACCGACTATAACGAGCGCGGCAAGGGCAGCACCAATATGAAGTTCAACCTGGCGAAAAACACCATGGGCGCGCATATCTCCGAATTCCCCGTCGGGACTTATAAGAAAGGGCACAAGCACGGTCCAGGCGCGCATGTGATCATTCTCAGCGGTCAAGGCTATTCGGTCCTGTGGCCGCAAGGAGAAAAACCCCGGCGCGTCGACTGGAAACCAGGCAGCGTCGTCGTGCCTCCGGATCAATGGTTTCACCAGCACTTCAATTCTGGCGCCGCACCGGCACGATACCTGGCGCTGCGCTGGAACAACTGGCGCTACAAATTCATGCGTTCGCAGGACGGAGAAGGTGGCACATTCACGAGCGTCAAACTCGGCGGCGGGCAAATTGAATTCGAAGACGAAGATCCGCAGATCCACAAAGATTTTGAAGCCGCGATGAAAGCCGTCGGCGCGCGCTGCAACATGGGCACGTATCATCCCGGCTGCACAGTTCGTTGATGAGCAAGGGGGACCATCCAATGGCCGAAACCAGGCAACAACCTGCAGACCTTAAAACGGAGCGGATCGATACTTACAAGGACTGGCAGGCAGCGCAGAAGATTCCTGTAGTCAAAGGCTTTTTCGTCGAGGATGTTAACAAAGTCGAGCTGGTGCCGTGGGATTTGAAGGGCGTGCCCTGCTCGTTCGTGGTTCTCGACGGCACCGGCGGCGTGAATGACGGCTATGTCTTAGAGATTCCTCCGCAGGGCAAGACCAAACCGCAGAAACATCTCTATGAAGAAATGGTCTACGTGACCAAAGGCTATGGCGCGACT
>DASPXM010000255.1:0-36240 GCA_035637295.1 Verrucomicrobiia bacterium
CTGATGAATATTTTCTTGCCGATCTCCTCATTGGTAAGCCCTTCAGCGACCAGTCTTAAAATTTCCATTTCTCGTTTGGTGAGTGTCTTAATGCTGTCATCGAGTTTTGGCATCGCGTCGCGAGAGCTTGCATTGCCCTGGACGATTTCTTCAAAAGTCTCCCAAGATGAAATGTCTTTGTCGATCCAGGAGCCGCCATTGTGCACAGCCTTGATTGCTTGCAATAACGCGCTCGACGGCACGCCTTTCGGGACATAACCTTTTGCTCCTCCTTTGGCTGCGTTCAAGACACTCTCGTCGTCCGAGAATGCCGTCAAAATCATCACGCGAGTCGTCGAGTTTCTGGCAGCGACATCGAGAAGGTTTTGGACGACGTCCCCTTTGGGCATCTTTAGGTCCAGAAGAAGGATATCCGGCTTTGTGCGTTCCACGACCTTTGGGACTTCTTCACTGTTGGCGGCTTCTCCGACAACCAAAATATCCTTCTCAAGGGAAAGGATTTTCCTGAGCCCGTCGCGAAACAACGTGTGATCATCAGCGATTACGACTTTGATCGGAGTCATCAAATAACCTCCTTTTCCGATTGCTTGCCCTTTGACAAAATAACTCAAAGTTTTCCACTTGCCAATCTAATTCAGGCCTGCCAAAACCGGACTAGGACTCTAGTCCTAGGCAGAGCAAAATAGGCTACTCCTGCCAGCAAAAAATCATACCTAAAGCGTATTGAGATGACGTGAAGGTCACGATAAGTATCGTCGCTATTCAAGGCAAATTTTGCTGTAGGAGGGAAAATGAAAAGTCTGCTTTCACTGATGGGTGCAGCAGCAGTGGCTGTCATGTTCGGGCTATCGGCGTGTTCGACCCAAGAGGAAATGGCACCTAAACCCGCACCGAAGCCGGCGGCACCCGGGCCAGCCCCTGCGGCTAAAGCCGAAACCAAAGAGGCTCCCGGAGAAAAGGCTGCAGAAAAAGCCAAAGCGACCAAGCTCGCGGGCGACGTGGGTCTCCTGGACACTGAGAAGAACTACATGATCCTTGTGACTAAGGAAGGGAAGCTCGTGACCATCGACTTTGACTCGAAGTATCAACCGACACAGAAAGAGCCAGTACCGGCCAAGGTGACTGATATCGGCTTGGGCTCGTCGGCGGTTGTGCAATATACCAAAGAGGGCGACAAGAGCATTGCGACAAATATCGAATTCGTACCCGCGAAAGGTGAGTAACAAAGCTCTTGGATGAATAGCGCGCTAATAACGATTCAGGAGGAATAGCAAATGAGAGGGAAAACTAAGGTTGTCTGGGGGCTGGCTGTGTTACTAGCGGCGGTTATGATGGTTCCACTTGCAGCCCAAGAGAAGAAAGCGGAGGAGGCAAAAAAGGGCGGCGAACCAGCTAAGGCCAAGCCGGAAGGTGAGCCAGCTAAGGCCAAAGCGGAAGGCGAACCGGCCAAGGCCAAGGCCGAGAAGGTGGCGGGTGATATCGGCCTTTTGGACACCGAAAAGAACTATATGATCGTCGTCACTAAAGAGGGCAAATTGATTACTTTGGATTTCAACTCGAAGACCAAGGCGACGGAAATCAAGGAAACAAAGGTTAAGATGGCCGATGTCGGGCTCGGATCGTCCGCAAACGTGGAATACGTCACCAAGGGCGAGAAGAACTTTCTCACCAAGATGGAATTCGTCCCGGCTAAAGGCGAGTAAGAACTAGGATCGGTTGGCAGGAATTTGTGGGCACGGCGAGCCGTGCCCACTTTTTTTGGCTGAAGATTGGCGTGAGAGCAACCGACAAAAATTAGTTTCTTGGTATTGTTACCGTTGCGAGCTGCCGTCGCCCCGGTGCAGAATTATCGGCGGAGACAGGCGAAAGAGAACAGTGTGATCAGAAGCTGTCTTCTTCGATGTCGCTGATGTCTAGCTTGCGGTAGGCACGTTCGTTTTCCAAACTCTTTTGGCGCTTGCTTTCCTTCTCGTTTTCTTCCTGGCATTTCACGCAGAGCCGCGTGAACGGAAGAACTTTTAAACGGCCAAGCTGGATCTCGCCCTCGCAACTCTCACAGATGCCGTAGGTCTTGTCGGCAATACGCTGAAGCGCGTCGTCGATAGCCAGGAGCTTTTCCCGCTCGCGGTCATTGAGGATGAAGTTTATCTCCCGATCTCTCTCGTCGCTCGCCAAATCGTAGGTATCACGGCCCTCGTCCTTGACACCTTCAGTCTCGTCTTTGACGCGACCGTGCATTTCCTTCATCGCCACCCGCTTCATTTCCTCAAGCATTTCTGAAGCTTGCCGCAGGAACTCTCTTCGCTGTTTTTTTTCTTTTTCTGGATCTGTTTTAGACATGGAGAATCTCGCTAATCAAGTCGTAGTCTAGGGCACCGGTAATCTTTACGTCGATCAACTCTCCGGACCGAGGCAAATTTCCCCTCCGCTGTGCGTCACAGCCCTCCACGTAAACGAAACCATCTACTTCTGGCGCGTGGGCTTGAGTCCGCCCGGCGAGTTTGCCTGAGTTGCGATCAGTGCCATCAATGATAACCCGCTGAATGCTGCCAATCAAGGCCTCGTTCTTTTTTCTTGAAATCACAGCCTGAACTTCCATCAATTCCTGCCAACGTTTTTCTTTGTCTTCCTCCGAGACTTTGCCGTCCAACGTGGCTGCGGCGGTTCCTTCTTCTTCCGAGTACTTAAAAACGCCGAGCCGATCAAATTGCGTCTCCTCGACGAAGTCCAAAAGGGATGCAAAATCGGCTTCGGTTTCACCGGGAAATCCGACGATCAACGAGGTTCGTAAAGTCACTTCTGGAATGGCCTCCCGAAGTGCCTGCACGGCCTCGCGCACAGCGCTGCCGCTTTTTCCTCGCCGCATGCGCTGGAGCACGGATCGGCTTACATGTTGGAACGGGATATCGAGGTATTTGCAGATCTTGTCACTGTCACGGATCAAGTCGAGTAACGGCTTTTCTAGAAAATTCGGGTAGGAGTAGAGCAGCCGAATCCATTCGAGATCGGGTATCTGGGTCATTTGCTTCAGCAAACCATAGAGTGTCGTACCGTCTTTGCGCTCCCTGCCGTAGGCGGTTAGATCTTGAGCGATGAGATTGATCTCTTTGACGCCTCTGTCGGCGAGAACCTTTGTTTCCGTGACCACTGATTCAATCGACCGGCTGCGATGCGGCCCGCGGAGCTGCGGGATGATGCAGAACGCGCATTTGTGGTCACAGCCTTCCGAGACTTTAACGAACGCAGTGTAAGAGGGTGTCGACCTTAGCCTGGGAGTAGCGTGGTCGTAAATGTAACTCGGAACGCCGACGTATTGTCTTTGACTTGTATTTGTCTCGTGTTCACGGAGAATTTCTGCGACGCGCGGCACTTCGCCGGTGCCGATAAAGAGGTCGACTTCTGGCAACTCTCTCGCGAGCTCTTCTGGATAGCGCTGCGACAAGCACCCCGCGACGATGAGTTTCTTGAGGTTTCCTTCCTCTTTGAGGCGACCGACTTCGATGATCGTGTCGATCGATTCCTCTTTCGCAGCGTCGATGAAACCGCAGGTGTTTACGATGATAACGTCGGCGTCCGCCGGCTGTTGCACCATCACGTATTCGCTTTGTTGCAGGAGCCCCGCCATAACCTCGGAATCCACTAGGTTACGGGCGCAGCCGAGGCTGACAATGCTAATTTTTTGCATTGCGCGGCTCATTGCCCCAGTTCCACGACATCAGCGCCTTTCGGAATCTGCACCTGAAAAAGCGAATCGTTCAGCGCGACGCCTTTGCGCATTCCTGAGAAGCGGATCGTTGTAAGATTGGCGGCCGCGTCGCGGATGCTGACCCAAATAATGTCCAACGAAGATTTATTGACGGCAAGGAGAATTTCGCTAAACCCGCCGGCCTCGCCCTTCGGCTCCAAACGCAGAACGTAATTGTTTTCTTCGGTTGACTTTAGCGTCGCGTTAAATTCTTTTTTTAAATTCCCTAGTCCAAGCAAAAAAGACAGCGGAATGTCGCCGCGAAAGGCATTCTTGAGCGGGCTCTTGATGACTTGATTTTGCTCCGGTTGATAAAAATAGAGATGCTTGCCGTCGGCAAGCACGAACTGTCCCTTCGGCTCGTCATAGCGCCAGAACATTTTGCCAGGCCGTTTGAAAGACACTTTCCCCGCGGCCTTGAGCGTTCGATTGAGGGTCTTCACTTCAGTTTCTTGACGGAAATCCGCGATGAAATCCACCGTCGCGTCGTAGCTTTTCTGCAAACGGTCGACGATAGGATCGGCGCTGTTACTCTCAGCTGCAAAGCTCCCCACAGTGGTTACTGACACGACGACGGCGGTCACAAAAAGCCACACCGACATCGCGATGATGGTTTCAATCTTCGATTTTTCTCGCATAAACTTCACGGGGCTTGGCGCCGTCGGCGGGACCGACAACGCCGTCTCGTTCCATCCGCTCAATCATTCGAGCCGCGCGGTTGTATCCTACACGTAATCGACGCTGAACCATAGAGATCGATGCCTGTTGGATTTCTGTGACGATAGCGACGGCCTGGTCGTACATTTCGTCATATTCCTCGTCCGCAGCCGCGGCCGCCTCGACTTCTCTTTTGGCTTCCAGGACTTCAGGCCGGTAGTTAGGCTGCCCCTGCTGCTTGATGAATTTCATCACTTTACGGACCTCTTGGTCCGACACGAATGCACCGTGCACCCGGATTAACCTTGCAGTGCCAGGCGGCAAGAACAGTAAGTCACCGTTACCTAAAAGTTTTTCACCCCCCATGGAGTCTAGAATCGTACGCGAATCGACTCGTGTGGTGACCTGAAATGAAATTCGGGCGGGAAAGTTGGCCTTGATCAAACCGGTAATGACGTCAACCGACGGTCGTTGAGTTGCCAGAATGAGATGGATCCCCGCGGCTCGCGCCTTCTGCGCCAGTCGCGTGATATATTCCTCAATGTCGCGTCCGACGGTCAACATAAGATCGGCGAGTTCATCGATTATGATCACGATTCTCGGCAATCTTTCGTGAACTAAGGGACCCTCCTTCGAACGATCGCCGCCAGTCGCGATTGGATCCTCGCTCCCTTCCGGCTCCGTGAGATCGATTACGGCCTTCTTATTCCCGGCCTCCTTCTCCAGCGTCCGATTGTAGTTATCGAGGTTGCGCGCACCCCTGTCCCTCATTAGACGATAGCGCCGATCCATTTCGTCCATGGCCCAAAAAAGCGCAGCAGCAGCTTTCTTGGGATCAGTGACTACCGGTACTAGCAGGTGAGGGATCTCCTCATACATGGTCAGCTCGAGCATTTTGGGGTCGACCATGATGAATTTGACGTCCTGCGGGCTCGATTTATAGAGAATGCTCAAGATCATCGCGTTGATCGATACCGATTTTCCGGTACCCGTCGCACCGGCAACGAGCAAATGGGGCATCTTGGCCAGATCGGTCGCGAACGGTGTACCGCCTATGTCTTTGCCGAGAGCAAGTGTGAGCTTCGATTCGGAGTTTCGATACGCTTCGCTTTCAATCACTTCCCTGAGACGAACGGTCTCCCGGCGCGGGTTTGGGATCTCGATGCCGACCACCGATTCGCCGGGAATCGGCGCGAGAATGCGCACGCTCACGGCGCGGAGGGCCATGGCCAGATCGTCGGCCAGTAAGACGATACGGCGGACTTTGACGCCGGCAGCCGGTTTGAATTCATACATGGTAATCACCGGTCCCGGGCGCACCGCCACAACTTCCCCGGCAACGCCAAAATCCTCCAGCTTCTTTTGCAGGATGAGCGAATTGGCGTGCAAGCTATCTTTATCAATTTTAAATTGCTCGCCCTCAGAGGGGTCGAGCAATTCTACCGGCGGAAGCTTATAGCCTTCGCCGACTTCCGGCAGTTTGAACTGTTCCGGCGGCAGCGCGGGCTTCTTCAGCGATTTTTTGACGACTAGGTCGTCTTTCGGTTCGTCCTTCACCACGATCGGCGGCGGGACGTAATCTTTTTTTTCTTTCTTGGTGTTTTCACCTTTGCGCTTATCGTTTCGCTCACGGAATTCCTTTAACCGATTGTTGACCGCGGGAACCAGCGACTTCTTCAGTCCGTCGAAGTTCTTCCTGGTATAGCCGATGATGTCGAGCAGGGAGTTTTGCGTGAGCAGCATGATCGATAAGAGCAATGTAAAAAAAGCGATCAAAGACGTGCTGAAACGTCCGAATAGCGGCACAAGAACGCTTTCCTTCAAAAAGCCGCCGACAATGCCACCCGCGTCACGCGCGCTTTCAGTATCGATGACGACGCTGAGAATGACTCCGACGCTGATGAGCAAAATCAAATAGCCTGCCGCTCTGCTGAGTGCCATGCCTTTGTAGGTCGTACGAAACATCTGCGCGGCGGCCAGACAAAGGAAGACCGGCAATAGATAGGATGAGAGCCCCAGCCCTTGTAACAGCAAGTCGGCAAGAATTGCCCCGACAAAGCCGCCCCAATTTTGGGTACTTATCGCCCCCGAAGGGGTATTGAAAGAGCGGTCGTTCACGTTGAACGAAATCAGACTAATGCCGATCAGTAAAGCCGCGAGGCCGATGATCACCCCCCAGATTTCCCGATTGAGTCGACCTTTTTCCACAGCGCCTGACATAGGTATTTTAGGTTTCGATGATGTAGGGAAGCACCACGGGATGGCGCTCAAGGGTTTTTCTAAAATAGCGGCGCAGCGCCTTGCGAACTTCTTCTTTGAGTTCTGCTGGATCGGTGCGCGTTTCGCGGTTCATGCCATCGAAAGTTTCAAGAACTATTCTCTTGGCGTGCTCGAGCACTTCTTCGCTTTCTTCGGCACGGATGAAACCGCGGGAAATCAGATCTGGACCAGCCACCAACTCTCCTGATTGCTGGTGGATCGCCATGACCGCGAGCACCATGCCGTCCTCCGACAAATGGCGGCGGTCGCGGATAACGATGTCGCCGACGTCGCCGACCCCCTTGCCGTCGACGAAAACTTTGCCGGCTTGGATCGGTTGGATCTTTCGCGCGCCGTGGGCAGTCAGTTCCAGCACGTCGCCATCTTCGAGGATAAAGCAGTTCTCTTCAGGCACACCGACATCTTGGGCCAAACGGCGATGGCGCACGAGATGGCGATACTCGCCGTGGATCGGCACGAAGTAGCGGGGTCGCGTCAGTTGGAGCATGGTTTTCAGTTCCTCTTGGCTGGCATGACCCGAGACATGAATTTCCGAAACCTTTTCGTAGTGAACCTGTGCGCCGCGTCGATAGAGGTGGTTGATCAAATTGGAGATGGTTTTCTCGTTTCCGGGAATGAATTTTGAAGAGAGTATTACCGTATCGCCCGGTTCAACTTTGAGAGTTTTATGATCGTCCAATGCGACCCGATGCAACACGGAGAGCGGTTCGCCTTGGCTGCCGGTGGTAAGAAACGTGAGACGATCAGCCGCCAGATCTTGCCAGCGCTCGTTCTCGGTCATGTAACTGCGCGGCAGGCGCAAATAACCCAGATCCGAAGCGACCTGGCTATTCCGAATCATGCTCCGCCCGCTCAGTACGACCCGCCGGTTGCAACGCTCCGAAATATCGACGACCTGTTGGATGCGCGGAATGCTCGATGAAAAGGTCGAAACCAGGACTTTGCCGGTGCTCCCCTGAATGATCTGTTCCAGATTGGTTCCGACTTCCCGTTCCGACGGCGTATAGCCAGCGCGCTCGACATTGGTGGAGTCCGACATGAGCAAGAGGACCCCTTTTTCGCCGTAGGCGGCAAAGCGCTGGAAGTCGAACATTTCGCCTTCCATCGGAGTATTGTCAATCTTGAAATCGCCGGTGTGAATCACTGTGCCGATGGGTGTCTCGATGGCCAGCGCCAGGCAATCCATCAGGCTGTGCGTTACGCGCAGTCCTTCGATGCGAAACGGCGCGATGTCCCACGGATCACCGGCGGTAATTTCGTGAATATCCGCGCTATCTTCGAGGTCGTGTTCTCTGAGCTTGTTGGCCAATAGGCCGAGCGTAAGGCGAGTTCCGTATATCGGCACGTCAAGGTGTTTCAGAATAAATGGCAGCGCGCCGACGTGGTCCTCGTGTGCGTGGGTGAGCACGATGCCTCTTAATCTGTCCCTGTGTTCGAGCAGATAAGTTACGTCGGGAATGACCAGATCGATACCTAGCAAGTTGGCATCGGGAAACATGAGACCGCAGTCCACCGCGATGGCCGCATCGCCATATTCGATCAGCATCATGTTCAGGCCAAACTCGCCGAGACCACCCAAGGGGATAATTTTTAGCGGTTCCATGTTTTAGATGCCTTGTTTCTCCTGCGGTCGTTTGCCCACGTTAATTGCTCAAATCCCGTGGCACTGTGAAATTGCGAGGCGTCGCTCGGACGCAAATGCTCGGTAATTCTCTCACGAACTTGCTCTGACAGAAGACGCAGGTTTCCCGGCCGAAAGCCCTCGACCGGTAGCGACTCGCCTACGGTGACTTCAATTGTACCTGCCCGTAGTCGCCAAGCCCCCGCCGGCAATAGTGCACCGCTGCCGTTGATGGTTACAGGCACGATGGCCGCACCAGTTTGCGCCGCTAGCAAGAAGCCGCCTTTCTTGAACCGAAGTAGTTTGCCGTCTCGGCTTCTTGTTCCTTCCGGGAAAACCACCACGGAAATCCCGGCGGCAATTCCCTCTTTGGCTCGCTGCAAGCTTTTCGCCGCGTCCAACGGATCAGACCGATCGACGGTGATATGCTTCAATGCCCACATGGCCCAACCGAAAAAGGGCACCCAAAGAAGCTCCTTCTTGGCGATCCAGCGCAGTTGAAACTGGGACAAGGTCTGGACCAATACCGGAATATCGATGTTGCTTTGATGATTTACCATGAAGACATACTTTTGACTGGGATCGATATGTTTCAGGCCGTCTATTTTTATTGAGATGCCGGCAACCCGCAGAACTAACCACGCCCATAATTGGCTGATGCGATAAACATGCTTGCCATACGGGTCAAGGAAACCGAAAACGATCGTCAGTAAAGCCAAAGGCACCGTGAGCAGCGCGATGACCGTCAGCTTGAATCCGTAAACCATGCAGATGGGTGTAAACTTGAGCTGCAGTATCTATGGGAAAAACTTCAATTCATAGTAATTGACGGCTAAGGAAAAATCAACGTGACTTGGCACGCTTTGAAACGCAATTTCGCGGTTGACTCTGTCCTATACCGGCGCTAAGTTGACTGCACCTTTTCGTGGTAGGCCGCAACTTTTTCGGGGTGGAGAACGATATGTCCGTCAATAAAGTAATTCTGGTCGGCAATCTCGGCAAAGATCCCGACGTCCGTTTTACCAACACCGGCAGCGCCGTGGCAAATTTTTCGATCGCGACGTCCGAAGTTTGGAACGACCGCGACGGCAAACGCCAGGAACGCACCGAGTGGCACAACATCGTGGTGTGGGGCAAACAGGCCGAGAGTTGTGGCCAATATCTCGCCAAAGGGCGGCAAGTCTACGTCGAAGGCAGCATTCGAACGCGCTCCTATGACGACAAGAGCGGCAACAAACGATACGTGACCGAGGTGGTCGCCCAGCGCGTCCAGTTTCTCGGCGGCGGGGGCGGCACGCGATTGGCGTCGCAAGCGGATGGCGGCCACGCCGACGATATAAGCACGGGCGGCGCGCCCGGCGACCAGCCGCCGGTAGACGACGACATACCGTTCTGAATTAATAGGCACTAACGGGAAAGTAAAAAGTCTCAAGCCACGATATTTCTCGGGTTGCCTCTTAGAAAACTGCCGATATTTTCTTTAACTTCTTCGAGCAAACGCTCGCGGGCTTCACGCGCGCTCCAGGCCGTGTGGGGGGTGACGATGAGATTGTCTAATTCTCTTGTGGCGAGAATGATCGGGTGGTCAGGGGGCGGCGGTTCTTTGGAGATAACGTCCAGTGCCGCGCCGGCGATTCGTTTATTGCGCAAAGCGTGAATCAGCGCGGCCTCATCGATCAGCGCGCCGCGGGCTGTGTTGATCAGAAACGCCGTCGATTTCATCAACCCCAAGGTTTGCTGGTCTATTAGATTTCTTGTCTCCGTCGTCAGCGGGCAGTGCAAAGAAATAAAGTCGGCTTGGCGAAACATTTGGTCCAATGCGATTCGATCCTGTGGAACCGATCCGATCGTGCCCGGTCGTGCGGCGACCAATACCTTCATATCGAAGCCACGTGCCATCGCCGCGACTGTCCGACCAATGTTGCCGTAGCCGATGATGCCTAACTTCTTGCCCCTGAGCTCAACGCTCGGATAGCTGAGAAGAGAGAAGACAGGACTTTTCTGCCACTCGCCCAGCTTCACGGCGTTCGCGTAGCTTGCGGCGCAGGTGGCCAATTCCAAAATCAGCGCCATGGTGAATTGTGCGACGGACCGTGTCGCGTAACCGGGCACATTGCACACTTTGACGCCGCGCTTCGCCGCCGCTTCGCGGTCGATAATATCGGTACCGGTCGCGGCCACGGCGATCAATTTGAGATCTATCGCTTCCGATGAACTTAGGACCGTCTTGCCGAAGGCGACTTTGTTGGTTATGGCGATTGAATGCCCGGGCAACCGCCCGATGGTGTCGGCTGGATTTGTGACTTGGTGAATCGTGCATCTCCACAGATCGGTGAAACGCTGTAACGAAATGTCACCGTAAGTCGCGGCGTCGAGAAAGACGATGCGGGGCTGTGAGTCGCTCACTTGGCGGTCTCTTCCTTGAATTCGTTTTTCTTGGCTTCTTCCCAGAGCTTGTCCATTTCTTCGAGTGAGGATTGCTCAACGCTCTTGTTGGCTTCGTGCAATTTGGTTTCAATGTAATAAAACCGCCGCGTGAAGCGGTCGATGGTTTCGGCGAGCGCCTCTTCGGCTTCGACATCAAGGAAGCGCGCCAAATTTACGATGGAAAAGAGCAAGTCGCCCAGCTCTTCGCCGGTTCGCGTCTTGTCGCCCGAGGATGCGGCGTTCTTTAGCTCCTCAATCTCTTCCTCGATTTTTTCCCAAACCGGTTCGATCTTAGGCCAATCGAAAGCCAAGTGCGATGCTCTTCGCGTAATGCTTTGGGCCCGCGCCAATGCTGGCATTGCCTTCGGCACGTTGCCGAGGGCGGACTTTGATTCGCCGGCTCTTTTCTCGCTCGCTTTGATCTGCAAGCGTTGCTTCAATACCGCCGCGGTGTTTTCCGGTATGGGTTCGCCGGCAAACACGTACGGATGACGGCGGACGAGCTTGTCGGTGAGACTTGAAATGACGTCGCCGGCGGTAAATCGGCCTTCCTCTGTCGCGATCTGCGAGTGAAACACGACCTGGAGCAAGACGTCGCCAAGCTCTTCGCGCAGTTTTTGCGGGTCGCCCCCGTCCAAGGCATCAAGAAGTTCGTAGGTCTCTTCGAGGAGGCAAGGCTTTAGCGACGTATGAGTCTGCTCCTTGTCCCATGGGCAGCCGTTTTCGCTGCGCAGTTGCGCCATGACGTTTAGCAGTTCGCTGAACTTCTCTTCGGTTTCTCTATCATTCACGAGTCACCCTCCACAGCTGACAAGTTTTCCTAGTGCCGGGCAGCGTGATAAATCTTACGTGGCGTATCTTTTGATGTCCAGCAGAGTAAGGAGAAAACAATATGCCAACCGCGACGCTCGACGGAATCGAAACCTATTACGAAGTGCACGGTTCGGGTTCGCCCGTTCTCATGTTTGCGCCGGGTGGATTCGACGCGACCATCGACAAGTGGCGCGTGGCAAGCGCGTGGACGGGAATCAACGCCATCGAGAGGCTCGGCGCCGAGCATTCGCTGATTCTTTACGATCGGCGCGAGTGCGGCCAATCAGGCGGGCGCGTCGAACGGCTGAGCTGGGCGAGCTATACGCGACAAGGAAAAGAGCTGCTCGACCATCTCAAGATCGATTCGGCCTGGATCCTAGGCGGCTGCATGGGCTGTTCCGTCGCGCTGGCGTTCGGCGTAAATTACCCCGAAGCGACGCAGGGTCTTTTGCTTCACTGGCCCGTGGGCGGCTATCGTTGGAAGGTGAATGGCCAAGGACGCTTCCAGCGCCACTACAATTTCGCCAAGGAGAAAGGATTGAAGGGCATTGTCGAGCGGGCGCAAGGCGGCAAAAGTTTTTGGACAGACCCCGAATCCGGTCCGTGGTCCACAGCGATTGCGCGTGACGTTGTCTTCGCCGACCGATTCGCCGCGCAAGATTTGGAGCGCTATCTGGCAATTATCATCACCAGTGGCCGAAGCCTATTCGATCGCGACACCGCGGGCGGCGCGGAACCCGAAGAAGTCATGGGCGTGAAAGCCCCCGCGCTGGTTATTCCCGGCGATGATCCGTCCCACGCTACTTCCGGAGCGCATTATTTGCGTGAGCTTCTGCCAAAGTGCGATTTCTGGAACGTCATGCCGCCGGATCAGACAACGCAAAAAGTCTGCGACCGGATTTTAGAGTTTTGCCGAAAACATGATTAAATTTCGGTTCGTTTCATTCGCGCCTGGGTGTGGACCACGAACAAGAAATTTGATAGAGAAATGCCACCTCGTAATTCACAATCACCTCTAGGAGGATGTTTATGGACGTCACGAACTCGACGGTTCAATTGAATACGTCTGATGGCAAGATGGAAGCGTACGTGGCGCAACCGAAGGACGGCGGCACCTATCCCGGTATCGTCGTCATCCAGGAAGCCTTCGGCGTCAACGATCATATCAAGAAGGTTACCGAGAGAATTGCCGCGGAAGGGTACGTCGCCATTGCCCCGGATATTTTCCATCGAGAGGCGGAGCGCATCATTCCTTATTCGGAGATGCCGAAGGCGATCGCGACCATGCAGCGGGTGGTCGATAGTAAAGCGATGGAAGACGGCGGCGCCGCAATCGCGCATCTCAAGTCGCAGAGCAACGTCAAGTCCGGCTCCCTTGGCGTCATCGGCTTTTGCATGGGTGGGCGGCTCACGTATCTGGCTGCGGCCCATCATAATAAAGATGTGAAATGCGCGGTGCCCTTCTACGGCGGCGGCATCCCGATGGGTAATCCGAGCCCGCTCTCGCGCACGGGTGAGATTAAATGTCCGATGTATCTTTTCTTCGGCGCTAAAGATCCACTGATTCCCCTGGATCAGGTGAACCAGATCAAAGCTGAACTGACGGCCAAGAAAGTACCGTTTCAGATGGAGATTTATCCCGAACCGGGGCATGGCTTTTTCTGCGACGATAGAGGCGGCTATCATGAGGCATCGGCGAAAGACGCTTGGGAAAAAACCAAAGCGTTCTTTGCCCAGCACTTGAAGTAAATTGAGGTTTGAACGATCCTGGGGAGAGGAAAGGATGTCGCCTTTCCTCTCCCTTTTTGTTTTTAACGGGCAAATTGAACAGTCTACACAAGGCTTCTCCGTAATGACGCGCAGAATCGTCAAAGAGCAAGTAACGTTGGGACTCATTCAAATGAGCGCCGGCGATAATCCGCCAGCGAATCTCGCTAAAGCCACCGAGCGAATCGAAACAGCGGCGAAAAAAGGCGCGCGGATCGTCTGCCTACAAGAGTTGTTTCGCTCGCGGTACTTTTGCCAGAGCGAAGACCAGCGGAATTTTAAATTGGCCGAGTCGATTCCGGGACCGACGACAGATGGTCTTAGTGCGGTTGCGAAGGAACGGAAGATTGTCATAGTCGCGTCGGTATTCGAACGAAGATCGGCAGGGATCTATCACAACACGGCCGTCGTTATTGATGCCGATGGATCACTAGCGGGGACGTATAGAAAGATGCATATCCCCGACGACCCGCTGTACTACGAAAAATTTTACTTTACGCCGGGCGATCTCGGGTTTCCGAGCTTTCAAACGCGCTACGCGAAAATTGCCGCGCTGGTCTGCTGGGACCAATGGTTTCCCGAAGGCGCCCGATCAGTGGCATTGTCAGGCGCGCAGATTCTCTTCTACCCAACCGCGATCGGCTGGATTCCCAACGAGCCCCGCGCGGTGGCGCAGAATCAGCGCAATGCCTGGGAGCTCATCCAACGCTCACATGCGGTTGCCAACGGAATTTACGTCGCGTCGGTCAACCGTGTGGGACGCGAAGGGAAAATCAAATTCTGGGGAAATTCATTTGTGGCGGGTCCTTTTGGCGAGATTGTCGCGCACGCGGGCGGCGAGCGCGAGGAGATACTGCTTGCCAAGTGTGATCTGGGAAAGATCGAAGAAACCCGTCAAAGCTGGCCATTCCTGCGCGACCGGCGCATCGATGCGTACGGACCTTTGCTGTCACGCGCCGTTGAAGATACCCGGCGTCACTGATTGTCTTGTTTCTCTCGTCCGTTGATCCGATGAGTTCATCGCCTGCAGAGCTGGTTACGCCGCGTTCCCTCGGCTATTCAATGCCGGCTGAATGGGCACGGCACCGAGCCACGTGGCTCGCCTGGCCGCACAATCTGGAGACATGGCCGACCGATTTGGAACAGGTGCGCGACGTCTGGGTTCAAATGATCTCTGCGCTGTCGCGGCACGAGCAGGTCTATCTTCTGGTAAACGACGAATCGAGCAAAAGTGAGGTAGCCGGGCGGCTGAAAAAAACTCGGACCGCCATGGAAAACGTGACACTGCGGCAAATCCCCACCGTCGATGTTTGGATGAGAGATTACGGCCCGACGTTCGTGACGAGAAATTCCGTAGACCAACCGCTCGCCTTTAACGACTGGATTTTCAATGGCTGGGGGGAAAAGTACAGGTCCTACGAAGACGACGATCGTGTCGCTCGGGAAATTGCTAGGTTGCTCAAAGTTCCGGTTTTCGATCACACAATCGTTCTTGAAGGAGGCTCCATCGAAGTCAACGGTGCTGGAACTTGCCTTACCACCGAGCAGTGCCTTTTGAACAAGAATCGCAATCCCTATTTAACTCAGCCGGAGATTGAACAGTGCCTTAAGGACTCACTGGGAGTCGATCACGTCATTTGGCTCGGTGAAGGTATCGTCGGCGACGATACCGACGGCCATATCGACGATATCGCGCGATTCGTCAATCCAACCACCGTGGTGTGCATCGTCGAAGCAAATTCAAAAGATGAAAATTACGGTTTTTTGCAAGACAACTACGAGCGCCTGAAGAACGCCAGAGATCAAAATGGAGAAAAACTTTCAATCGCAACTTTGCCTTGTCCGAACCCGGTTTATTACGAAGGCGCGCGTTTGCCGGCGAGTTATGCGAATTTCTACATCGCCAACGAAGTCGTGCTGGTTCCGGTATTCGATGATCCCAAGGATGCCGAAGCCCTTGAAATCTTGCAGGACCTGTTCCCCAAGCGCAAAGTCATCGGGCTACGCTGCAACGAGGTCGTCGCCGGCTTGGGGGCGCTTCACTGTGTGACACAACAAGAGCCGGCAGTAAATTTGTCGAGGGGTTGACAATTTTTCGCACTCCCATATCCTAGCCGGTGTCATGGGTCAGGTAATCCAGCTCAACGAGTTGCATCAGGCGCGCCGCCGCCGTTCCGAGAAAGTCAGCATGGAACAGTGCGTGCAATTGTTGGAGTGGAATCTGAAAAAAAGCGTCGATGATTATTTAAACGCCCCCCGTGAAGAGCGATCCATGCGCGCGACCCAGATCCGCAAGCTTAGCGAAATTCTCGAATACGCACTGAGATTGCTGTAAATGCCCCACGGCCCGTCGTGGAATTCACAAGTCTCCTTGCCCTGATATTTATTGTTGTCCTTGTTCTGGTCTTTCTCGGCTGGTTCTTCTTAGCCAAGATTCAGTCGTCGCTAAAGACACAGCACGAGGAGCAATCTTTGCTGCTGATGCAGCAGCAGATCGACCAACTGCGCGGCCATTTCACCCAAGTCTTGGACAACAGTGTCCAGTCCATCCAAGGGCAGCTCGGTCAGCTCCTCGGCCACGTGAATGACCGGTTGAAAGAAAACGCCGACGTGCTCAACAGCACGCAACAGAGTTTGGGCGAGCGGTTGGATAATGCCGCGCGGGTCGTCGGTCAGGTACAACGTAGCCTCGGCGGACTGGAAGAAGCCAACCGCAAGATTTACGAAGTGGGCAAAGATATCGCCTCGCTCCAGGAAATATTGCGGGCGCCTAAGCTCAGAGGAGGATTAGGAGAATTTTTACTGGAGGATTTGTTAGGGCAAATCTTGCCGTCGCAGCACTACTCGACTCAATATGCGTTTCGGAGCGGCGAGAAAGTCGATGCGGTGATCAAGCTCGGCAGTTGTTTGGTGCCCGTGGATGCGAAATTTCCGCTGGAAAACTTCAAGCGGATCTTGGAAGCGGACAATGACGAGGAAAGAAACCGTGGAAAAAGGCAGTTCGGCGCCGACGTCAGGAAACATATCGATGCGATAGCCGGGAAGTACATCCTGCCTGACGAGGGCACGTACGATTTCGCGCTGATGTATATACCAGCGGAAAATGTTTATTATGAAACGATCATCCGGGACGGATCGCCGGAGGAAAAAAGCCTTTGTCGCTATGCGATGAGCAAGCAAGTGATCCCGGTGTCTCCGAATAGTCTGTACGCTTACCTTCAGGCGATAGTTCTGGGTTTAAAAGGCATGAAGATCGAAGACCGCGCTAAGGAAATCATTCAGTATCTGAGCCGGTTGCAGGGCGATTTCGGTAAGTTCCGCGAGGAGTTCGCCTTGCTCGGGAAACACGTGGGTCACGCCCAGTCGAGTTATCAAAACGCGGACCGCCGGCTGGAGCAGTTCGGTCAAAAGCTGCTGGCGGCGGATACCGATCAGATCGAACTGTTCGAAGCGCAACCCACCCGCAGGCCGGGATAGGCTTACGCGCCGACAGAAGAGGAATATTCCCGTGCGGTTAAGTTTGTTTTCCCGCTTGACCATCGGCTATCTCGCCATATTTCTGATTGTCGCACTCGCCAGCGGCTATGCGATTGTGCAGATCAGTCATTTTCGTGAGCTGACTGAATCTATTCTAAAAGTCGATAACCGGATCCTAGATCACGAGAAGTTTCTTGTGGATCTATTGTTTGCGCAAAGTCGGGCGGAGCAAAAATTTTCGATTACCAAGGATGAGGCCTGGCACCAGGAGTTCGTCCGCATCAAGATTGATTTCGAGGGACGCCTGGAAAGCGCGTTCGCCTTGAACGATCAGGCGGCCGCTCCAGTGTTAAAAAAAATACAGCAGGATTTTCGCCGGTACGACGAGTTGGTCGAGGACGAGGCGCGCTTCGTCCGAAGCAACAAGGCTTACCCGCAAGAGCAGTACAAACAGGAAAAAGACAATTTGGTCGATTCCATGTTGGCTTCCTTCGAGAAGCTTCGTTTGAACCAACAGCAGGTGACTTACACGAAAGTGACCGACCTCGCTGCGGCCGCCGATCAAGCCCGCGAGGTTTCGCTGACGATTACCATCGCGTGCCTGCTCGCGATAGTCTTGATGTCGCTTTTCATCACCAACAGTATTACGCACCCCATAGGATTATTGAAGACCAAGACCCGGGAGATTGCCAAAGGGAACTTTGAGGGCCGTGTCGAAGTGAAGTCGCCGCCGGAAATTAGCGAGTTGGCAGCGGCGATCGATTTGATGTGCGAAAAATTGCAAGAGCTCGACCGGATGAAAGCAGATTTCTTTGCTTCTATGTCCCACGAGCTGCGTACGCCGCTGACTTCGATCAAGGAGGGAACCGGGTTGTTGCTCGACGGGGTCGGCGGCGAGACCTCGGAAAAACAGCGCAAGCTTTTGGGGATACTCGCCCAGGAAAGCAACCGGCTGATCAGCGTTGTCAATTCGCTTCTCGATCTTTCCAAAATGGAAGCCGGCATGATGAACTACGATTTTGAGCCGAGCAGCGTCGACTCTCTAATCAAACGAGCCATCGCCGAAATCACTCCGTTGGTTGAAGCAAAGCAGATTAAACTGGAAAGTGCGATCGACACGCCGCTGCCGTCGGTGAGAATCGATTCAGAGCGGATTTTGCAGGTACTCAGAAATTTGCTGGGTAACGCGGTCAAGTTTACTCCCAAGGGTGGACAGATAAGCATCACCGCCAATCCAGCTAATGGAAAATTGGCAGTTTCCGTGAAAGACTCCGGTCCAGGAATTCCTATGGACAGCTTGGCCGCGATCTTTGAAAAATTTAATCAAGGAAGCCGTCAAGGCGCCCACGTTCGGCAGGGGACCGGGCTAGGTTTAGCTATTGCCAAAAGTATCATTTCATCCCATGGTGGTAAAATATGGGCCGAAAGCCAATTGGGCAAGGGCAGCACTTTTATTTTTGTCTTGCCCTGTTAATATTTCTTACCGGCTGCAGCGTAGCTCAAGAGTCGGTCCGGTACCGGGAGATGCAGGATGCTCTCACCACCGGGCAGAATTTGCTCGCGCACGGCGATTATGACGCATCATTGAAGGCCTTTCAGAGCGTCCTACTGATGGCGCCAGACAAGCCGCCGGCCGACGCCGCGACCTACAACATCGGGCTTGTCTACGCGCATCCGCAGTATTCCAGGAGAGACCTTCAAAAGGCGATCGGATCATTTAACCGGCTGATCACGCGTTTCCCGGGCAGCCCGTGGGCCGAACAGGCGAAGATCTGGGTGGGCGTGTTGAACGAAGCCGAGGATTCGAAACAAGCAATCGAGAGTTCCAAACAGGTGATCGAAAAATCCAAAGAGGAAGTTGAAATAAACCGTCTGGCGGTTGAAAGGTCGAAACAGGAAATCGAAAGAGCGCGACTGGAGCTTGAAAAGTCGAAACAGGAGATCGAAAAAACCAAACAAGTGATCGAGAAGTCCAAGCAAGTGGATATTGAAATCGAACAAAAGCGACGCGATCGCGGAAGATAGAACGGACATGTCCAAAGGTAACATTCTTATCGTTGACGACAATCTAAACCTCCTCGAGGTCATCAGAATGCGGCTCGAGTCAGAGGATTATCGGGTGACCGCAACGGGGGACGAAGAGCAAGCGATTGGGTCGCTCAAGGAACAGGTTTTCGACCTCTGCATCGTCGATCTGATGCTGGCCAACGGCGACGGTCTCGCGTTGATGGAAGATATTCGCGGAATCAATCCGGACGTGCCAACGATTATCTTAACGGCCCACGGCAGCATCGAAAGTGCCGTGGAGGCGATGCGTCGCGGCGCTTATGGTTACCTAACCAAACCGTTTGAGCCGACAGATCTGCTGATGCAGATCGAGCGGGCGCTGGAGACTCGCAAGCTCAACTCCGAAATCAAACGGCTCAAAGAGATTCTCCACGAGCGCTTCGACTTCAACAACATCATTGCGCGTAGCGGTAAAATGCGTGCCGTGCTGGATGTCGTGACACGGATCGCAACGCTTGACTCTACCGTGCACATTCACGGCGAGAGCGGTACCGGGAAAGAGCTCATCGCCAAGGCGATTCATCTCGCCAGCGATCGGCGGGACAAAGGATTTGTCGCATTGAACTGCGCGGCGCTGCCCGAGTCGCTGCTCGAAAGCGAGCTGTTCGGCCATGAAAAAGGGGCGTTTACCGGCGCGGTCAAAAGTACCAAGGGCTTGTTCACACAAGCACACGGAGGCACGCTTTTTCTCGATGAGATCGGCGATATGCCGCGCGCCACGCAGTCCAAGCTATTGCGCGTTTTGCAGGAACGGCAGTTTTACCCCGTTGGCAGCGACGTGCCGGTCGCCGTCGATGTGCGCATCATCGTCGCAACCAATAAAGATCTGGAAGAACAAGTAAGAAGAGGCTTGTTCCGCGACGACTTGTTTTACCGCATTCACGTCATTCCCATCTACCTGCCATCGTTACGCGAACGCAAGGACGACATCATGCCTCTGGTCGAACATTTTCTGAAAAAATACAGCCAGCACATGAAAAAGGAGGTGAAAGGTTTGACCCCCGAGGCGCTGCGCAAGCTCATGCTGCATGACTGGCCAGGCAACGTGCGAGAACTGGAAAATACTATTGAGTACGCGGTGGCGATGACGCAGAACGACGTGGTGACGGAAGACTATATCTTGCAAAGTAAGAGCGCGGCATTGGAACGGGGACAAAATTTCCCTCAAGAAAATGCTCCTGATTTGAACGGCGGATTAAGACCGCTCAAAGACGCCCGCGACGCCTTCGAAAGAGATTACCTAATCCAAGTCTTGTCGATGACCGAAGGCAACGTCAGCCAAGCTGCAAAGCTTGCCGGGAAATACCGAGCGGACTTCTACGACCTGCTGAAGAAACATGACCTGAAAGCCCATGAGTTCAAGAAATCGAAGCCGCTATTACCGAATTGAACCTGTAGTAAATTGTTTTGCCTCATGAGATCGATCCAGCGCATGTCGCTTTGGCGTTGACTTGCATGGCTTGATCAGCGCATGGCCGCGTATGGCGCGCCACTGGCAGGTGATTGCGAAGCAAGCTCAGGGCGTCGCTGATAAATCCTTTTTTCCATGGCCGTCCAGTTCCTTACCGCCCCGTGCTCATTCGAGTCCTACGGCCCCCCGAAACCATATCGACCGTTCGGCCGCCCATTCTGCAGATTCAATTCTTGGGACACGGCGGGGCACTGTGTATGCAGGGATATCCCTCCATTTCCGACCGAGGCCCCCCGCTAGTCACTAAAAAACACAAAAATTATCAATTCCCTTCGTCTTGATCGGTAGTGGAACATGGCTTGCTGCTATGCTTAAGCCAAGAGGATTAGCCGATGTCACAGAGTCAAACTGCTCTGGTCGTGGACGACGATGAAGGCTTGGCGCAAATTGTCGCGGTGATCCTACGCATGGAAGGATTCGACGTGCGAACCGCGGACAACGGCGTTCACGGATTTGCCGCCTATTTTCGCAACCCCACGGACTGGGTCGTCACGGATATTCAGATGCCGGAGCTTGACGGTTTGGAAATGATGCAGTGCATTCGGGCGATAAACCCCCGTGTTAAAACGATCTACATGAGTGGCGAAGTCGAAAGATACCAAGCGGTGCTGGAGCAGGAAGCGGTAAAATTTGCAGTCAGGGTTTTGTGCAAGCCTTTTACTCGAAGCAATTTGGTTGAAAAAATAGTTGGCGACGCTTGGGATGGCAAAAGCTCGTCGACAAGCCCGGGGCCGGCACACTCGTCAAAGGAGGCCTCGTGATGCAGCCGAACTGTGTTTTCGGTGCAGTCCTGTTAGTTGTGGTGACAATGCCGGCGCGCTGATCGGCGGTCCAGTAGGATTAATCGCGGGCGCGTTGATCGGTGATCACTTGATGGGGCACCCACGCCGCGCCGATCAGGCCACCTTGTTCGCGCGTCGATATCGGCGGCGGCATGGCCAACTGTGCTGCCAATGATGGCACCTGCGCCGGCAGCAGAAGAGACAGCAGGAGCAAGCCGTCGAGGGTGAACAAAACGAACGAGAACTGGAAGGGTTGCGGCGGGAGAGTCAGAGACTCAGGGAAGAGCGGATTGAACGATGAAGCACTGAAGTTTTCGGGAACGACCCATTCGTCGGCTTGCTTGCCAAGAATCCTTCATGTTGTGTAGGGAATTAACTGCAGCAGCTTACACCATTTTCTACACAAATAGCCTAAGTTATTGAAATCGCGTGAGATACAGTCGGTTTTTGGCGTGGTATGAAATTTGGGTAAAGCGAGGGCTGTGATTTTGCCACGATTTCGCGCTGACACACGTGATACTGCGAAGCCAACGGGGGGGCTGAAGCGAAGTATGTCAAGTGCAAGCGCAAGCGGCCCGAAAGACCCAACGGCTAGTTGGGAGTCATTTGTTGGGTTATGGGAACGCGCCAATCTGATTCGCTCCTTCTTTTGGAAGCATCAGGAGGTTGGAGAAAAAATCCTGCTCAGCCATTTTCTTGTGCGTCTGCGGCGATTCTTCGGTGTCGACTTTTGTTTCGGCGTGCTCATGCTGAATGACGAGAAGTTTATCAAAGTTGGTATACCTGAAGCTGGAGTTGGTCGTTTGCCGACGAATTTTTCGCGGCGCTGCCTCGATCTGGTGGCAAACTCGCGTGCGCCAATTACATGGAACGAGGTGAGCGGCGAGTTCGGTTTTCGCAGCGCCGTCGTGGCGCCCTTGACGGCGCCGGCGCGTCGGCCTTTCGGTTTTGTCATGCTCGGACATTCGAGCCGAAAAAGTTATTCATCGGCGGAGCTTTTTTTGCTTCAGGCGCTGGCCGGTGATTTGAGTTGGGCGGTTCGAGATCTTGCCGTAAAAAAACAGCAGCAACACCAACTTTCCGGTATGTCTCACGACATCAAAAATGCCCTCCAGGTCATCGTTGGCAACACAGCGCTGATCCGTCAGAAACTGAACGATGCTCCTGTTAATGAACAGGAGAAGCGCATTCGCAATATCGAAACCTGCGTCCAGGAGATTCTCGATCGAATGAATCTTCTTTCTGCATTCTCGGTTGCCGGTGATGACGAGTCGGAAGGCACTGAGGAGACAGCAGTCGATATCGCTAACGCCGTGGGGGAAGTGGTGGCTTCCTGTCGGCGTACGAGCAGAGATAGAGGCGTCGATCTGGAAGTTCGATACTCGCCGAAGTCACCTGGCGAAGCGACGATCGACCCGGCGATGTTCAAGCAGCTCTTGGGCACGCTGGTCGACAACGCCGCACTGGCCACTCGACATGAGACAGTGCGGCTGACCGTACGGCGTGACGCCGCAAGCTTGGAGTTCGTCGTCAAAGGGATGGGCACCAGTAAGTCGGCAGAGAAACTAAAATCGCTGTTCGAGACCGCGACCCACTTGGACGGTCTGCGGGACGAAAATGGGGAAGGTATAGTGCGCGTCCGAGAATATTTAGAAAACGTCGGAGGTGATGTCTATCTGAGGAGCCGTCCCGGCCAGGCGGCGGAATTTGTCGTCAGCTTGCCCGTTGAAAGCGGTGATCGGACGGTTCAGCCAGATTTCGAAAAACAATTACAAACTTAACGTTGGTGATAGAGATTATTAACGGTTTAAAAAGGAGGATTTGTTATGGAAGGTTTTGGATCTAGTATAGCAAAATATTTTGTCGGAGCCGGGATCATGGGATCTTTGCTGCTGACGCAGGGTTGTCTTGCCACTCGCGACTGGGTCAAAGAGCGGATGGATCCACTGGACGGGCGGGTCACTCAAACCGAGGGCCGTCTCAATCAAGCCGAGGGCCAGATTAGCAGCCTGGGCGGCCGGATGAGCGGAGTCGAAGGGAAGCTCGGCCAGTTCGAGGGACGATTGGGGCAGGTTGATGCAAAGGCGGAAAAAGCCCTCAATACCATCGCTAATCTTCGTTTGGAACGTAAAGTCGTCATCGATATGAAGGACGGCGCCAATTTCGCTTTCAACTCAGCAAATCTCCCAGCCCAGGCGCAGCGGGAAATTGATGGCTTTATAAGCGACCTCAAGAGCGACGTTACTGGAGAAGCGGCGATTTTCGTCGTTGCCGGGCATACTGACAACGCCGGTGCTGATAATTACAACTACGAACTTGGCAAGAAAAGAGCCGATGCCGTGAGCCGTTACCTGATTCTTCAAAAGAAGCTGGACCCGATGCGCGTGATGCCGGTATCTTACGGAGAAAGCGCTCCAGCCAGTGACAACAGCACGGCCCAAGGCCGCGCTAAGAACCGCCGCGTAGAGATCCTGGTCTATCGCGAAGGAATCACGTCAGCCCCTTCGGTCGCGGCAGCACCGACGGCACCAGCCGAACAGCCGGGGCCTCGTTCCTCCCAGCAATCCCAGGAAAAGGGGACGGACAAGCTGAGCAGCGCTAGACAATAGGCGCAGTGCCAAGAAAAGAATGACCGCAGAAAAAGGCGGAGCGCTAGGCTCCGCCTTTTTTATTGGTACAGCCTATCGATATATCCGCTATCGTCGAGTTCGCGCACGAAATGGGTATCCCACAAAGCCAAGGGGTTGAAGCCGGCAATCTCAGGGTCGCGCCGTACGGCTAGCTGAAAAACATTCGAGATCGCCGCCAGTGACGGGTAGGGCTTGCGCTCCAGCGATTGCGCCCATTCATCGTAGAGCGATTCGACTTCCGCATCCGATTGAAGCTTCAAGATCGGTGTCGCCTGTTCTTTGAGAATCTCCAGAGTCTCTTGCTTGCGGGTCAGGAAAAAGTGTGTCGCGTCAACGAAGCCTTTGGTAAGCAGGCGAATCTCGTCTGTATGACTCTTGACGAAGCTCATCGTTGTAGTCAGGGTAACGCCACGAACCATTGGAATAGGCCGCATGGTAATCACATGGGCGCCAGCCTTGGCGGCACGCGCGTCGTGTGGCAGGGTGACAAAAGTCCCGGCGAATTCGCCGCGCATCTCGACCAGCTCGATGTCGCCGCGATCGACATCGAGACCTTCTTGTTTGAGAAACAGCCAGATATTGAGCCCGGCATGGGACGTCAGCTTGTCGGCGACGATTTTTTTGCCTTTTAAATCCTGCACTGAGCGAATGGCCGGAGTCACCACGAGCTTGTTTTCAGTCCAGTTATTGGTTGCTTGCGCCAAGTGAACGAAATCTTCGCCGTTCTTGGCGTTTCTGACGTAGAGATTGTGGTGATTACCCGAGATCAAGTTCACGTGGCCGTTTTTAAGCGCCTCCACGGCTTTCTCGCGAACCAGCTGCGGCGAGGCGTCAACGTCGAGGCCGTTTTTCTGCCTAGCCGTCGTTGACCAGCTTCCCGGACTACGAGCGTAAACGGATTCCCAGCCAAAGCGTGATAGCGGCAAAAAGCAATATACCCCAGTTGGCGCTCTTAAGACGGCGAATGACGGATCCAAGCTCTTCCGGCGACACCCGCTCTCCACCTTCGTGGCGTTTAACGAATCGATGGCCGACCCCGAGAGCTTGGTAGACGCTCAAGATGACCAGCAAAAAAGCAAAAACCAACTTCATGGCGAGATTGTAACCAATCTGTTTGGCAAACATTTCACGGTAGGCGGCTTTGAGTTCGGTCAACTGAAACGCGCCGCTGAAAAGAATGATGCCAAGGGCGCCAACCTGCAGCGGGTTGTAGAATTTAAGGCCGCGGGCGAGAAACTGGGTTTTCTCTTTGTGCTCTTCGAGTACGGAAACGGCGGGCAGCAGCATCAGCCAAAAACCGACGACAGCCCCGAGGTAGACGGCCAGGGCGATCAAATGAAGCCACGAAAAGAGCATGAAGCGGCAGGATCAACCCCAGCCGAAGCGCGAGCCCTTTTTGAATGGCCTGCCGGCGGCGTCGTAGTTTTCGCCGATGGCGTTAAGTTGCTGGCGAATTTTCTCCAGTTCTCGCTTCTGGTGGGATTCAAAAGCTTGTGCTTCCTTCGCCCGCCGTTCGATAAATTCGGCGCGCTCGCGCTCGCGCCGGCCGGCGAATTCGGTTTGTTGCCGTTCCCAGTTCTCGTAGGAGTCTTTGAGCAAGGCGCGAATATGGTAGTTCAGATTGTCGCGCACGACCATCGACTTATTGCAGTGCGGACAAAAGATGACGTTGCCGATCATGAAATTCTTGACGTTCTCGACGTGCACTTCATGGCATTTGAAACAACGCATGGGCACGGTCCACGACTCGATCGTCGGAAGCTCAACGTAGTTGACGTCAGCCTCGGCAAACTCCGTCGTCGGTCCGACAGCGGCGGCGGCAAGGGGCGTAGCGGCAGCAGATGCTGGCTGCCTAGCTTGGGGCGACGCCTTAGCCGGCACGGTTGCTGCGGGCTTCCCTTCACCCTTGCGAAAACGCGATTCAAAATTGTCGGTGAATGTCGTTTCAGGATGGAGTTCCCGGGCGCGAGCGATAAGCACTTCTTCGGATTCGATATTGTTGGGATCGGTGACGCAGACGTCTACCGGGCAGACCGCCGCGCAGGCTTCGTAGTCGTGAAAGCCGACGCATTCCGTGCATAATTTTGGGTCGATGACGTAAACGGGATCGCCCTGCGAGATCGCGTTGTTCGGGCACTCCGGCTCGCACGCGCCGCAATTGATGCACTCATTGGTAATCATCGTTGCCATTAAGCGGTCCTCCCAAGCTAATGACGGATTTGGAAATACTGTGAAGGTAAAGTTATCCTAAATGAAATTCGCCACTGTTGCAAATTATCAAATTCCCAACTCCAGATGGGATTCTACTGCACTGGACCGGGTTTAGGCCGGCATATGGGAGACAATGCAGCAGGACCGAGCGCTCGATTCTTTGTCGGCACTTGCGAGTCTCGGCTCAACCAAGAGAATCTAACGATGCTGTTCCCGCTCCGCTCGGGATGGGAAATCATTACCCTTGGGCCGGTTGGGTCATAATTGCTCTTCTACTGGAAAAGCGAACAATTCAAAAAGCTTTTCTTTGATGCCGCGAGCGGCCCACTCTTCATAGGTTATTCTTCGCGAATGCTTGAGGTCTTCGGCGAATCTTTCTTCGAGACCCTGAGCGACACTTTTGTCGTACAGAGCCAGATTCAGCTCCTCATTTAAGGCAAACGATCGATTATCAAAATTGGTGCTGCCGATAGTCGCCCACACGCCGTCCACCACCATTGTTTTGGAGTGCAAGAGGGCTTGGGAATATTCGAAAATTTCGACTCCGCCGAGAAGCATTTCACCATAATGCCTCCGGCTGGCTCGATAGGTTATTTTAAAGTCGATCTTGCCGGGAACAAGAACGATGACGCGAACTCCTCTGGCCGTGGCCTCTAAGAGAGCTTCGATCTCCGATCGTCCGGAATGAAATAGGAATTGGTTATCAGAATCGACTTTTTCGCTGACGTAATTGACAGCAAATAAAGGAGGTAATTTTGAAAGCTTCCTCCGACCGGTGAGCTTTTAACGAATTGCAGCGGGGTTTTGCCCTGCGGCTCGAGGCGGGGAAAAAATTCATCGCCGCCGAGGAGATTGCCGGTGGTTTCCATCCAGCTCTCAGTGAAAGCAGCTTGCAGAAATTTTACCGCCGGACCTTCAACTCGCACATTGGTGTCGCGCCAGTGATCGGAGTCCGACCGTCTCCCATCCAGGCATCACTTATGCCGTATCCGCCGGTGAAACCAATTCGTCCGTCAATGACGAGGATGCGTCGATGATTTCGATAGTTATAATGCACCAATTTCCATGGAAGGACGACTTGCGGTGCCCGGATGCGACGAAAATATTGGAGTTGGCAGCCGGCCTTGCTCATCATTGCCGGTATCTCTTCGGGAGCTTCGCTGCTTCCGTGACTATCTAGCAGGATATAAACCTTGATTCCCGCTTGGCACCGCTCAGCAAAGCTCAGGGCAAATTCACGAGCGAGCGAGCCGCCTTTAAGGAGATATTGAGCGAAGGTGATGGTCGATTTGGCGTTTTTTATCTCCCGCAACATCGCTGGAAAAATCGCATCGCCATTGTGGAGCACGTCGATTTTGTTACCACCGACGATGGGAGCGTCGGTAAGCGGTTCAAGCGTTGGGAAAAAGGCAGCATCTCCAAGTGTTATCTCGGGCACATCGGTAATCGCACGCACCTTCGCGCAACCAATGAGCAGCATCAAGATTAGCCAACGGACTCTACCCTTCACGATCGAATCCAAACGAGTTAGCGCACCTGAATTGACGGCACGCGCACGAGTATATTATACGCCGTCAAATCGGCGTTTTAACCAAGCGGTCCCGATTATCGTGATACCGACCAATGCTGCCAAAACGAGGAATGTACCGACGCCGGGATCACGGGTGGCGTTTTGGAGCTGATGAGCGAATAGGTTAGTTACGAGAATACCCGGCGTGAGTCCAAGCAACGATCCCAAAATGTAGTCTCGTAATGGGACTTTGAAGGCGCCTGCGACGATGTTGACGACGGTAAACGGAGCGACCGGCAATAAGCGTAAGGTTGCCACTGCGACGATCCCAGATTGACCGATCTTACGTTCGATGCGTTGCCACTTCGCGCCGGCAATCTTTTGAACAAAATCCTGCCCGAGAAAAAAGCCGATCGTATACGTAACCGCGGCGCCGGCCAAGCATCCGGCTAACGAGTAGAGCGATCCTAGGATTGGACCAAATACAATTGCGGTAACGAGAATTAATACCGTAATCGGCACAAGTAAGACACTGCCGATTAGGTAGGCGCTAAGGATATAAAAGTGGCGCGCTGGGCTTTGGCGCAGCGAAGCCGCCCAAACTGAAAGTCTGTGGATGTCAATCAAATCTGCAAGCGGGGTCCACTTCCACGCGGCCGCCGCCGCGAAAAGCAATAGCAAGATTATGACAGCTATCCAGATTCGTCGTCGCCTTTGGGTTCCGCCTCGCTTACTTTGATGCGCCATCAAAACCAAATCCCCCGTTTACTTATCGTGCGCTGCGAAAATGCGTCAGCATTCTTCGGCTGTGACAATCGGGGGCGTAATGGATCTCTAGCGGCAATCTGCCCGTCGAATCGAAATTTGCTCAGCACTTGGCGGGTGCGACAATGTGGGCTATGATAAATCATGCTCAATTCACACTCGCTGTTTCGCCGCAGAGATTTGATCCTGCTGCTCGCGTTCGCGGTCATAGTGCTCACATCCGGTGTAAGCGCCGCCGCGGAAACCTCGAAGAAGTTGCGCTTGGCCTACGCGGGTTGGGAAATCGGCACCGCTGTCGCCTACGTCGGGGTAGACTCTGGACTTTTCAAAAAGCAAGGACTGGAGATCGAAGAGCTGCCGATCCGCGACACGCTTTCCGCCGGCGTTCAATCGTTGATCGGTGTCGATCTGCTGATCGGTTTCGGCAACCCGCTGGCAGTGCTGCAACCGGTGGCGAGCGGTGCGGACATCACCGTGATCGGTTCCCATGTCAGCTTCGATCAATACGGTATGGGAGTGGGTTCCGCAATCGGCGCATTAAAGGAGCTGAAAGGAAAGAAAGTCGGCGTGTCCGCGCTCGGTGCGAGATCGGATTTGATCGCCCGCGTCATGCTCCGGCGTGCCGGTTTAGATCCGACCAAAGATGTCGAGATGGTTGCTGCCGGTCTAGCTCCGGCTCGCGCGATGGCGTTGTCAAAGGATCTCGTTCAAGGCGCGCCATTGAGTCAAGACGTTGCCACCGAAGCGCAGAAGCTGGGAATCAAAATTCTAGAAATGAAGTCGGTGCCGGTGGTGACTGATTTGTTGATGACCACGCATGCGTTCATCAAAAGGGAAGAAGAAACGGTGCGCCGTTTTATGAGAGGTTACGCCGCGGCGATTCAATATTTCGTTTCCAAACGGAGCGAAAGCCTGACGATTCTCAAAAAATACTTTCCCGGCAATCAGGGCATTGGCGTGGACGCCATGTACGACGCTTTTTCGGCGCAGCTTCGCCCGCTCCCGGAGTTGAATAACGAAGCCATTCAGGCACTCGTCGATGTCGGCGCGGCGGTGGACCAGCGCACGAAAACCCTGAAGCCAGCGGATATCGTCGAGCCGCGATTCTTCGACGAGTTAAAAGCCAGCAAGTTTCTCAAGGATCTGTACTCAGAAAAAGTCAGTCTCTAACCGGCTGGTGAAACAGAATCACCTACTTTGTCAGACTCTGTGAAACTTGACCGGAGCCCTTCGACCCGCTCAGGATAAATTCCGTCGAAGGGAACCATGAATGGAGTTTTCGCACAGCTTCTCGCCCGCTCGATCGCCTCGCGTCAACAACTGAACCGCCCGTTCAAGTCAAACGGCTCATGCCATTCAAAGGGGTTCAATCGACGTGCCCCGAATCTAAGACCTTTTTGGCCAGGCCGTACGCTGGTTTGATTTACAAAATCTTTATCTATCCAGGCACAACTGGATCTTTGTTCGGGCTTCTGCTATGGACCGGGAAAATAGTTCATGTTGGAGGCAGACCAATGAGACTTAAAGATCAAATTGCCGTCGTCACTGGGGCGGGTCGTAACATCGGCGAAGATATCTGCAAACTATATGTTCAAGAAGGCGCGAAGGTCGCTGTCGTCGACTTGGATCAGGGAAGAAGCAGCCGGGTTGCGGAGGAGATCAATGCCAAGAATGCTGGCAGCGCAATTGCTGTTGTTTGTGACGTCTCGTCAGCATCCTCCGTCGACAGCATGGTACAAGCCGTCGTGAAACAATTCGGCGGTGTCGACATCCTGGTCAACAATGCCGCGTGGACCGACCATAAGACAATTTTCGATATCACCGAAGAAGAGTGGGATCTGACGATGAATGTTTGTCTGCGCAGCGTTTGGTACTGCACCCGCGCCGCCGCCCAAGTGATGATCGACCAAAAACGCAGAGGCAGGATCATCAACATCGCTTCCACTTCCGGACATTGGGGGCGCAAGGAGGCGACAGCGTATACGACGGCCAAGGCCGGAGTGCTCAATTTGACTCGCTCAATCGCCGTGCAACTTGCGCCGGAAGGTATTCGCGTCAATTCGATTTCTCCGAACCGCATCGGCTCACCCGTGGGACAACAAGATGTGCCGGAAAACCGCTTCGTTAAAAATCTTGCCGGCCGCCGCGGTGTGCCGATGGACATCGCCAAAGCCGCGGTCTTCCTCGCCTGTGATGAGTCCGATTTTATCTACGCGATTGATCTGCCGGTGGACGGCGGGGCGCTGGCGATCCGCGACTGAAGAAATTTTCTGGAATTTTAGCAATTGAAATAGGCGGCGATTTTTGAGTTTAACTCTGTCTCGGTGTCTTCGATCGGGCGTGGCTATACCCTCAATCGGTCAGCTGACGCACGTTGACGGCTTGTCATTCCATTGGACAGGGGCATGAGCGGAACGGAAATGTCATGAGCGAGAATCAAAGCGTGCGAGCTCATTTGGCCGAATTATCCGTTCAGCCCGACGCCATCTTATGTTCTACGCCGGACACGGTTTTGTGGGGTTATATCGCCGCCAATCTGCCACCTGCGTTGACCGTCAAGTCGGAGCAGGTCGTTCAGATCGAGGCGTTGTCGCATCAGGGTCTGACGACCAATAAGGATCCGGAAAAGTTTTTTGGCGCGTATGGAATACCGTCCAATGAAGTGCTAGCCGACGCTAAGACTGTTTTTACTGAAGTGAAACGGCCCCGGGGCGCCAGCGTCCATATTCTCACCGGTCCGATTTACGTCGAAGGAGCAGAGCCTGGAGATACGCTGGAAGTGCGCGTCCTCGATATCAAGTTCCGCGTGCCATACGGCGTCAACAACACGGGGCCGGGCAAGGGTGTATTGCCCGGATTATTGAAGGAACCTTCGGCCAAGGTGATTCGCCTCGATTTGGAACGACACGTCGCGCTGTTCTCCGATGATATCCAGATTCCGTTAAATCCCTTCATGGGTATCATGGCGGTCTCCCCGCCGACCAGTCTGGGCATGGTGTCGTCGACACCGCCGGGCGCTTGGGGCGGCAATATCGATCTCAAGTTTTGCGGCATCGGGTCTTCGCTGTTTTTGCCGGTATTTAACAAGGGCGGCCAGTTTTTTACCGGTGACGGCCACGCGGTGCAAGGTGACGGCGAAGTGGACGGTGGCGCGATCGAGATTTCGCTCAGGCCGACGCTGCAATTCATTTTGCACAAGGGCAAGGCCATCAAGTTGCCGCGCGTTGAGACCGCGACGGCTTATTTGACCACCGGTCTTGACGTTGACCTGAACGTAGCGACGCGGATCGCTTTGCAGGAAGCCGTTGATTTTTTGCAGACGGAAAAGGGGATGACAGCGGCCGATGCATATGCACTGTCAAGTCTTGCGATCGACCTCGGCATTGGCGAAGCCGTCGACGTCGTCAATCTCGTCTATGCGAAGATTCCTAAGAAGATTTTCAAGAGCAATCCGGAGTTTTGGTATCAGCCAGAGGGATGACACGGGACGTTTTTGTGAGTATCTCATCAATTAAGCTCTGAGCGACTCGGATGTCAGTTTATCGAAGGAAAAAGCGATGGATATAGCGCCAATCAACGAAAAAACCGGTTACGTATGCTGGATGAAAAACCAGGGGCTACCGATACACGTCGGCCATGGTATGGCGGATCTGCGCATGCTTGAAGTAACACCCTATGCGCGAATCGGCGGTAAAGCGGCGTTTATTCATCTTCACGGTATGCAGGGGATCACCGGCGGTTACATTGCCGAGATCCCGCCGGGCGGCGCGCTTAGTCCGGAGCGTCATTTGTATGAAGAAGTGATCTGCATTTTAAACGGTCAGGGCGCCACCGAGATTTGGGACGATCACGGCCACAAGAAAATGTTCGAGTGGAACAAATGGAGCCTGTTTGCGCCGCCGATGAACACGACCCACCGGCTGGTCAACGGATCGCGCGAGCCGGTGCGATTTTTAGCTGTGACCAACGCGCCGCTCGCGTTCGACATCTACCGCGATGAAAATTTCGTCTTCAACTGTCCGTACAGCTTCTCGGATCGCTTCTTCGGCGAGGACGATTACTTCGAGGTCGGCAAAAAGCGTTACGTCAGTGGCTTGATCAATATTTGGGAGACCAATTTCATATCGGATATCAAATCGGCGACGCTGGAAAGTCTCGAAGTCAAAGGTGCCGGCTTGCGCTTGGCGCAGTTTGAAATGTCCGGGAACGCTTTGGTGGGTCATCTCGGCGAGTGGCCGATAGGGAAGTATCACAAAGCGCACCATCATGGTCCCGGCGCGATTATCGTCGGTACGCAGTCGGTGGGTTACGTTCTGTTGTGGCACAAACAATGGGGCATCCACCCCTACAGCGATGGCCATGAAGACAAAGTGATTGAGATCAAATGGGGCGAGGCGAGTATTTATTGTCCGCCTGGCGATTGGTTTCATCAGCACTTCAATGCCGGCAAGGAACCCGCGCGACATTTGGCGGTGCGTTACGGCAGCCGCATTCATCCGTTGGGTTTCAAGGTCTCGCATCAGAAGACCGACGACGACGTATTTCGCAGCGTCGACGAAGGCGGTTGGATGATTCCCTACGAGAACGAAGACCCCGAGATTTCCCGGCGCTACCAGGCGGCGCTGAGGGCGAACGGAGTCATTTCTTAATATCTGGTTCTAATCGTTCAAATAGTTCCACCCGTTCAAAAGGTTTAAGTCCGAACGGATCAAGAGAGAGAAGTTCCCGGACTCAACTATTGGAACGTCTGGAACGATTGGAACATTTTGAACGGACTCACATAGAGGTTTTATGGCCTACTACAAAGACGTTCGTGAATACCTAAGGGCGCTGGAAGAACACGGCAAGTTGGTTCGAGTCACGCGCGCGATCAATAAAGATACCGAGTTGCATCCGTTGGTACGCTTGCAATACCGCGGCTTGCCCGAAGAAGAGCGCAGGGCTTTTCTGTTTGAAAAAGTCGTCGACGTCAAAGGGCGAAGCTATGACATGCCGGTGGCCATCGCTTGTTATGCGGGCAGCCTCGATATTTACGCGCTGGGCATGCAATGTAAGAAAGAAGAAATCTACCCCAAATGGACCCACGCGCAGGCGCATCCGGTCAAGCCCGTGATAGTGGGTTCCGCGCCCTGCCAAGAGCACATCGTCGACGGTGACGAGTTGAAACGGAAAGGGCTCGACATTTTGCCCGTGCCGATTTCGACTCCGGGCTTCGATAACGGTCCCTACACAACTTCGTCTCACTTTGTGAGCCGCGATCCAGAGACCGGTCAATACAACATGGGCAACTATCGCGGCCAGATCAAAGCGCCAGATCGCTTGGGTTGCTTCGCGGGAAATTTTTCAGGGCTGCGCGCGCATTGGAAAAAGTGCCGCGAGCTCAAGAAACCCTTGGAAGTCGCCTGCGTTATTGGCGTGGCGCCCAATCTATCTACGCGGCGGTGGCGCGGATCGCGCCGGGGCTAGACGAATATGGCGTTGCGGGTGGGATCTCCGGTGAGCCCGTCGAGTTGGTCAAATGCAAAACTGTCGAGCTACTGGTGCCAGCGCAAGCGGAGATCGCTATTGAAGGCACGATTCCTACCGACGAGGGCGAATGGGAAGGGCCGTTCGGCGAATTCCCCGGCTACATGGCCCATGAAGGCGTCGGCTTCTTCGTCAACGTCAACTGCATCACCATGCGCAAAAATCCGATCTACGTCGCATTCCTAAGCCAATTTCCGCCCAGCGAGAGCAGTAAAATTCGCGGCGTCGGCACTGAAGGCGTCGTGCGTCGCCGGCTTCAAGATGCCGGTATGGACAATATTCTCGATGTGGCGATCCACGAGAGCAGCGGCAGTTGGGGTTATTTGGTTGTCAAGATCAAGAAGAAATCCGACGAAGACTTCGACAAAATAATCGGCGCGCTGCGGCTAGGCGCGGATGCCGGCAAGATTCTCGTCGTCGTCGATGAAGACATCGACGCGCGCGACGCCGACTCAGTGAATTGGGCGCTGACCTTCAACATGCAGCCCCATCGCGACGCGCGTATCCTGGAGGCGGGCATGATGGGTCTCGACCCGTCCATCGTACCATCGGAAGATTTCGGCGGAGCGCGTTCCGCGGTGCAAAAAACCGGGAAGTGCAGCGTTCTCTGCATCGACGCGACCCGTCCTTGGGCTTATAAACCGACGTCGCTTCCGAGACGCGAATTCATGGAGCGGGCTGTGGAAATCTGGGAACAACTGGAACTCCCGCCGCTCAAGGTCAAAGGGCCGTGGTATGGTTACGAGCTCGGCTACTGGTCCGATCGCAACCGCGAAGAAGCAGAGCTCGCTCTTCAGGGAAGGCACTTCGAGATCGGAGAGAGGGCGAAGCGGGAGAGGAAGAAACTGGACTCGATGTAGTTTTCTGCTCCGTTTCGATCCGTCGCTCCCCTTATTTCGCGCCATGTGTAAATATCGTCGCTAGCAGCTCAGTGCCCTCGGCACTCTGGTCCGGCTGATGAGCAAGTCGTCACGGCCATCTACCCCGGCAAACGGCCGCCTGCGCCGGAGCGAAACTTTCACTGCGTTTAAACGTCTAATCCGAGGTGTTCTTTGTCGGAGGCGCATTCCCTTGTGGCGGGAGACGCTTCTGTTAGACTGGACCGACTACAAAAGGAGTGAGTTCCATGAGACGCTGGCGATTATTTTGGATCGGATTTTTTGTGGTATTGAGCTGGGGCTTCGCCGATCGTGCAACTACCGCTGTGGATCCTTCGGAGCCATTGCCTTCCCACCATTCCGCGCCACAACCGCACGGAGAAGCGAGACATCCCAACATCGTCTTCATACTCACAGACGATATGACGTTGCATGATCTCCAGTTTATGCCAAAAGTGAAGAAGCTTCTGATCGAAGAGGGAACCAATTTTTCGAATTACTTCGTGACCAATTCGCAGTGTTGTCCGTCGCGGTCTTCGATATTGCGCGGCCAATACGTGCACAATCACGGCGTCGATTCCAACCACGCCGGGTTCAAGACTTTCTATCGATTAGGTAACGAGAGTTCGACGATCTCAACTTGGCTCAAAGCCGCGGGTTATATGACCGGGTATATGGGCAAGTATCTCAACGGATATCCGGATCCTCACAATAAGACTCACGTGCCCCTGGGTTGGGACGAATGGTTCGGAGCGGTCGGAGGCGGCGGCTACAGAGAGTTCGGCTACATTTTGAACGAGAACGGCAAGCTCGTTAAATACGGGCATGCGGACGCCGATTACTTGACCGACGTTATCGCGCGTAAAACGGGGGCGTTTATTCATCAAGCCGTTGAAAAGAAGAAGCCCTTTTTTGTGCATCTCGCGCCATTTGCGCCGCATGAACCCGCGATCCCTGCGCCGCGGCACGGCGCGCTCTTCCCGGACGCAAAGGCGCCGCGAACGGCTTCTTTCAACGAAAAGGATGTTGCTTCAAAACCGGCCTATATCCGGGCATTACCGCTTTTGCAGGAAAAACAGATCGAAAAGATGGATCAACTGTATCGCAAGCGGCTGCAGTCGCTGCAGGCCGTCGATGATTTGGTGGAGAGCGTCGTTGACACGCTGAAACAAACCGGCGAGCTTCATCGGACGTATATCGTGTTCGCGTCCGACAACGGGTACCATTTCGGGCAACATCGCTTAATGCAGGGAAAGCAAACCGCCTATGAGGAAGATATCCACGTCCCCTTGCTTATCCGAGGACCGGAAGTCCCCGCGCACCGCTCTGTGCCGCAGCTGGCCGTTGAGACTGACCTTGCCCCAACTTTCGCAGAATGGGCGTCGATCACTCCGCCAGGATTCGTCGATGGTCGTTCCCTCGAGCCGTTGCTGGAGAAATCTTTACCGCCGCCGGGGAAATGGCGTGAGGGGATTCTAATTGAGCATCAACCCGGGCCCGAGCCGTTCATGTCGTGGTTTGAAGAGCGCTTGTTCCAAACAACGCAAAAATCGCCTCTGACAGCTTACCAAGCGGTGCGATCGAGCAATCGTCTGTTTGTTCAGTACCAATCC
>DASPXM010000256.1:0-6625 GCA_035637295.1 Verrucomicrobiia bacterium
ACGACCGCGATTCCGCCTAACACGGCGACAGATGCGAGCATATAACGAAGCGTGATTGGTTCGCCGAGTAACAGTATTCCACCAGTGGCGGCGAGCACCGGAACGCTGAGTTGAACAGTAGCGGCGCTGGCAGCTTTCAGCGCGGGCAGCGCACTGTACCAAATTACGTAACCAAGACCTGATGTAACCGCGCCAGAGATTATGGCGTAGCTGATCCCGGCAAGACTGAGATGTGTCCATCGAGCGAAAATGATGCCAAGAGCAGTCGCGAACGGAACGGCGCGGACGAAATTTCCGGCCGTGACACTTACAGGATTTCGTTCTCCTTTGCCGCGAAGTGAATAAATGCCCCAGGCTACGCCGGCTCCCAGCATCAGGATCGAACCAGCTAAAGGCGGAGCGGAAAGTCCGGGGAATAGAAACACGATGAGTCCAGTGACGGCGACGATGAAGCCGACAATTTGGATCGTATTTAACCGCTCCCCTTTATGCAGTCCCCAGAGAATCATTGTCGCCTGAACCGCTCCAAATAAAAACAGTGCGCCGGTCCCAGCTGGAAGCGCAACGTATGCAAAAGAAAAACCAGCGGCATACACAAAAAGGGCGAACGCAGAACTCCAGGTGCCATCCCGAAGCGACGGATGATGAGTGACAAGTAACGAGCTGGAAAAGGTCTCAACTAAAGGCAACGCCGTTCTATTAGCTATCGCCTTTTTTCGAACATGCATGAGTAACCAGAGCGTGACGGCGCCGGAGAAAATGCGAGTGAACGTAAAGGTAGCCGCATCGATATCGGTCTGTTTCAGTGCGGCCCGGCAAAGCAGCGAATTGCTTGCGAAGGCAACCATGGCCAACAACGTCAATACGAAAGTTCGTGCGTTGGTCACCGTACAAACTTGTAACTCTTAGTTTGGCAACAGCGCACAAAGTGGAATTGCGTTCTTGCTGCGCGCTGACTTCGTTGTCCGAGAAGGCAATCCCTTAGTCGATCTTCTCCCAGAACCCGCGGCGATTCGGAATGTTTGGGAAAACAAGTTGGCCCTGGTAAAAGGTGAACGGGCTGGAGCGGTCGTTGCCACCGAACGATAAAATCAGCGTTTTGCCTTCAACGCTCCAATGGCCTTCCACGGGCTCCCTTCGCTCGTAGGCCGTGACGGTCCAGTTCTCAACGGTACTATCGACATGAAGGACGAGATGCTCGTCTATCGAGCCCGTATAGCCGATCGTAGTTTTTCGCCAATGTCCAATCAAGGCGTTCGAATTTTGCGAAGACGTGGCATTTCCATCTTGAAATGTGATAATACCTGAGCTGGCAGCTTCCGTAGAAAGTGCGGCTAGAGCTAGAGCGCAACATCTCGCAAGCCAGTTGATTTTGGGGAAAACGTGTTGTGTTCTCATGGGGACCTCCGGACCGAGTCTGACAAAGTGGCCGACCCATGACAAGTCTATTCTCCGTTTGTTGCAGGACCTTGAACTCAAACCGATGTTGATCGCGTAACATGAAACTTTCGACAATCATAGAGCGAGGACGGTTTCCTTCACCGGCGGCCGCGCCGCAGGCGCTGGCATGGAACGGCGGCAAACTGTGGATGGGTTCGCGCGATCTGCGCCGAATCTATGTGATCGATCCGAGAGAGTGGGAAGTGCTCGAAGAGAAAGAACCACCCGGCATCCCATGGGCTGCGGTTGCAACGAACGGGACGCTTTGTTTTACAATTGGAGAAGGCCCGGACGACGATCGCTACATTCGACGGTTTGTTCCCAAAGTCGGCTTTTCGGAGGAGGACAAGATCGCGTGCCCGGAATTTACCGGGTCATACCTCAGTTACGACGGCAAACATCTTTACCTGAGTCAATGGTACAAACATCGGATTCTGAAGCTCGACGCTGGTGGCAACATCATCCGCGTCATCGACATTGGCGCCGAGGTCTCAGGCCACGCGTTTGTCGATGGAATGATCTATGTGTTGCGCGGGACCGAACAGAACGGCGAGAGCTGGACCATCGCGCGATTCGATCTGCGAGAGGGAAAGCCGGAGGTGAAAGACATCGCGGTCGTGCCGTTTGCGTGTCGTTCGCTAACGTTTGATGGCGCGAACTTTTGGTCGAACCATCGCGCCGCGAATGAAGTCGTACCATTCGCGCTTCCACTGTAGCCGCAGTCCGCCTGAGACGGACTGCGATGTTTTAATTGCTGTATCCTCGGATCTCCTGGGCGATATTTCCTGCAATGGTCGCAGAGCTGACTCAATCTGATTATCCGGGTCGATGGTGGACGATGCTGCCGGACGGGCGCATTGAGTGCCGGCTTTGTCCGCGGTTTTGTAAGCTGCACGACGGACAACGCGGGTTTTGTTTCGTTAGGCAACGACTGGGCGATCGGATGGTGCTCACGACTTATGGCCGGAGCAGCGGGTTTTGCGTCGATCCGATTGAAAAGAAACCGCTGAACCATTTTCTGCCGGGCACGAGCGTGCTGTCGTTCGGCACGGCCGGATGCAATCTCGGTTGCCGGTTTTGTCAAAACTGGGATATCTCCAAAGCGCGCGAGTGGGACAAGCTCGCCGATGCAGCGTCACCCGAACACATCGCGCTCGCAGCGGAGCGACTTGGGTGCCGGTCGGTTGCCTTTACGTACAACGATCCTGTGATCTTCGCCGAGTACGCGATCGACGTGGCGCAAGCATGTCGTGAGCGGGGGATCAAAGCAGTTGCTGTGACAGCCGGCTATATCACCCACGATGCGCGCCCTGAATTTTACCGGCACATGGACGCGGCGAATGTCGATCTGAAGGCGTTCACGAACGCGTTCTATCATCGGCTCTGTTTTGCCCAGCTCGACCCGGTTCTCGACACGCTGAAATATTTACGACACGAAACGAACGTCTGGTTCGAAGTCACTACGTTGCTGATTCCCAGCGAGAACGACGGCGACGCGGAGCTACATCGCGCAGCGGAATGGTTCGCGGAAAATCTCGGGACCGATGTACCGTGGCATTTCACCGCATTCCATCCCGATTTTAAAATGATGGACAAACCGCACACACCGCCGGCGACTCTTACCCGCGCACGAGAGATCGCGCGCACAAAAGGGTTGCGCTACGTTTACACAGGAAACGTGCATGATCGCGAAGGCGGCAGCACCTGGTGTCCAAGTTGCGGCGAGTTGCTCATCGAGCGCGATTGGTACGAGCTGGGCCAGTGGAATATTGCCAACGGCCAATGCCGATTCTGCGGCTACGAAATCGCTGGACGATTCGCAGCGCAACCCGGCCGCTGGGGCGCGCACAGGGTGCCAGTTAGGCTGGAAAGGCGATCAGCAACGTTTTAGGAAGAAAGCCGGAGCCGCCCGACGAAAGCGCGACCATGCGAACGTCCGGAGCGCGACGGTGAGACACTGCCGTCGCACTTATTTCGCCGGCGAGATCAAATAGATTACGTGCGCGCTCTTAGTTACGCTTACCGGAGCTAGCAGATACTGGTCCTCGGTTGGAATATTGGATCCCGTCACGATGACTTTTTCCGCCCCACCAACCATTCTATCCTCAAGATTGGGGTAAGAAACCGGCGATACTGCGAATACCGAATCGACCTTCATGCCGAGTGGCTTCAACGTTTTCTCAGCGCGCTCCCTAGCATTGGTAAGCGCCTTCTGCCATACCTCGTCTTCCATTTCACGTTCCTTGGAATATCCACCCTGAACGCTACCAAACTCGATGTCGTTCAGGTCAATCACGTCGTCCACCAGCTTGGCAAGCATTGAAACATTCCGAACCTTTACGTCGATGTATCGCGTGACGGCGTAGCCGATCAACTTACCCCGCTTGCTTGAGTTCTCCTCATGCTCATACTCGGGCTGCGAATGCAAGTTTTCTGCAATCACATCACTTTTTGCGATTTTCCTTTGGTCTAGAAGTGTCAGTAGCTTGGCGACTTTTTGTTGGACCTCCTGATTGGCTTTCACCTGATCAGGATTATGCGCTACGACTGCGAAGTGGATAGATGCCTCATCCGCCGGTTTCTCAATTGTGCCTTGTCCTTCGACGTAAATGTAAGGTTTGTCGGGTAAGCCGCTTCCGGCGAAGGCGGAGATTGGCAAGATTACCAGGGAGAAGAAGAGAAAACGTTTCATAAGCAAATGGTGAACTAGTCAAATTTCGTCAGCAATAATTAAACAGAAATGTTCGTCGGCCATTACAGTGTTGCTTTTGCAGCTAAGAGCGAGGAGAACAAAATTCCGCTCTGGGTTTTGTTCATCGCCGTTCAGTTTCTCGATTACATCTGGGCGACGCTTGTGCTCCTTGGGATTGAGAAGGTACGCGTGATTAAAGGGTTTACGGCGGGCAGTGTGCTCGATTCGTATTTTCATCCGTATTCACACAGCCTGATTGCTGCCATCATTTGGAGCGTCCTAGCTGCTATCGCGTATAAGACAATCTGCAGCCGACACGGCTGCCTCTACAGGAAATACGCCGCTTTGATTGTAGGCTTGGCTGTTTTCTCTCACTGGGTTCTCGACCTCATCGCGCATCCGCGTGATCTCGCGATCTACGACAACACGTGGAAAGTGGGTTTCGGTTTGTGGAATTATCGGGATCCGGAGTTCGCATTGGAAATCGGGCTGCTTGGCGTCGGGATCATGCTTTACCTGACGCGAAATGCGATGCCGGCGATTCGCAAAACAGCTGTGATCGCTTTCGGAGTCGCGCTCGTTGTGATCCAGGTAGGTGACACGTACGTGCCTCGCAATCCATTGACGGACAAGAAAACCGTCATGGGCGTTTGGATTTTCTACACGCTCTTTGTGGTTGTTTCTTTCTTCATAGAGAAAATTGGGAGTCGGCGGCAAACTAATGCACCGTGATTGTGATTATTTTCGGCGTCTCGGGAGCAGGAAAAACCACGATTGGTAAACTGCTTGCCGAACAACTTGGGTGGCGATTTTATGAAGCGGACGATTTTCATCCACGTTCTAACATCGATAAAATGCGTAGCGGTTGTCCGCTGACCGACGAAGACCGATGGCCGTGGCTGGAACGTTTGCGCGAACAGATTACGTGTTCGCTCGCTGCAAAAGAGAACGCGGTGCTTGCCTGCTCTGCATTGAAACGCGGGTATCGGGAGCGTTTACGCGTCAGCGACGACGTGAAGTTTGTGTTTCTTCGCGGAAATTACGCGCTTATTAAGAAACAACTCCGTCGCCGACGCGGTCATTTCATGAATCCTACGTTGTTGAAGAGCCAGTTTGCGGATTTGGAAGAACCAGGATCGGACGAGGACGTACTAACGATCGAGTTGGGGCGGACACCGCACGAGCTTGTCGAAGAGATCAAAACTCGGCTGCGTCTCGCGCGGAAGGATTCGAAGTAATCGCGTCCCGGTTACCTCCAGGCCGAGGGCGGCCCGGCTCCATCGGCTCGCTGATGCTGGAGATGGCCTGCCCTCAGGCCGTTCGCTCGGTTTATGATACTGTTACTTGATAAAGATTGTCGCTCTCGACGTCGAAGAGTCGATTCCAGCGGGCGCGATAATTTTCGAATGCGATATGACCTCCCAATTGCATTAGCTGTTCTTCGGAAAATTGGTTGCGCAGGCGCGCGTACAACTCATCGGAGACATTTGACGGCGTATTGGTGAGTGCGTCGGCAAGTTCAATGACCAATCGTTCCGTGTCGTTGAATGCCGTCATGTCGTCGCCACGAACAGCATGCAGCTTTTCACCGCTCAAACCGGCTTTTCTGCCCACGGCAGAATTGATGTCTACTCAGAACGGACAGCCGATGCGTGCTGCGGCGCGGATTCGTCCCAATTGAATAAAGCGCAATGACACAAGTCGCTTACGACTAAGAGCGGCTTCCATCGCGATCCCGCCCCACACGAGTCCCGGTAAGCGCATCTGCACCTTTGCCGGCGTGAGATCTTTTCCGAACATCTTGCGCATCACTCCATAAAACCAGCGCAGATGCCAAGGTGCCTGCTTTTTCTCTAACCCTAAAATTCGAGCCATGACTAACCTGTATCGTTCTGCGGAATGCGTTTGGTCTCTCAACGTCCGAAGTTTCGGTGCGCAGACCAGATCACGAAGCAGTCGCTGAACTGCGAGTTCCATTGGAAGAAACCCGAAAGAAGGAAGTCTAGGCGTGCGCCGGTTTTCTCAACGACGTGAGTCTGTTTACCAGCGTGTTGGTTGATCTTTCTAAAAGCATCCCCCATGCGCTAAGCACTGCCAACGTTGGAATGCAAATCAGCAGGAACATCCAGATCGGCACCTCACGAATGCGCAGGCCCAGCCAGATGACATAAGGTTGGTGGATGAGATACAAACCGTACGAATAGAGCCCGACGAGACCGAAAACTTTTGCCGGTTCTTTAAATAAACAAATGATTCCTGCAATGCCGACGATTTCGAGCATGCAACATGTGCCGGTGGCGAAATCGACGAAAATGTACTCGTAAAGGCCGTGATAGAGCTGAAGCGCCGCGGGATACAAAATTAATCCAAGAACCAATCCAGCCCCGCGAAGTAAGAACCATTCCGCTCGCGCGGTCGATCGAGCGTGCCACATCGCGAGCGACATTCCGAGCGCGAACTCGGGCAGGCGGCAGATCGCAAAACCGCCTAACA
>DASPXM010000257.1:0-4266 GCA_035637295.1 Verrucomicrobiia bacterium
AGCCCCGGCCATTTTAGATTTTGGATTTTCGATTTTCGATTGTCGGAGCAAGAGGGCGGAAGTCGGATCGACGATTTCGCATCCATGAATTTTTCCTAATCTGAAATTCTTACTATTGCCTTGCCTAATGCCTGTTGCCTATTTAGTCACCTTATCCGCTCTCGCCAGGACATTCGGCGGAATCGTCAGCCCGATCTGTTTGGCGGCTTTAAGATTTATGATTAGCTCGAACTTTGTGGGTTGCTCCACAGGGAGATCGGCGGGCTTGGCGCCTTTGAGGATCTTGTCGACATAGGTGGCGGCGCGCCGGAATAGATCGGCACTGTTCGCGCCGTATGTCATGAGCCCGCCGTCTTCAACAAATTCCGGCCACGGGTAGATCGCCGGGAGCCGGTTCTTTATTGCGAGGTCTGCAATCTGCGTTCGCTGGGAAATGATGACGAAGCTCGACAGCGCGAGCACTGCTTCAGCACGACCCTTGTTTGCGGCCTGGAATGCAGGCCTAATATCCTTCGGAGCCAGCACGTCTAGGTATTGAAGCTGCACCTTGAACGCCCCTGCGACGAGTTCCGCCGCTTTGCGCAATTGTCCGATCGCCGGTTCCGTTGAATTGCCGAGGACGGCGACGCGGGAGAGCCTCGGAACCACTTCTCTTAACAGCTCCAATTGCTTTCCGCTTATCTCCGGGGCGAGGCTGGACAGTCCCGTAACGTTCCCTCCAGGCTGCGCCAGGCTGGCGACAACCCCCGAGCCAACAGGGTCATAATCAAACCCCATGACAATGGCAATCGAAGCAGTTGCCTCCTTGGCGGAACGGGTTGCTGCCGGACCACCCGTGACGATGACGTTCAGCTTGAGACCCACGAGTTCGGCCGCAAGCGCGGGGAGGCGATCCAGTTTTCCCTCCCCATATCGTTGCTCAATGACGATGTCTTTCCCCTCCGCATATCTAAGGTTGCGTAGGCCTTGCCTGAATACCTCGAGCCGAGAAGCTTGCGAGGAAGCGGAGCCGGCTGAAAAATAGGCTATCCGAGAGACCTTCGCTGGCTGCTGCGCCTCCGTTACAACCCCGCACAATGCGAATGTGACAGCGATGGTGACAATCCCGGCCCACTTTGGATTTTTGATTCTTCGGCAGAGCTCAGGGCAGGTTTTGGATTTTAGATTACCGGACATAAGTCCCAAACCTCTGATTGAAAGTTGTTGGCTGATTTCTTTTCCCCCGACCGGCAATCCAAAATCGGCAATCTAAAATCCAAAATCATTTTATCGCCTCGTCGACAAAACTGTTGTCGAAGGACTGTCTCACGTCGAACTGTTTGGCCTTGGGATGGTCGACAAACTTCAACGCGTTGGCCATCGCTTTTTCGATGACCCTGAGCGAGCTGGGGAAAGCGTCCTTGTAGTATTCAAAGCTGCCTTGTAGTAACGCCTCATCGTCGGTTCGGGTAAATTTTCTGAGCGCGCGCTTGGTTGCCGCGGCATTTTCCCTGGCGAGCTGCTGTCCTTCGTTTAGCGCGCGCAAGAAGTCAACCGCGACCTTGCGATTCTTGGCATCCTTGAGCCACGACTCCCGCGCGGCGATGACCGCGGTGGGAAACAGACCGTACTCGGTCTGGGAAGGTCGAAACAGCAGGTTGAAGCCGGCGTTCTTGGCGTTGAGGCCGAAGGGATAGCCGATCATGCAGACATCCACTCGGCCACCGACGAGCGCGGCATAGGACTCGCCTACGCCGCCGTTTTGGATAAAGGTAACCTCGCTGGGTTTCACTCCGCCTGACTCCAACATCGACAGCGCCGAGAAATAACTCGATGCACCGAAACGCGTGACGCCGACTCTCTTCCCCCGGACATCGCCGATCGATTTGATCTCCGGCTTTGACCAACCGTCGATGGTGAGCACGGGCAACGGCGATGCGATCGCGATCAGATCACTGCCACCGAGACGGCTTGCAATGACCGCGCCTCCGCCGGTGTAACCGATGGGGAATTCTCCCGCGAGTATCGCCGAGTTGATCAGCGGCGAGCCGCCCATGAACACGGGGAAAATATCGTAGCCGTGTTTTTGAAAGATTTTTTCCTGAACGGCGATGAAGAGAGGCAGGGACGCGCCGGCGATCGGGGTGTAGCCGACTGTCAGCTTTTGCAAATCCTTTTGCCCCGCCCTCGCGCCGACGCAAAAGCAAAGCGCAAAGAGCGTGGCGCTAAGCGCGAAGCCAATAACATTTTGTCTCATATTTTCTCCAATGTATTTCTGTGCTTTACGCTCTGCGCTTACCCCTAACTCCTCACGCCTCACCGAATCACTTTGTCCGCTCGCGCCAGCACGTTCGGCGGAATCGTGATGCCGATCTGCTTGGCAGCCTTCAGGTTGATGATCAGCTCAAACTTTGTCGGTTGCTCGACCGGCAAGTCGGCCGGCTTGGATCCTTTCAAGATTTTATCCACATAAGTCGCCGCGCGCCGGAATAAATCGGAATAGCTCGGACCATAGTACATCAGGCCACCAGCCTCCACGAACTCGGGAGCCGCGTATATTGCTGGCAACCGGTTCTTTGTCGCGAAGTGCACTATCCGATCTCGCTGAATATTCATAACGGGACTCGGGGTCGTAATGAGTGCGTGGGCGCCTTCTCTCTTCGCTGCTTCGAATGCGGGCTCGAAATCGTCGAGACCTCGTACCGGAAGGGATTGAAGCTTGAGTCCGAACGCCTTTGCCGCAGCCTCCATCTCTGTGAAAGGCACATTCCCTCTCGGGCCACCCGACGGCCAGAGGAAGGCCACCCGGGCAGCCTTAGGAAAAGATTCCTTGAGCAGCTCCAGCCTTTTTCCGCCTAAGTCTGTAGCTAGGACCGTCAGCCCGGTGACATTCCCGCCGGGTCGCGCCAAGCTGACAACAAGCCCACTTGCAACTGCGTCCTCAGTAACAGCGAAGACAACAGGGATGGTGCTGGTTGCATTTTTAGCGGCCAGAGCACCGGACTCACCAGCTGTGAGAATTACGTCAACCTTAAGATGAACCAGTTCCGCGGCAAGGTGAGGAAGCCGATCCAGCTTCCCTTCTGCGTACCGGTACTCAATTGAAATGTTTTTTCCTTCAAGATAGCCGAGGTCGCGCAAACCTTGACGAAAAGGCTCGAACCGGATCGAAAAGAAGGAAGGGGTGGGCGGGGCTAGGACACCTATTCGAGGGACTTTCATCGGCTGCTGCGCGTCGGCGGATGAGCAAAGCGCAAAGAGCATAGCGCTAAGCGCAAGGCAGTAGACGCTCTTGCTGACTACTGACCACTGACTACTCACTACTCTCACCGAATCACTTTATCCGCTCGCGCCAGCATGTTCGGCGGAATCGTCAGGCCGATCTGTTTCGCCGTCTTGAGATTGATCACAAACTCGAATTTCGTCGGCTGCTCCATAGGAAGGTCGGCGGGCTTTGCGCCCTTTAGTATCTTGTCCACGCAGGTGGCGGCGCGTCGGTACAAATCAGATAAGCTCGGCGCATAAGACATCAGACCGCCATCCACCACGTACTCCCTCCACGGATAAATTGTCGGAAGCCGGTTCTTTGCCGCGAAGTCCAAGATCCGGTTACGGTTAGCGGTAAATACCGAGTCCGCGGGGTGAGAGCGCTCGAACCCCTTTGGTCGCGCCTTGGAATGCTCCCTCGAAATCGTTGGGGCTCCGGACCTCAAGGGATTGAATCTCCTCACGCTTATCGAATTATCTCGTCCGCGCCCACGCGCGCGTTTGTCGGCCTTATCGTCTATCTCCTTGTTCGCAGGTCCTTGCCTCTAGCAAGACATCCTCAGGCATACTAACGATCTCTCCAATCGGGGCATCCCAATCCGACGGCTCATTAGGTTGCCCATCCGGTCCCAATCCCGCGGTGCGCACCAACATTTCAGTCGAGGGCTTGCCCGCCATGCCTTCAAGACGGCGTAAAACACCTGCCAATTCATCGAGTGATTGCGTGCTGGGAATTTCTGTCCGGTCGATCAACTTGGTAGGGCGCTTGCCGGCTTTGTACAGTGCCGTGAGAGAGCGATTGTTTATGGTAACTCTTTTGCCGTCGATCCAAACAAACTCAATGGGAAAATCATCCGGCGTGAGGTCTCCCGCCTTGAGCTTTGCGGCCAGATCGGCGAGCGCCATCCTGGAAAACCGCCCCGAACCACTAAATCTAAACTGTGCGTTGGCCTGCCCGAAATAGACTGGACAGCTGTGATTTTTAGGCGACAGATCGTATTTGATCTTGAGATCATCCAG
>DASPXM010000258.1:0-5654 GCA_035637295.1 Verrucomicrobiia bacterium
TCAGCCGCCTTGCGGATGACTTCTTCGGTGTCGATGGTGACCAGCTCGCCCTTGTGCTTGAGGATGCGCCCGTCGATGACCACTGTATCGACGTTGTATGGCTGTGCCTGCTGGACTAATAACAGCGCAGGATTGCCAAAAGGGGCGACATTCAGGTCATTGGTTCGCACCAGAATTAAATCGGCGCGCTTGCCGGGCGTCAGCGAGCCGACACGGTCGGCGATGCCGAGATCCTTCGCTCCATCCAGAGTCGCCAATTCCAAAATTCTTCGCGGTTGCACTTCCATGACGTCCATCGAACGCAGATGATTGAGCTGCAGCATCAGCCGCATGATGCTGAACATGTCGGCGTTGCCGCCGACGGTGGTCGTGTCGACGGACAAGCTGCACTGCACGCCGCGTTTGAGCAGATCGCCAAGATAGGGCAGACCGGAGGCGAGACGCGACGCTGTATAAGGGGCGATGCTGTTGTGAGTTTTAGTTTCAGCCATCATGCCGCGCTCTTCAGGCGAGGCGTTGTAGGTGTGGATCAACTGGACGTCCGAGCCGAGCAGCTTATCCTTATATAAGATCTCTATGCGGCGAAATTTTTTGATCTCGGCGATGGAACGACCGGCGTGCTGGGTGATCGGCAATCCCAGGGCGCGTGCGCTCTCCCACTCCTTTCGGTAGGTCGCCGGCGGCGTATCGCCGGGCCCGCGCGATGCGAAGCCCATGGTGAGCAGGCCATCATTCGATGCGCCGAACCACTCGCGTTTGACTCGCGCAATATCCGCGAGGTCGGCGGTTTGTTCGGGTTTGAGCTGAAGATTACGGCTGTAACCATAGGAAAAACGCGCACGAATCCCGCAATCGCGCAGCGCCCGCAGGTCGGCGTCGGCGTATGCTTCGGAGATGATATTGTGCGACCAATCATGAATCGTCGTCAGTCCGGAGTTGATCGCCTCGGCAATTCCCAGTTTGGCGCTAGCGTAGGCATCTTCGGGCGTCATGACGGGCCCGAGCCGGCTCATGACGGGAAAATAATCGAAATCACCGTCAGCGACGATGCCACGAGCGAAGCTACCCCAAAGATGAAAATGGGTATCGACAAAGCCAGGGCAAGCGATCCGATTGCGACCGTCGATTTCTTCCGCGCGCGGCGCGTTAAGCTTGGGGCCGACGGCAACCAACGCGCCGTTGCGCACGTGCACGTCGCCATCGGGAATGTCGCCCAAATTTGAATCCATAGTGACAACGTAAGCGTTGCGCACGACGAATTCGTTGCGGGGCGGGAGCTTTCCGGAAGTCCGATCCACGGCTGATAGTCTTGATGATTGTTGCGCGGTGGTTGCGCATGCCGCCAATCCGACCGAGCTTGCTGCGGCCGCTGCCTGTAGAAAGCTTCGTCGAGTAAACGTGTTTTCTCGACCCATGGTTTGCCTCCCGTCGTTCGCTCTCGAAGATTAGTCAATCGTCCAACGAAGAGTCAAGAAATATCGCTGCTGGACATTATCCGACCGAGTGGACTAATTTGAGGCTCGGTAGAGCGGATCTTTTATATAGTGCGCGGATGACCTGGCGAGCAATGTGGCCCCAGCGTTGTACCCTCGGACGAACGGCAATGACTAAGAGGACTGGTGTGGTTCAGTTTGGGAAAGATCTCTCACTTTGTTCGAGATGACACATGGCTTATGTAGTTGTCATTCCGAGCAAAGCGAGGAATCTTTCTCGATTTTAAGAGTCATGGTGGATTGAAAATGAACCACTACCAGAAGATCCGATTAACCCTCGTTGGACTTCTAGTGTTGGTGAACTGCTGGCGCGCCGAGGCGCAGACCATCAAACTTATCGTGGCTTATGCTTCTCCGGCGGCGACATTTTGTCCGGGCTGGATTGCTAAGCGCGAAGGCATCTTCGCCAGATACGGCCTCGATGTCGAAATGGTCTTGATGCAAGGCGCGTCAGTGTACATGCCGGCTCTAGCGAGCGGCAATATTCAAGTTCTCTACGGCGGTGGGACAGCGGTGTCGCGGGCAATCGCCACTGGCGGATTCGACTTGGCCGTGATTGCCACCGAAACGCGTTATGTGCCCTTGCGCATGATGGTCAATGCGTCGATTCAAACGCCCGCGCAGCTGAAAGGCAAAAAGCTCGGAGCGGGACAGGCAGGCCTGGACGAGTATGCGACGATTCTCTATTTGGAAAAACTTGGCTTGGTTCCAAACAAGGACGTCCAGCTCGTCTATTTGGCAGGCGGTGTTCCCAGCCGCGCAGCTGCGATGAAGCAGGGCCTCATCGATGGAGTCGCGGTGAATCCTCCCAACGAGTACGAGCTCGAGAAAGCAGGTTTTCGCGAGCTGGCTAATTTTCTCGACTTCAAAATGCCGTACGCCGGCGTACCGCATACCGTGAGCAAAGCTTTTCGCGATCGCAGCCGAAAGGTGGTGGAAGATTATATGACTGCCGTGATCGAGGGCATGCAAATCTTTCGCACCAACAGGGAGAAGGCTTATAAAGCAATTTTTGAATTGACCCGGCAGAAAGATCCGGCATTACTCGAGCGTACTTACGACTCCTATATGAAACAATACGATGCCATCGGCGGCGTGCCGTTGCCGTGGGAAGCGGGCATCGAAAGCATGATCAGCGGCTTTCACGAGCGCTTCAACCCGCAGGGGATCAAGAATCACGATGCCAAACCGTTTCTCGATCCGTCCTTCGTGCAAAAAGCAGTCGAGCGTTTGAAGCTGGGCAAGAAATAGAGAGTCCGTCATTCCCGAATGCTTCTATCGGTGGTTCGACGGGGCTCACCACAGGCGAGACCGGAACTGGACCCCCCGATTAAAACATTCGGGGGTGACGCTTTTGGAATAAATTCGCATTGCTATCTTCTGATAGCCCGTCAGCTTGCTGCGGGGTAGTTCAATTTTGCAAATGCGCGATTTCTTCCACAGACCAAACATGATTGATGCCAGGAAATTTTTGACGTCTAGAGAAAACCAGTAGATTTTGTTAATCAAGAAGTTAGGCTCATGGCATCAGAATATAGAAGAAAGTCAGGCGCCGATACTTGGCATTTCTGCTCTAATTGCTTGCACTGGCCTACCGACGATTTTATTTCGTCTAAAGATCTCCCTGGCAGTCACCAAATTTGTAATGAATGTATCTGTAAAAACCAGCACGGAGAGTGCGAATAACTCAAAATGAGTCACTATAAGATAATCGAGGGGGTATCTTTATCGTCCCAATCTGATAGAGTCATTTAAACGATTACCAACCTAACGTCCAAATAGAACACACTCGGTCCAATTTTTCCGAGTAATCGCAGGGCGGTCCCTAGGGTAACCGCCTCTTTGCGTTTATGGGGCCGAGAAATAACGGAAAACACCATGTAGCGACCGCCAGAGAGAGGAGGGTTTCCTCATGCCAGACAACTCTAATCAATCACCGATCAGCCGAATTGCCTTCATTGGAAATTACCTCCCGCGTCAGTGCGGCATCGCGACGTTCACGACCGATCTGTGCGAGGCCATTGCCGCCGAACACAGTGACACAACATGCATCGCTGTGCCGGTCAACGACATCGAAGGCGGCTACGCCTATCCGGCTCGCGTTCGCTTTGAACTGACGGAGAAAGATATCGAGTCCTATCGGCGCGCCGCCGACTTCTTGAATATCAACAGCGTAGACCTCGTCTGCCTGCAGTTCGAATACGGCATCTTCGGCGGGCGGGCCGGCAGTCACATCCTGGCTCTCCTGCGTGATCTGCGCGTGCCCATTGTCACGACCCTGCACACGATTCTGCGTGAACCCGACGCGCATCAACGAAAGGTTTTAATCGAGGTCGCGGGCTTGTCCGATCGCCTGGTTGTCATGAGCAAGCGCGGCGCGGAATTCCTGCAAGAGATCTATCATGTTTCGCCGGAGAAGATCGACTTAATCCCGCATGGCATCCCCGATCTGCCTTTTGTCGATCCGAGTTTTCACAAAGACCTATTTGGCGTCGAAGGTAAGATCGTCTTGCTCAGCTTTGGCTTACTGTCGGCGAACAAGGGGATCGAAAACGTCATCTCCGCCCTCCCCGCCATTTTGGCGAAGCATCCCAACGTGGTGTATTTCATCGTAGGTGCGACTCATCCGCATGTTATACGCCACGATGGTGAAGCCTACCGGTTCTCGCTGCAATGGTTGGCCCAAGAGAAAGGCGTCGAGGGCCAGGTGATATTCTACAACCGATTTGTCAGTTTGGAGGAGCTCGTTGAGTTCATCGGCGCGGCAGATATTTACATCACGCCCTATCTCAACCCGGCGCAGATCGTCTCGGGTACGCTGGCCTACACCGTGGGGGCGGGCAAGGCGGTCATTTCAACGCCCTATTGGTACGCCGAAGAGGTGCTGGCGGACGAGCGTGGCGTGGTGGTGCCGTTCCGTGACCCGGCGGCGTTGGCCGAGCAAGTGATCGATTTGTTGGACAACGAGGCCAAGCGCCACGGCATGCGCAAGCGCGCCTATCTCTACGGCCGGGAGATGATCTGGCCGCAGGTCGCGCGCCGCTACATGGAGAGTTTTCAGCGCGCCCGAGCCGAACGGCGGCACTTCAGCGCTCCCGGCTTTGTCGTCAAAGCACTCGACAAACGTCCGGCCGAACTGCCCGCTCTCAATCTCGATCACTTACGCCGCATGACGGATGATACCGGCATGTTTCAACACGCTATTTTCACCGTGCCCAACTATCGCGAGGGCTACACCATCGACGACAACGCGCGCGCGCTAACGGTGAGCGCTCTTCTGGAAGAGCTCGGCAGTGAAGAAACCTCGGAGCTAACGTCACGTTATTTCGCATTTGTCTGGTATGCCTTCAACAGCGAGACCGGACGCTTCCGAAATTTCATGAACTATCAGCGCAACTGGCTGGAGGAGAACGGATCTGACGACAGTCACGGCCGCACCTTGTGGGCCCTAGGTACCGTATTGGGTCGTTCCAATACCCCGGCCCTCCAGAGTATGGCCGGCTGGGTATTCGAAAAGGCGTTGCCGGCCATTCTGCAGACGAGCAGCCCACGGGCTTGGGCCTTTGCGCTCATCGGTATCCACGAATATCTTCATCGCTTCGCCGGTGACCGTAGAGTCGGCCAGGTGCGTGAGCAACTGGCTGAACGGCTGCTGAAGCTGTATCAAACGAATCGTGCCGATGAATGGCGCTGGTACGAAAAATCGCTGACCTACTGCAACGCCGCGCTACCCCACGCTTTGCTCATGTGTGGCCAAGGCATACCCAATAACGAGATGAGCGAAGCTGGACTGGAGTCGCTCAGTTGGCTGGCCGACTTACAGCACGCTGAAGAGGCTGGAGGCTATTTTGTGCCGATTGGCTCCAACGGTTTTTATCAACGTGGTGGTGAGCGTGCCCGGTTCGATCAGCAACCGGTTGAGGCTCAGGCCATGGTATCGGCTTGCCTCGAAGCGCACCGGATCACCGGAGACAAAAGGTGGTACAAAGAAGCCCGCTGCGCTTTCGACTGGTTCCTTGGCCGCAACGACCTGGACCTGCCGATTTATGATCCGACAACCGGTGGATGTCGAGACGGTTTGCATCCCGACCGCCCGAACGAAAATCAGGGCGCAGAATCTTCCCTCGCTTATCTTCAGGCGGTGCTGGAACTACGCTTGGC
>DASPXM010000259.1:0-5967 GCA_035637295.1 Verrucomicrobiia bacterium
ATGCAGCCGGCCGTGTACGGCACGGCGCGCCACATGGGAATAAATTTGTCTTCGTTATCGGCGAACCAAAGTTTGCCTTTAAACCACGCGGTCGTGTCGAGAACCTCGGGGAGAATGAGCGCCGGGCGAATCGGTTGCAGGTAGCCTTTGTCTTTTAATGTCCCGAGCAATATGTCGGTTCCGCCGAGAATGAGGTCGGCTTGGCGGATGCCGGCGCGCTGCTCGGCCATGATGCGTGAGATGATCTCGCTGATCCTGCCCGGCGTGTAATTGACTTTGATCTTGGGAAAAGCCTGCTGGAAAACTTCGGTATAGAGTTTCTGCTGATCGACGCCGGTCGGCCCGTAGATGACCAAGCGTCCCTCTTTCTCCGCTGCTTTTTGCATCGCTTCCCAGTCCGATTTCCAATTCACCGGCGTTTGGGTGGCGAAAAGCTCGCCGCCGGCAAGAACCGCGAATAGAGCGAAAAGAGTTAGAAAACCGCCGCGAGATGTTTGGCCCACGATCTAGTCCTTATGGATGCTACCTGAATATTTCCTTGTGTCTTCCGGGTGAGGGCGACCGGCCGGTCGCCCCTACATTTCATTACGCCAAGGCGCAAGGACCGCGAAGAAAGATTTTTTCTCCCGGAGTTTATCCTGAGCTTGCCGGCTCCAGTTGGCTTATAGCATATGGCCTATGGCATATGGGTTTCATCTATACGCCATAAGCTATCGGCCGTATGCCAATCAGATCCTCACGATACGCGGCAGATGATCGACCATTGCACCCTTGTTCATCAGCCGGCCAGAGCCGACGACGTCAAAATGAAGCATCTCGTTGTTTTGAAGGTCGCGCAGGATTCCCGGCGGATCTTCACCGCGCTGAACGGCATGGATCGCCGACAACCAGAGCTTGCGCACTTGAATAACGCCGCGGTCCGAGAAGCCAAGATGTTCTGCCGTTCGGTTAGCGATCCGGCCTTGGCCGATCTGCGCCGCGGCGTCCTGGCCGTTAATCGTTGTCATGTCGAATTTTACCTGCGTTCCGCGCATGAGCGGCGGCGGCTTCGGTGCGTTCCGCGCCGGCCGTATCGTCGATTTGCCGTCTTTAGACGGATAGAATTTCAATATGAACGAGTAAGTGTTGTAGTCGTCCACCGGCATGCGCCAGGCGACATCGGCGAAATAAGAATTCGGATCGCCGGGCAGCGAGCCGCCGTCGTGGATGACAAGAATTGGCGGTGTGTAGGAAACTTCGCGATGCCATTCTTTCCCTGGCTCCGGTCCTTGGCGGCGCGCAACGTAGCTGGCGAATAGATCGTCGGCGAGCACTTCAAACTCGGGGCTTTCGGCGCGCTCAGGATTCTGCCGCACGCCGTTGACATCACGGCCATGCAGGATCGTCGCGTGCACCGGATCGAGACAGTTGTCCAGCTGGTTCATGAAGTTACATTCGCGCAGGTAACCATTGAGCGTGCGCTCGCCATCCTCGCGGACAAGAAAGTCGTAGCGTGGAAAGGGCGGCGGTTCGCTCCGGCCCATATAGGCCCAGACGATGCCGCCATGCTCTCGGGTCGGGTAGGCTTTGAGCTTGATCTTGTCTTTGAAATTACTTCCCGCGGGCTCGCCCGGCTGCTCGATGCAGCGGCCATTCACGTCGTAAACCCAGCCGTGATAACAGCAGCGGATACCGCCGGCTTCGACCCAGCCATATTCCAAAGACGTGCCGCGGTGCGGACAGCTCGGCTCGGTCAAGCCGACGCGGCCAAACTGGTCGCGAAATAGCAGGAGGTCTTCCGCCAACCGCCGGATAATTTTGGGCTCGTCCGTTTTGACTTCGTCGGAGAAGCTTACTGGTAGCCAGTAACACCGCAACGTTTCGCCGGCGGGAGTTCCCGGCCCGACGCGGGTCATCGAGTCATTTTCATTTTGGTCCATGTTTCGCCTCGGAAGGTGGTAACCACAATTTTCCTGGAACAACTAAGTCAAAGCCGGCGAAAATACAAGGCTTGGCCAACTCCGGGACTACCAAAACCGTAGCAAGGAACGATTCACTGACGGCTGTCGTCTAATTTATTGAATGGCGTCGCGCTTGCCCGTAAGCAAGGGAGGTCAACATGCCCACTTTTCGAATCTGGTACGTTGGGACTGAGGATTTTGCGATCGAGGAGGCGAGATCGGAGCTAGAGGCTTGTCGAAAGACTGGGCGGAATTCCGAAGAATGCGAAGTTCAGCAAATTCCCGAAGAAAATATCGTGCGGGAAATGCGAAGCGACTCTCGGCCCGCCGCAATTTAGCAGAATGTTCTGCCACGACGAACAGGATCACGCGCCACGAACACGATTTTAATCTCTTTGGGTCAAATCCGTGCAGCTTGCAGCGTTATGGCGATTCGTCGCCTTTTACTGTCCGTCATTCCCGCAGCTTTTAGCGGTGGCTCGACTGGGCTCGCCACAGGCGAAACTCTCTGACGAGACCCCCGGGGTTGTTCAGTGTTCAACTTTTTTTAACATCGTGAGCTATGAAATGCCCACCATCGCTTTTCTGGGTTTGATAGCGCGCAGTCGCCTCTCTCATAGCGTTATGGGTCGGGGTGCCGCGGTGTTGAGTGTGCGCTTCGACGCTGTCCCATTCTAGCATGACAATAACCCGGCTCGGATCTTCGATGCTGGTAAAAAATTTAATGCCATGGGAGCCGGCATAGTTGGCTTTCTTTAGAATGTCGCCGAAAACTTTGACGTATTCGTCGCGTTTTTCCGGCTCGACATATTGGGTGAGGATTTCATAAATCATTTTTCTTTCTCCCTTCTAAGTAGAGCGTGAACTAGGCGTGAGGCGAGAGTAATCTACAAAGCACTTGTTCAATCACTGCGTGTTTGAGTCCCCCAGCTTCTACGTAAAGAGTTATTCCCATACCTTTTAGAGTCCGTCATTCCCGAATGCTTCTATCGGGAATCCAGGCGAGACCGGAATTGGACCCTGATCAAAACATTCGTGGGTGACGCCTTTGGGATAAATTCTCATCTCTATGTTCTGATGCCTCGTCAGCTTGCTGCGGGGTAGTTCATTGTTTTGTCTCTCGCCTCATGCCTCTCGCCTCGATCTTTGCGATCTGGCGCTGTTTAACTTACCGATTCAAGTATTTCTTCATCATATTGCTGGCGAACTCTTTGGCACCGGGTGAGAGCGTGAGCAGCCGGCGCAGCACCGGTTCGCTTTCTGCCGAGGAAAGCACCTCGGCGTCGTCACCCGCGACCTTCGCCAACTCCGCGGAAAATTCTTTGTCCTTTTCGATGCGCGCCATGGTGTCACGATAGACCTTGACGATCTCCGGCGGAGTTTTCTTTGCGGTGTGCAATGGCCGTCCGGAATCGTCGGCGCCGGCGACAGTAATGTAAGCTTGCCACGAAACTCCCGTCGGTTTCTGCGCGCCCAACAGCTCGTCGAAGAGCGGAACTTTGGGGAACTCAACTCGCTTCTTCGACGAACCGTCGGTTAACAACCTGCCTTTTTGCACAAAGGGCTGAAAGCCTTCGGAGATCAGCTCCTTGAGAGAAACCAAGTTGGACGTCGCGTAGATATCGGTCTCGCCACGCTGGAATGCCAGGCGCATTTCGCCACCGCCGCCATATCCCAGCACCCATCGAACATTCCACTTGAGATACTCGGCGCCCCACAAGAACATGGCGTTCCAAGTATCTTCGCCGGAGCGCGATCCGATCGCCAGCGGCTTGCCGCTTTTCAAGCGATCGATTTTTTCTGGACGCATTAGCGCGACCGGCGTGCCGCGCAGAATCGCGCCGATAAGTTCCCAATTGAGCAAATTATACTTCACCTCTTCCCGGGCAAAAGCTTGCTCGACGATGTTCGTCGAGCTGCCGTAATGGAGATACAGACCGTCCGGCTTGCCGAACTGTTCGAACCAGTTGGCCGCAACCAACCCAGCGGCACCCGGCATATTGCGCACCGTCACAGCCGGATTGCCCGGCAGATAGCGCTCAAGATATTTCGCCAGCAACCGTGCCTCGGCGTCGACGCCGCCTCCGGTAGGGTAACCCATGATGATCTGAATCGCTTTGCCTTTGAAGAAGTCTTGGCTCCATGCATTAGCGGCGCCAATGACGACAGCGATCACCGCCAAGCACAAAATCATGAGTTTGGATCGCATGGCGCCTCCGTCTCAATGCAGACCGAAAATGAATAACTTCTTGGTAGACACATCTGATTTGGTTGGATTCTGCTATCAGGCGTTCGGCAACGCGGGCCAAGTTTCCAAGAGTTTGCCGTAACCAGAAGTTTGATTTTTTAGTCCCAGCTTCGACAGCATGTACCAAATCATCGCCGGATTGCTCGCGACGACGGGGACTTTGAGCTCGGCTTCCATCGTCTCCAAGCAATCCGTCGGATCGAGCACGGCTCCCTGGAAATAAATCGCATCGACGCCTGGATTTTCCGATATCGCTCGCCGCGCATAGGCCACGATATCTTCCGGCGTCATTCGAAGCGCGTCCGTGTAGTGGCGTAGCGTCTCGGAGGCGGAAGCGGCGGCGATACCGAAATCGGCGAGAAAGGTGCAGATCAGTTTGTTCAATGACTCGTCGAATGGAGTGAGTAGAAGAATTCGCTTCGCGGAAAATGTGTGTAGAGCCGCCACAGATGCTCTGAGCGCCGTCGCAACGGGGACTTTTAAAGCAGACGAAAATCCCGCAAACAAACCGGGATTCAGTACTTCCCTGGGCGCGCCGGGAAAAATTAGGCCATCCCAGCGATGTTTGTGCGTCAGTTCTGTGGCTCTGGTGACGATTGCGTCAAGCTTGCCTTGCACATCATTGAGCACACCGTCATGGAGCACGAGCTGCTCGTACACGAGGTCGACGTTGCTGGGAACAATTCGCTCTACTTTCTGTAGATGCGAGCTCGTAGGCAAGCTCGGCCCCAACCAGCCTATCCGTGTCCGCGCAGTATCCGGCATTTTTTTCTCCACAACCGTAGGGCTAAATATGGCTCGGTCCCAGTACAGCAGTCTTTTTATGCCTCGTTTTTGATAAGGGCAGATTTCAAAATTTTACCCGTGGGGCCCTTGGGAAGTTCTGGAACGATGTAAACTTGCCGAGGATACTTGTAGCGGGCGAGGTGGGTTTTACAGTAACTGAGCAAATCCTCGGAGCTAAGCTGTGCCGTGCGTTTCAAACTGACGTAAGCCGCAACTTCTTCGCCCAGATCTGCATCAGGAACCGCTACGACCGCCGCCTCGGCGACGTCGGGGTGAGCCAGCAGCACACCTTCGACCTCCTGCGGAAAGACGGAATATCCGCCGCGCAGAATTCGTTCTCGCTTCCTTCCGACAATCTGAACGTAACCTTCCGGAGAAATTATCGTGAGGTCACCGGTTTTGAACCAGCCATCGGAGATGACTTCGTTAGTTTCCTCCGGCGCGTCCAAGTAGCCGTCCATCATCGCCGGCGATTTGATCCACAGCTCGCCGACGCCGTCTCGACTCGCTTCTTCCTCGACGACGGCGCGTATCTCAACGCCCGGGACCGGCTGTCCAACCGCATCCGGCACTTCGGTCGGATCTTCGGAGCGGAATGACAACGGCCGGAACAACTCAGTCATGCCATAACCGCGGACGATTCGAGTCGCTGATTTTTCTTGCCATTCGACCGCCAATTCCCAAGGGCAGGGCGCCGCGCCGGAAACCGCCAGACGCAGACTCGAGAAGTCGGCCTGAACGAATGCCGGCGAGTTAAGCAATCGGCGGAAAATCGTTGCTACCGCGGGGAAAACGGTCACGTGATGTTTTTTGATCGTCGTGAACACGGCTTCAGGGATGAATCGTTCCAGCACAACAATAGTCACGCCGGCGAGAAGCGGCGCCAAGAGGCCGCCGTTGAGCCCGAGCGAGTGCGCCAACGGAACGGCCACCAACACTGTGTCGTCGGGCGTGAGGCCCATGACCGGTTCGGCCCAAGAATGATTGGCGAAG
>DASPXM010000260.1:0-12205 GCA_035637295.1 Verrucomicrobiia bacterium
AGACTCTCGACCTGACAATTTCCACGATGAATTTCAGCCTGCGCGATTGGCTCTTGAGCTTTGGTATCTATATCTTCATCGGTTTGGCCTTTCTTTTGATCGGTGTGTCGCCATACTTCTTCCACGCTTCGTCGCCGGCCGCGCTGCCGCTTTGTTTCATGGTCTTGACGGTTTTCGTCTGGTTTCAAACCACCTTCGATTTTATGACGGAGGGAGTGCTGCCAAAAGAGTTGAGAATCTTTGCTTTGTCGCTCACCCCCAGCGCCGCGATTCATCTGGCTCTGTTGCTCCGGCAAGGCAACTTGATGACCTTCGCGCTACGTCCGATTCCGCTCATTTCGATTTACGGAATAAGCATGGTTCTTGGAATTCTTAACAGCGCGACCTTTTTGGGCCCATTGGACTATTGGATCGCTTTTTTTCGCGCCGCATACGTTTATGCCTGCATCGGCGCGCTCACATTCCTGATCATTACGGGCTACGCGTTGCGTCGGACGGATTCGGATCTGGAGCGCTCGAGGCTGCGCGTGATGTTTGTCGGCGCACTTTTGGGTTTTTTGATACCTACGCTGGTCACCGTACTGACGAGTTCGTTTCAGTGGCCGATTCCGTACAACATCGCCTTGGTGCCGACGATCTTTTTTCCCATTTCAGTTGCCTATGCATTATTGAAATACAGCCTCTTTGACCTCGGCCGTGTTTTGAAGGTCGCGTTGAGCCGAGTTGCCCTGATGGCTTTGTTGGTGGTGATCTACGCCATCATCGCGTTCGTAGTGGCACCCTGGGCAGGAAGCTATGCCAAGGACCCGCTCGTGCCGATTTTCTTTTCGGTGCTTGTGGTCGCAGTTTTCAATCCATTACTCCGTTGGCTCGAAAGCGTCGTCGACCGATACCTTTATCGCCAGGACTACGACCCGATCAAAGTTCAGGAAGAGATCAGTATGTTCCTGCGAACCCTCGATGCCGCTCCATCTCTGGCCAAAGGTTTTATCCAACGAATCACCGAGCTCCTGGGGGTCAAAAACGCTGTCCTGATGTATCGGGGGAAAAATGCGCCGGAAATCTTAAAGTCGGCGACCGAGTCGATGACCCAGACAGCTCCAGAGATGGACGAGCCGATGGGCTTCGCGGAGATCTGGTCCGGCAGCGATTACCGCGGCATCTCCCGTGACGAGGTAATGACTAACCCGCGCTTTCGAGAGAAGAGAGACCTATTACTCGAAGTTTTCGCGCGATGGCAGGCGGAGCTTCTCATGCCACTTGTCTACGAGCGCGAAGTAAAAGGTTTGGTCTCATTTGGCGCCAAGAAATCCGGACACGAGTACAGCGCAGAAGACTTTCGACTGTTAGGCACATTGACGGAGCAATTAGCTCTTTCGTTAGAAAATGGTCGTCTCTACGAAGAGTCGATCGCCGCCCGCACTCGGGCCGAGGACAGTAATAGACGTTTGATCGAAATGGATCGAATCAAAAAAGATTTCGTCGCCAATGTTTGCCACGAGCTGCGCACGCCCGTAAGCACGATCATCGGCTACAGTGAAGTGTTGCGTGATTTGGACTTGTCGGGAGATGCGCGGAAATTTCTCGATCGATTGGTTCATAACGGACAAGAACTGTCGAGCCTGATGGATAATCTCATGGATTTTTCCCGTATGGAGAGCCACGGCTCTTCCGCTCAGATTGAAATCGTCAAGCTGAAGGAGATCCTGACCGGCTTGGAGACGATGACCCAAAGGCTGATTCGCGAGCGCCCGATTGAGTTCGGCATCCATATGGAATCGGCGATTGATTCCATAGAAAGCGACGGGCAGAAGCTACAGCAAATCCTAGTTCAGCTTCTGACGAACGCGCTCAAGTTTACCAAGAAAGGGCGCATCGATTTGTCGATCTGCAAACGGCGCACCGGCGTCGGCGAAGTTTTGGAAATCGCCGTCGCGGATACGGGTATCGGCATCAAGCGGGAAGACCAAGAGATCATCTTCGATGACTTTCGCCAACTCGATGGCTCCTCCACGCGCCACTATGGCGGAACGGGTTTAGGCTTGGGACTTTGCAAAAAGCTTGCGGCCGCGCTGGGTGGAGAAATTCGCGTGACGAGCGAAGTTGGCGTTGGCAGCGTGTTCAGTTTGCTCCTACCGGTCAAATCGCCCGCGTTCGGCGTAGAGAAATATTCCAGCGATCAAGAGAATTCGCTATCGCTGTAATCCCAAGCTACGGTTGTGGTAAGCTACGCATAGACCAACGAAAGAAGGTGGAAGTCATGCCGCAGTTACGTCAATTGGTTATCGCCGCCGAAGATCCGAGCCGTTTAGCGTCGTTTTATCAAGACGTGTTCGAGCTTGAGAAAATCGACGAAATCAAAGGCGCTGCCTTTCTTTCGGAAGGAGTATTCAACCTGGCGCTCGTCCCGGAGGCAGAGCCGCAAAAACAGGGCTTCCGGCATTTGAGCTTCGACACGGCGCGTCCCGAGTCGATCCGCAAGAAGTTGGCCCATGTCAACGTCGTGGAAGCGAATCTTGCTGAGGTGGATTCGTACACGGGGACCAACTACGAGCTGTGCGATCCCGACGGCAACACCATTGGTATCTGTCACCGGGCTTTTGATGTCGGCTACGAAAAACGCCCTGTGCCGATTCGCCATATCGCGCTCTATACGCCTAATCCGCAGCGGATGGCGGACTTTTATTGCAAGGTTCTGGACATGAAAGAGATCGAGCGTACCGACCGGTCATCGATTTTCGTCTCCGATGGTTACATGAATTTGGCGCTCTTGTATCAAAGGAAAGAAGAGCCCCTCGGGCTTAACCACTTCGGCTTCCACGTGAAAAGCAACGAAGAAATGCAAGCGCGGGCGGAAAAAGCCGGCGTGCGGCGCGGCGCGGCCCGGCCGGACCGAATTCCTTTCGCGGAATATCGCGTCCATGACCCCGAGGGTAACGGTATCGATATCTCGCAAAAGGGTTGGAAAGCTTAGCAGAAGGAGAAAGTTCAAATCGTTCAAGACGTTCAAATCGTTTCCGGCAACGGCTGGAACGGCTTGAACATTTGAAACGGCTGGAACTTCTATTCCTGTCATGAACAGCGAAGAGTTTTTGAATGAGATCTTAGCGCCGGTGCATGAATTCTGCCGGTATCTCGACACACATCCGCCGGCCTACTGCTACGCGCCTCTGCGCACGGATGAAGAACGTATTCGGGTGATGAAAAGCCGATTATTTAACGAGTTGCGCGCCGCTGATCTATTTGGCACATGGCTCAAGACCACGCCGGAGTTGGATGTCAAAGCGACGATGGCGGAATCCGCCCACGAAGAAATGGTGCACGCGCAGCTGTTGATGAAGCGCATCGGCGATTTGGGCGCGGACCCGTTCGACTACAAACCATTGCCGGCGCAGATCGCCATGTTCAATGCGATGGAAGGCCTCAATGAAACCTGCGAACGGATCGCCGGCTTATCCCTCGCCGGCGAGACCGTCGCGAACTATTTGATCCAAATGTGTCTCAAGTCACCCGCGGTGCCAGAGTGGATCAAGCAACCCTATCGGCGCATCACCGAAGACGAAGAAGGTCACGGCAGCGTGCCGCAAGAATTCCTCAAACGCTATGCAACCACCGAGGATCGTCAGGATCGCGTGCGCCGCGCCGTGGCGATGCGCATGGTGCTGTTTCGCGAATATCTCGCCAGCTTGGACCGCTGGGCGACGGGCAAAGATCGCTGGTAGGCCGCAGTTGTTGCACTAGCCAAGTCAACTATAATTTCCGACCGCGAAGTGGCGCGATGGAGTCCATCTCGAGGGTTTCATCGGTGCGTTGCTGATGCGCGAACTGGGAGCGCGCGGCTTCTTCGCGACCTTGGCGAGCAGGGCAGGGGAAACAGTTCGGCGCCGTAATGAACCTGGAAGTTTGATAAGAGCGGTATACCTGTTCCTCATGAGCTCTGACTCTCTAAAGGTCTGACACGGAATCGTTGCGCTGGAAGACTTGATTCTGTCAAAGTTGGAGTGGGCGAAAAAATTTAAATCAGAAGTGCAACTCGAAGACGTCAAAAACCTGCTACAATCCGTAAAGCAACGGAACCGATGTTATCTGACCCGCTGGGCGAAACAGTTGAGTGTGGATTCCGTATACCGCGAGGTCAGGCAATGAAAGATACAACGGATGCAATGGAGCGCAAATATCGAGACAGGCTCCTGAAACGCTCGGGAGAGGAGCGCCTTAAGATGGGTTGCTCGATGCATGCAACGGCGCAAGCTCTGGTTCGAGCGTCGGCCCTGCAAACTGATCCATTGGCATCGCCCGCCTCATTAAAGAAGGTTCTCTTTCTCCGTTTCTACGGGCGGGATTTCGATAGCGGAACGCGCAAAAAGGATTTTTCGTGTTCTGCAAAAAAGATGAGGCTGCATGCGGCGGTCAAGTCAGAAATTCACCATTGAGGTCGCCCCTGCCACTCCTGTGTTGATTTTTAGGTGGCCTGAGGGACCGGATTGTTCCGGAGCAAGACTCCTGGCTATGACCCGAGAGATGAGATGAGAGGCGCAAGATGAAGCTGGCCCTCCCGGAGGCGAGTACCGCGACGGCGGTGGAGGTGCGCGATTGGCTCGACCGATTCGCCGCCTGCGTGCGCGAGGTCGACTATGCCGCAGCGCGTCCGTTTTGGCACCCCGACATCGTCATCTTTGGAACCTACCAGGAGCTGGTAAAAAACCTGTCGGCCTGGACCGAGCGGCAATGGGACAACGTTTGGCCGCGTACGGCGGAGTTTCGCTTTGACTTGTCGAACACCATGGTTATGGCCTCGGCGGATGGCGCGATGGCGATCGCGATCGCGCCCTGGACCAGCACGGGCTTCCACGAGGACGGAACGCCCTTCGACCGCCCGGGACGCGCCACGATCGTGCTGGCGCGGCAACCGGACGGCCGCTGGATCGGCGTGCATTCGCACATGTCGCTCGCGCGCGGCGTGCCGCAAGATAGCCATGGGAAACGAGCGGTGAAGGCCCGCTAAACCGCGGGAGGTCCGGCTTTTGGTATTATTACGTGCTGTCGAATTATTGAGTTGTGGAAGTCTGACCGTGGAGCCTGTCTGCAGCGTGGCCCTAATTGCGATACGATCACGATGTGGCAAATATCAGGCCCGATCATCCCGCTGCAAATTTCAAGCAGACAAGCCAGTTTTCACGGGCTCTGTTAAATTTTTGGATTTTTAGCTGTTGGCTAAAATTTCGGCCTCCGTATTTTCGTTTTAACGCACGATCTCGAGCTGACCTTGGTCTTGGTATTCCCCTTTTCGGGGCGAATCTGATAGTCGCGTTCTTCCGTGAGCATTTTGTAAATGATGCGGCAGAGGTGTCGGCCCAAAGCACGGATTGCCTGATTGTGCTTCTTTCCCTCGCTTCGTTTCTTTTCGTAATATCTTTGCGACTCCGGCACATACTTTCGATGCCGATCCAAAGCGGTCATCATGGCCGCCTTAGCACGCGTGTTGACATGCTTGGGTTGTTTGGTGCCGTGATAGTTGCCGGAACTATTGTCCAAGGTAGACATGCCCAGGTACAGAGCTAAACTGCCTTCCTTACCGAAGCGCTCCACCGTGCCGATCTCCCCAGCTAACTCCGAAGTGCAGACCGGTCCAAAGCCAGGAATGGATAATAAAATCTTGGCGATCTTGGAATCCTTGGCAACTTGTTCAATCTTGGTCCCCAACGTTTTGATCTTCTCTTCGAGCTCAAGACAGCGCTGCGCGTCTTCGTGAATCATTTCGCCGACCCACTCAACCTCTGAGCTAAAATGCGCCCGCTTCTGCCAGTCCTGGATCAGACTTGCGTATTTTCTGCCTACCGCAGGGATCGTCAGTAACGTCGATTTTCGAAGCCGAGCCAGTTGGGGAAGTGTGCTGGCGCTGAGAAGAAAATTTAAAAACCACTGATTGCTTGCCTCAGTGGTGATCTCTAACAACCCGGGACAGACGGCTTGCAAGTCCGCCTGAAGATTATTGACCACCCGTACTCGCTCGTTGATCAGCCTGCGCCGGCGCCGGGTGAGCCGCTTAAGGATTTCATTCTCCTTGGGCGTTCCCGTAACCTCCTGCAAGACTTTCTTGGCTAACGGCAGGTGATCGCGGAGCTGAAACAGCTCTAATCCTTTGCGCGCATCAATCCGATCCTTCTTGGCTGCCCCAGGAAAGATCTCCTTGAATCGCGCTAGCTTCAGATTGTTGATGTTATAAAGCCGATAGCCGCGCTGCCGGACCAGGCTATCGAGCGGCCGGGCGTAGCCGTTGTAGCCTTCCATCGCTACCGCCACCCCACAGCCTTGTGCCTTTTGATGTTTCTCGATGCGGGAGAAAAACTCTTGAAAGCCCTCCGGCCGGTGCATGATCTCAAACTCCTCCAACACCCGTCCATCGGGCAATCCGATCGCCACGCTGTGGCGCCGTGACCCCACATCCACACTGACTCGAAGCTCTAAAGATTTTCTCTCTGACACGTAGCTCCTCCTTCCGTAAACAAGATCGATTCATCATCCTTCGGTCTCGTCTACTTACAGAGCCACGTATTCTGGTGAGAATATGGCACCATCCCGGTCGACCCCTCGGATGATGCAGGTGACGAGGGCGGCATTTCAGGCCGTGCGAGCCTGAATAAACAGGCCACTGACCCCAAGAGCCACACCCTCGTCAGGATCACTTATACCTTAAGCTCTCCTGTTCTGTCACCTGCAAATTCCGATGGTAGACCCCACGACACCGACCCCACCGACACGACACGACCCCACGACATGACCGCGGTCAATTTGCTCAACGGATAAATTATTGGCGCCTAATAATCCAAGTCACTCGTCCATCTCGTTCCACGTAGCGGATGGTCCCGTCAGGCGCCTCAAAAAGTAATGAGCCGGACCCGGGAACGTAAGCAGCTAGCTTACCCCACGCGCGTGGGACTAGGGTATCAGCATCTTGTGCCCCTACTTCGCGAGTTATTGACGCTAAGTAGAGTCCGCTAACGAATATAAAAACAACACTGAGTATCCAGCCAAGCTTTTTCATACCAACGCTCCTTCTTTTTACCTTTTTGGCGGCAGCCTATGCGAACGTTACACTGATGATCAAGCACGTAGGGACCGCTTGATTGCCTCCTTCATGCTAGATGCATGCTTCCCGCGCCATGTAGACTAGACTAGGGACACCGGCCTGCCCATATCTGGTGTTCTCGTATAGTACGGGCCGGTGCCTTTTTTATGTTTTTTCACTATGCTAAGAAACTGAGACGAGATCAACAACGCTGCCGAAGCGCTGATCCTGGGGCCGTGCGTGCGAATCGCGCCGGGAGCATTATGATAAATTCCAAATAGTCACACCGGTGTATATCGGAGCAAAATAGCATGGCAATCTCCAGCAAAGAATTCATAACAGAAATTCAGCAAATGGTGCGGCGCAAGCACTCCAAAGATCATCCGATCATCGGCATGATCGAAGAGGGAGAGCTTGACCGTGATCAGCTCAAGGGATTCGTCGGCCAGTTCTACTTGTTTTTTCCAAAACCATTTCCGAAGCCGATTGCCGCGATGCTGAGCCGCTGTCCAGATGATCCTGAGCTGGAGAAGATGTGGATCGAAAACGTCGTCGAAGAAGGAACGGGTGAGATTACCGGCACCGACAGTCACAAGGGATTATTTATTCGCTTCGCTGAAGCGTGCGGCTACAGCAGAGAGGAACTGGACCGCGTCGAACCGTTACCCGAGACTGAAGCGTTTCTCGACTGGCGCGAGCTCTTGATGTACCAGCGAAGTTGGTTGGAGCTTTACGCCTGCCAAGGATTTTGTCTTGAAGGCACGGCTAATGAGCGCATGACGCGGGTCGTCAACGGCCTGACCCAACATTATGGATTCAAGTACGAATCCGAAGATATCCGCTACTGGACGCTGCATATGGGCGTCGACGAAGAGCACATGAAAGTAGGGCCGCTCGCGGTGGAACGATATGCCGTAAGCGAACCTCAGCAAGCGACGGTCCGCGCATCGGTGCAAAAAACTCTGGACCAATTTTGGCTCGCCTTCGACGGTATCAAGCGGGCGTATGTGGACAAAGACCCACTCTATGCGCGCTGGCGAAACGGGAAGTAGCTAAGGAGATATTTTTATGGAAATGGTCGACCTGTCGCGGATCATTTACGACGGCATGCCGAAGATTCCGATTTTACCGGATGTCCATGTGCAAAAATTTCTCAGCCTTGACAAAGGCCATCCACTAAACGTCACGGAGTTGTCGCTGCCGTGCCATGCCGGAACGCATGTCGATGCGCCGATCCATATCGTCCCCAAAGGGAAGTCCATCGAAGAACTGCCGCTCGATGCCTTTGTCGGCCCAGGCGCGGTCATTCCTGTCAATAAAAAAGGCGGGGAAGAGGTGACGGCAAAGGATCTCGAAGCGTCCGGAGTACCGGTCAATCGCGGTGATATCTTGATGCTGTACACGGGTTGGGATGAAAAATTTGATAGCGCCGATTACAACCTGCACCCCTATCTGTCCGTCGACGCCGCCGAATGGATGGTCAAGAAGGGCATCAAGATGTTCGGCATCGATTGCATCACGGTCGATCTGCCGACACCGCTTCGCCCCAAAGGATTTGATTTCCCTGTGCATCGCACGCTCCTCGGCAACGAAGTATTGATCGCGGAGAACGTCACCAACTTGGGCAGTGTCGTCGGCAAGCGCTCGCGTATTTTAGCATTGCCTTTGCGAGTGAAGGGCAGCGACGCAGGTCATGCCCGGATCATTGCCGAGATTTTACACTGACCTCTATGGCCGTCACGAAACCTATAAAAGGCGTCATCGGCGCCTGTTTGACTCCGTTCGATGACAACGACCGGGTGAACTATCAAGCGCTCGAAAAGGAAATCGACTTCCTGATAACGGATTGCGATGCTGTTACCATCGCCGCCGTGGAGGCCGCGGAATACACCATGCTGTCGCGCGACGAACGCAAGGAATTACTGAAAGTCGCGACAAAAATGGTCGGCAAGCGTGTGCCGGTTATTCTCGGATGCTCGAGTCCCTCGCCGCGAGAAGTCCTCGATCTTGCCGAATACGCAGCTACAGTCGGCGGTGATTTCGTCCAAGTCTTAATGCCGCTTCGCCCGTGGGGCGGCCAGCCGACGATCGCCGAGCTGATGGAGTTTTATACCCAAGTGGCCTCTGCGAGCCCGCTGCCGGTGGTCTGCTATCACAATCCCGGCCCGGGAGCTGATCCGCCACAGGATGCTTTCGTGAAAATCAGCGAAATCGACAACATTCGATACTTCAAGGAAAGCTCGCGGGACATCACGAAAATTTCCCGATTAATTGAGCAGATCGATCTCGCTGGTCGCGGATATTACTTCACTACGATGCAGCCGCTGCTGGTGACGTTGATGCTCGGCGGCTCGGGAGCGACCATGCCGCCGCCTGGGACGCGGATCGGCGCGCAAATTGTCAAAGCGTTCAGGGCAGGGGACTTGGAGACGGCGCGATTCTGGGCACGCTGCTATGCGCTCTTCCCCGGAAAGTGGGCGGCATACGGCCTTCCGCCGGTGATGAAATCAGCGATGAAGCATTTCGGTGTGGACATCGGCAATCCTTGTCGACCCTACGCGCCAGTGAGCCCTCGCGACCACGCACAGATCGGCCAGTTCCTGCGCCAGGTCGGCTTGATCGGTGAAGCAGGGCCTACGCCTCAGGCCCTGCTCGATGCCCAGGACACTCTCCGGCAGGAAGATACCTTCCTCCGTTAACGATTCAAAAAGTGGTGAGTTCAATGCTTTGCTCGACGTCGGCGGCGCACGCTGATCGAGGAGTAATTTATGGAATGGATCAAGGATCTCTCGGATAAATTGATCATATGGCTCTTGCGGGTCACCTCGGGGTTCGGCAAAGAGCTCACCGAAGACGGAGTGAAGGAGCAGGCACTTTGGCGCGAGCAACGGGTTAAGAATCTTCAGAGCTTGTCGCTGCGCTCGCGCCAACGATTCAGCGACCGCGATAAATCAGCATAGTCGATCAGTCAAATGCAATTAATATCCAAACGAAAAAGGATCGTCATTTTAGGCGGTGGTTGTGGAGGAGTGGTTGCCGCAACTCACCTGGGACGCAAGCTGGGGGCGGATCATGACGTAATCTTGATCGACCGGCGCGCCGATCATATTTTCATGCCGGCTTTTCTTTTCATCATGCTTGGCAAACGCCAGCCACACGATATCAGCCGCAGCCTAAAGCATTTAGAAAAGCGCAACGTCCAAGTGTTTCAATCAGAAATCTTCGGCATCGATCCAACCCGTCAAGAAATATCCGTGCAGAATGGGAAGATCCGTTACGACTACCTGATCGTGTCGCTTGGACTCCAGACCAGACCTGACCTAGTGCCCGGATTTGCTGAATCGTCGCAGCATCCCTGGGAGATGGAATCGGCGGTTCGCTTGCGCGACTCACTAACGGCCTTTGGCGGCGGCAGAGTCGTCGTTGGCGTTCCGCTTGGCCCTTACCGGTGTCCGCCGGCGCCCTACGAGGCACAATGGATGCTCGATGGTTATTTTCGCCAACGAGGAATTCGCGAACACGTCGAAATCGAATATTTTACCCGTGAGGCCGAGCCGACGGGTGAAGCTCATGATCCAACGGTCTGGATGGATGCTGAGAGCAAACGGCGTGGCATCAAACAGAACTATGAATTCGTTGTGCGTTCCATCGACCCGGAACGCAAAGTCGTTCAGGGCTTGTATAATTACAAAATAGCCTATGACTTGTTGGTCATGGTGCCGCCGCACCGGCCCGCACAGGTGCTCCTCGACAGCGGCCTGGCCGATACGGAGACCGGAATAAGAATCGATTACGACACGTTACAAACCAAATGGGACAAGGTCTACGCTATCGGCGACTGTGCCGACATGCCGGCCTCGAAAGCCGGTGGCGTCGCGCACCAGGAGGCCGACATGCTCGCCAACAATCTGGCGGTGCAGATCACCGGAAAGGGACGACCGGTGGAGCTTTGGTTGCACACTATATGACTGCTCGCTTTCGGCGCTGGACGCGCCGCGGCAAATCGAACCACTTATCCGACCGGGTGGCCGCCGTTCGGCGTCACTGATCCTCGAACCTGGGGTCCATCAAGAATGATTTACTGGGCTAAGATCGGTTTCGAGAAATGGTGGCTTTGGCGTTACTTCTGATCCTACGGTAAGCGCATAAATTGTGATCTCACCAGTCTAGCATCCTGTATCCGTCTCGTTGCCGGAATGACGCCGGAATTATTTTGATTCGAGATACGAGCCGGAATCAATCACTTGAAAAAAGGAAACAAGAAAAGGAGAGGGATTGGTGAGACGGAATTGAGTAGCGGAATCGAATAGGGCACCCAGACGAAAGTTTACATAATATATCTTATCAGACGTTACATATCGGTCGGCTAATTTGCTTACTTAGCCGCAGCCCCTTGCGAGCCCTTGGCTTCGAGCTCCGAAAGCTTGATCGCGAACGGCGAGCCTGGGTTGTCTTTGAGGTACTCCTTGTAAGTGGCGATGGCCGTTTTGGTGTCGCCTAGTTGTTCGGCACAACGTGCCTTGCCGAGCGCGGCGCTGGATTGCAGCGCTCCGGCGATTTTTTGCGCGTCGCTATAGTGCTCGATGGCCGTCTGGCATTGGTTCTTCTGCTCCTCGGCGATTGCCAATGTAAAAAGCGCGATTTGGCGATACAAAGTGTTTGGTCTGGTGGCGGTCAACGAGCGTTGGGCCGCGCTGATCGCCTTGTCGATCTCCCTGGTCGCTAAGTAACTATTGGCCAGATACAAATGTGCCAGAACTGCGTAACGCGACCAGCGATAGGTTTGGACTGTCTCGAATGCGAGTACGGCGTCGCGGTATTTCTCGCCTTGGTATAGCGCAAGCGCCTTGGTGAATTCGTGTGACGCCGCGATATCTTGTTTTGCCTTGAAAATTTGCCAGCCCCAAACAATGGCAATGATCACGACGGCGGCGGCCGCGGCGGAAAGTACTACTGTTTTGTGAGTCTGGAAATATTCGAGCGCATTCTCGGTCTCAAGCTGAAACCGGTCCGGTTGGCGCAGTTGTTTTCTGCTAATCCTCCTGCTTGCGGTCGCCATAAGAAATATTTGAATGCGAGCGGCTAACTAAAGCAACACCTTAACTCTGTCACAATTGGAGCTATTTTGTTTGTGAG
>DASPXM010000261.1:0-18984 GCA_035637295.1 Verrucomicrobiia bacterium
GAATTCGCGTCCACCTTCACCGCTTTGTTAGAAAAGACCTATGCGGATCAGATCGATCTCTACGACGGGCAACAAGTGGTTTACTCCGGCGAAAGCGTCGATGGGGATTACGCGCGAGTCGATTCCCGAATCATCGACAAGAACGGCCAAACTTATTCCGTTGCTTACCGGCTGCATAAAGTTGACGGGAAGTGGAGAATCTACGACGTCGTTGCGGAGAATATCAGTTTGGTCAACAACTACCGCGCGCAGTTCAATCGCGTGATCGCGAGATCGTCATTCGAGGAACTGTTGAAAACCATGAAACAGCAGGTGAATTAGGGGCTGAAGTAGTAGGCGTTTGGGTGTGTGCTCAATACCTCTATACAGATTGTCCGCCGAGGAAAGTAGAAAGGTTCCATGCCTGAAGCAACTTAGACGATAAGTTATGACAGAATTTCTAGACGATCTATTTGGACTTGCCATTTTTTTTGCACCGTCGATTGCGGCGTTTGCCCTCGCTGCCTTCTCACCACTCAGGCACCGCCGCCAGCCGGCTAGATTATTTATCATTGGAGCTGCCAGTGGCGCCGTCGCGGCGTTTTTCTCGATTTCGTTGATGTTACGGGGCAGGATTAGTAGCCGGGCGTTTCTCTTGATTGTTGCGATATCGATTGTGAGTGGAGCCTTAATCAGCTTTTTGACTTCATCCGAAACAATCAGCCAAAAGAAAAGAGACGAAGTAGCTAGGAAAAGTGACGACCAAAGTTGGCGAGCTTAGGTATTTTGAGGGGAAACTCTACGGGGGCTGTTGTCATAAGTAGAACTTCCATTGGGGATTTCCGATAACGACGAGTAGCGCGTCGTTCGATCGCCGCGAACACGTCTACGAAATGTGGGCGGTGCCGTGGCGCAAAAACGATCCTCACCGGTCAGTAGCCCTCTTGATCCAGGCTGACTTTACCCCTGAAGAAGCGATAGAGAAATGTGAAGTAGGCGATCGCGAGGACGATTCCGATGAGCCACCAAATCAAACCCACGCTCAAGCTGTAAGCTCCCGTTTTGGCGTTATGGATGGTCAGGCTGTATTTCGGATCAGTGCTTGCCGGCAGAAGGGTCGGGTACATTGTGAACGCCGCGCCGCCGAGTGTGCCGGCAATGTACACGCTCGATGAGAGGAATGCAGGCCAGTCGCGTCCCTTGGCGCGGCAGAGGGGCATGGCAATCAGTGATGCTCCGACCAGGGCGGGAATAATCCAGCCCCAGGGATACAAGCGAAAGTTATCGAGCGCCTGCGGACGAACGTATAAGCTTGCGACAAGGCTCAACACGGTCAACAGCACAAGCGCCCACCAAGCGAGAGCGGCTACCCGGCGGGCGCGATGGCAGATTTCTCCCTCGGTCTTAAGCGCAATATAATGAGCGCCATGAACCGCGAGCGTTACAAGCGCCAGCACGCCGGTCAGAATCGTGTACCAGTCGAGAATGCCGGGATACGGCCCGACCCTGAAATCAGTCCACAGCGCTTCAAAAAAGTAACCCTCCGAATTGAGCGGAACGCCGCGAATGACGTTGCCGAGCGCTGCGCCGAAAAATATCGCGAGCAGCAAACTGGATAAGGAGAACAGGAAATCAAAAAAGGACCACCAAAGCGGATCGTCGACGTGGGAGCGCAACTCGACGCCGACGCCACGCAGCATCAAAAGCCAAAGCACGATCATGAGCGGCAAATAAAAGCCGCTGAAGCTCGACGCATAGAGCAGCGGAAAAGCGAAAAATAACGCGCCGCCCGCGGCCAAGAGCCAAACCTCATTGCCATCCCATACCGGGCCGATGGCGCGCAAGATCACGCGCCGCTCGTCGTGACTTCTCGCGACAAAGAGATTGATGATGCCCGCGCCCAGATCAAACCCATCGAGGACCACATAGGCGATCACCATCAGCGCGACGAGAATAAACCAGAGCGTTTCCGTATCAAACTCCCAATCTCAGATGCCGGTTTGCTCGTGGGTGTTTAGAAATGCCGGACCGTGCAGAATCTCGCGCCACATCAAAAGCAAGAAGAGCACGCTCAGGACGCTGTACATGCCCATAAACCCAATCAACGTAAATAGCGCATTGCCGGCCGAGACGTGGGACGAAAAACCATGTTCGGTTCGCAGCAACCCATAGACAACCCAGGGCTGACGCCCGACTTCGGCAGTAATCCAGCCCGCCGTATTGGCGATAAATGGAAAAGGAAAGCTCAACATTAGAATCCATAACATCCATCGTGCGCCGAAGAGTCTTTTCCTCCATAACAGAAAGGCGGCCGTCACGGTGACCGCGATGAAGATCGTCCCGAGCCCGATCATGATGTGATAGCAGTAATAGAGCAGGGGGATGTTGTCGGGCCAATGGTCACGGGGAAACTCATTCAAACCCTTCACCTCCGCTTCCCATCGGCGGTGAGTAACGAAACTAAGCGCTTTGGGAACATAGATGGGGTTGTCGAGCTTCTGCCTGTCGGTATCCGGCTGACCGACCAAAACGATCGGGGCTCCCGCTTCGGTATGAAAGAGCCCCTCCATCGCAGCAAGTGTGATCGGTTGATATTTCGCAACCAATTGGCCGTGACGGTCGCCCGACGGCCACAGCTGAAATATCGAGGCCAGCGCCGCGACGATCACGCCCAACGTGAGAAACATGCGGCCGTATTCCTCTTGCTTGAGCGAGAGGAGATAGAATGCGCCGAGCGCGGCCATCGTAAACGAACCGGTAATCAGCGCCCCGCCCATGTTGTGAATGTACTGCCAAACCGCCCATTCGTTGAATAGCAACGACCAGAAGCTATTGAGATGAGCCGTGCCGTCTGCGGCTATCTCATAGCCGATCGGGTGCTGCATCCAGGCGTCGGTCACGATAATAAAAAATCCGGACAGCCACGAGCCGACGAATACCATGAAGGCTGCCAGCCAGTGGATTCTCGTCCCGAACCGTTTTTCGCCGAACAGAAACAGCCCAAGGAACGAGGATTCCAGAAAGAAAGCGAAGACCCCTTCCATGGCGAGCGCCGTGGCGATGACGCCACCCGCGTATTGGGAAAACCTCGCCCAGTTGGTCCCGAACTGAAACTCCATCGGGACCCCGGTGATCACGCCGAAAAGAAAATTGATGGCGAATATTTTGGCCCAGAACCGGGCTGCTTTGTTGTAGTGTTCATCTCCCGTGCGAATGGCCAGCGATTTGAAAATGACGAGGAGCGGAGCCAGCCCCATCGTCAATTGGGGAAAAATATAGTGATAGGTCACCGTAAACGCGAAGTGGAGGCGATGAATCGATAACGCGCTATCCATAACCGTCTAGTGCCAAATGGGAGCCAAGCCCGAAAGAAAATTCTCCCACGCCGCGCAAATTGCTCGACTCGTGGAAGTGTCGTTTCCAAGCCTATACATCCGATCCCAAGGAGCGCAAGCTTTGAACAGATTGAATTTATCTCCGTCGCCGGTATGCCGCGCGCCCTCGCAGGAGCGCTCCGCGCACGCGGCAAACTGCGCCACTCGTAACTTTAGTCGAACCTCGTTGGCCCGCTAATTTCTGCGACCGATGGCAAGTAGTTTGATTGCTCCCGCTCTTTGGCGATCAAACCGTTTGCGGTGACGGCTGAATTCAGTCGACGCAATAAACTACCCCGCAGCAAGCCACGGGGAATCAGACGGCAGTGATTGAAATTGAACGGTTTCGAACGACTTGAACTATTTGAACTCTTGAACGATTTCAACGAGAGAGTTGTATCAGTGCCCCTCAAGCAGTTTCTCGATCTGCGCAGTAACCTGGCGATCCTCGGGCTCGACCGCGCTTTCGAACACGGCTACGGGCTGTCCCGTTCGGTCCAGGAGATACTTATGAAAATTCCAACGCGGCGGTTTCCCGGTCTTGGCGGCGAGCTCTTTAAAAAGCGGGTTTGCCTTTGCGCCGACGACGGGCGTCTTCGCAAATACGGGGAACGTGATGCCGTAGTTCACCCGGCAGAATTGCGCGATCTCTTTATTCGATCCCGGCTCCTGGCCGCCGAAATCGTTCGCCGGAAATCCCAGGACCGCGAATCCTTTGTCGCGATAGCGGCGATATAGCTTTTCCAAGCCATCGTACTGCGGTGTGTAGCCGCACTCGCTCGCCGTGTTGACGATCAGCAGCACTTTGCCGCCGAACTGGCAGAGCGAGATGGGCTCGTCCATCAGATTGGCGAATTTGTGATCGAGGATAGCGGGACACGAAGGTTCTGCTGCGATACTTGGCGCTGGAATGACAAATATTGCAAGCGCGGCGACGAGAAGCGAGTAAATCGATCGAGCGAGCATATTTTCCTCCTATCGCTATTTTCTACCACAGTTTGCACTCAATAAACGAGCTCGCCAGCGGAGTACTGGTTCAAGCCGTTTTATCCGCAATTTCTGGCCATCGACTTGAGCAAGCACACTAACGTCGGCTACTCTAGCTGTACTGATAGGTACCCTAGGAGATCCACTGTTGAAGAGGGTGCAAATGACCTTGGATGAAAACCTCGTAAAGGCGGTAGACAACGCCGCCAAGAAGTTAGGGACGACGCGATCCGGCTTTACCAGGGAAGCCTTGCGTTCTGCCCTTAAGGAAGTTCGCAAAAAGGAATTGGAGTCGAGGCATCGCGAGGGGTATAAGCGTAAGCCGGTCAAGGGCCGCGAGTTTAGTGACTGGGAATCGGAACAGGTCTGGGGTAATTGATGAAAGAGAAGAGAGATGAGAGGGTATGTATTTTCGCAATCCGACAAAAAACGGCCGGTTCTAATTCTCACCAGAGATTCGGCGTTGGAATTTCTGGGAGAAGTGATCGTTGCCCCAATCACCTCGACCATTCGGGGTATTCCATCCGAATTTCGTTGAATAAGGCAGACGGGATGCTTCAAACCGCTTCGAAGGGAACAATCGGCTCGTTCATCGCGACCTTGAGTTTACGCAAGATGCAACAGATGAGGCCAAGCTTACTCTTTGGCCTGGGATTTTAATCGCAAATATCTGGCAGGGCAAAGATTAGGCGTCACGCGCAGCGTTGCGCTCGCCGCCTACTTAGCGAAGGATTAATTGTGGCGACAATGGGTTTCGGACAAAGCGACCTCGCGCAATCTCCCCCGGCACTTTCCTATGATATCGTCTCTTGGCTGCTCACGGGTGTGGCGCTGTTTCTCGTGCTGCCGCTGCATTTGCTGCCGGCGCTTGTGGCCGGACTCGTTGTTTACGAGGTGGTGCACGTTCTCGCGCAGGTCCTAAAAATATTCCGGATTCATCACCAGCGAGGCCAGATTGTCGCGGTCGGCATCGTGGCCTTTGGCGTTGCCTTACTTCTCACGATTGCCGGGGCGGGAATCGTCGCCTTTGTTCAGGCGGATAACCTGTCGACGCTTTTTAATACGATGACCGATAGCATTGACAGATGGCGGACGGTGCTGCCGGACTTCATCGTGGAACAGTTGCCGGTGGACGGAGAGGAGCTGCGGCAGGCCGTGGTGGCCTGGCTCGGTCTACACGCCGGGGAGTTGAAGCAGGTTGGGGCGGAGGCGGGGCGCACGTTGGCACACATTTTTTTCGGGTTGGGGATCGGGGTGTTGGCATCACTGCATGACGTGCGGCCGCATGAACCCGTCGGACCGCTCGCAAGGGCCATGCGAGAGCGCGTGGTCCGCGTCGGCGAAGCGTTCCGCCGGGTCGTGTTCGCCCAAACCCGCATCTCGGCCGTCAACACCTTCCTGACCGCGCTGTACCTGTTCGTCGCGTTGCCGTTGGCGGGCGTCCATCTGCCGCTGGCTAAAACAGTGCTCGTCATCACCTTCCTCGTTGGGCTGCTCCCTGTAGTCGGAAATCTCCTCTCCAATACGATCATTGTGATCTTGAGTCTTAGCGTCTCGCTGTCGGTAGCGATCGCATCGCTGATATTTCTGGTGGTCATCCATAAGCTCGAATATTTCTTAAACGCGCATATGATCGGCGCTCAGGTGCACGCGCACGCCTGGGAGTTATTGCTCGCGATGCTCGTCATGGAGGCCGCTTTCGGCATCCCCGGTCTCATCGCGGCACCGATTTACTACGCGTACGTTAAAGATGAGCTTGTGAGCCGGAGTCTCGTTTAGAAGGACAGGCGGGGAGACTGGGAGAGTCGGAGAAACTTAGCTATCGCGGCCGTTGGTTAATAAATGCAGGCCTCGTCCTGCATCATTTAAGAATTTCCGACATTTTCGCGACCGTGGCGGAATCAAGTTTAAACAGGCCGGCGACGATCTTTTCGACTTCCTCGCCGCTCACCGGATCGACGTCTAGTTTAGATTTAACTGCCTCGGCTAAAAAATCTTTGTCCTTCAAGGTTTCTCTAAAGGCCCTGCGCAACATTTGAACCCGATCCTTGGGCGTGCCCGGAGGCAACGCATAGGGACGGGTAATCGATGCGGTGTCATGGATGCCCACCTGAATTAGCTTGCGCGCCTCCTCTGTCTTTGCGAGTTCGATGGCCACGGGAACCTTTGGGAGGTCCTGGACTGCTTTGGGCACAGCCTGCAGCACGATATTCGCGTCGCCGGCATCCAGGCCTTGGCGCCACATCACTTTGATCGACTCCCAAGCCCAGCACCCGCCGTCGATTTCACCGCTCTCTGCGGCCAATTTAATCGGCGCCGTGCCCTTGTAACCTGTCACCAGCTGAATGGGAAGCCCGAGGGCTGCCTTGAGCAATTTGGCAACGTCGTCATTCGTGGTACCCGGAGCACTGCCACCCAATTTGACCGGGGCTTTCGCCGCCATCCATGCATCGACGCTGGTAATGCCGCTGGCTTTTGTCAGGGCACAGACGACATGATCCTTTACCGGCACGCCGATCCATTCAAACTTTCTCGCGTCGAACTCGATGCCATGACCGCCGAAAAGTTGTTGCGAAATCAGGTTGCCGATAAAATTCCCGATGGTCAGACCGTCAGGCTTGGTCGCTTTGTAAATCGTGTTGGCGGCAACGAGACTGCCCGCTCCGGTGACGTTATCAACAACGACTGTCGGGCTGCCCGGTATATATTTGCCGATATGGCGCGCCATGATGCGGGAATACGTGTCGAAGCCGCCTCCCGCCGGAAACCCCACCACGATTCGGATCGTTTTCCCCGCATAAAAATCTTGAGCATCGGAAACACGCTCCGAACTCCACATCGAGGTCAGAACGATTCCGATCAGGCTGAAGTAGGAAATTACTTTTGTCATGGCTGAGCCTCCGATAATGTTCAGCATCCGGCCGCAATGGCGGCAGTGTGGTTGAGACTCCGTCTTCAGTCACTGCCGGTCTGATTCCCGCATCTGGCTGCGTTAGCATCTGTTCCCACACTCTTAGAGTTCGTCATTCCCGAATGCTTCTATCGGGAATCCAGGCGAGTCAGGAACTGGTAGACCCCCGATTAAAACATTCGGGGGTGAAGTTTTTAGGAGAAATTCTACCCGCTATGTTCTGATATCGGTCAGCTTGCTGCGCGGGGCAGTTCAGTGCCGCGGACTGCTAGCTGCGCGAATATATCCTCCGACGGCATAGAACCTGTCAAGTATGATTCGACCATCAAAGAGGTTCGCCGTTTCTAGGGACGTGGAGTTGATCAGCCTGCGACCCAGCTAACATATCCTGGATCCGCGTACCGGATGCTGTCGCGGCAATGTGATGTTTTCATGCGTTGGGAGGCCCGATCAATTGGGCGTAAATTCTGACATGTTTGTAGGAAATTTACTGCCGTCCTCCGGCTGGAATGCTGAAGCTGAGCAAGAATCGCCAGTAATTAAAGAAAATCTTGTTCTGTCGGCAATGGCATGAGCCTTGCGCTATTGCCTATTCGACTTGGTGAAAATCTCGCAAGGAGGTTGAACATGAAGAAAACAATTTTGGCGCTAGCACTTTTGATCGGTCTCACTCAAAGTGGTTGCGCGTTCCTCGGCGGAGCGGCGGTGGGAAGTTTGGCGACCGGAGCAGGCTACGAGGTCAACGCTCATCACCAAATGGAAAAACTGGAAGCCGACTACAAGAACGAACGAATATCTCGTAGAGAATATGAGGCTCGTAAAGCTCAGATCGAGAAAGGCTCGATTCTCTACTAGCAGCTGCCGGTGAAGCTCGTGGATCGCGCGGCCGCGCTTCTGGCGCTGGGGATGCTTTTGATCGGCGTTCCCGGCTGCATGGAAAATATCGCGCTGATCGGTCGACCGACGATTGAAGAAGGCCAGGATGACGTTGTCGGCGAAGTCGAGCGCGTGGATCTTGCTTCACGGCGGATCTACTTGCGTCCAAACAAGAGCGACCGGCGCGTCGTCGCATTTAGCGCCGATGCGCCGGTGCTCTATCGCGGCCGCGAATATCCTGTGGCGCGACTAGAGCCAGGCGACGTCGTAGCCATGCAAGTGAGGCGGGATTCGCGCGGTGATTCGTATGCGGATTTGATTCGTCTCCAAGAAAACCCCGCGAGCCAGAGTCGACGCGACGTTCCAAGCTCAGCGCCGCGCATTGAGACTCTGGCCGGGAGAGTGGAGAGTGTAAATCGGCGAGACAATTCTTTCGAGCTCGATGATCAGTCTGGCCCGCCGGTCTCGGTGCGCCTTTCAGAGTATGTGCGAGAGTCCGATAGGGATCGCTTCCGAACTTTGCGCGCGGGCGCCCATGTCAGGGTCGAAGGTAAATTCACTGCGCGTGATCGCTTTGAAATGCTAAGTTTTCTAAACGATGATTCATAATGATTGGCCGGAGATTACGCCGGCCAATCTTCTTTCGCCGCCTCCAGCCGGAAACCCCCCACCACAATTCGAATCGTTTTCCCTGCATAGAAATCCTGAGCATAGGAAACATGCTCGGAAGTCCACGTTGAGGGCGGAACCATTCCGATCAGGCCGACGTAAAAGATTACTTTTGTCATGGGTGAGCCTCCGAGAAAGTTCGACATGCGGGTCTCGTACACACACACCGTAGCCTGCTACTCCGCGCTCCTGGAAAATTATGTTCGTCAGCGCCAGCCCCAGACCCGTTCCCTGATGGCGCTGCGCCGTGTCAATCAGGCCGCGCATGCCGCCCGTCTTTATGTCTGACAGGATTTGATTGTAAGGGAAACTTTGCGAGGCCGTTCGTTCGGCAGTGAACTAGGCAGCTGCGTCAAAGTTGTCAACGCGACTGACATTTTAGTCGAAGGAATTCATCGGAGCGGCGCATTGCTGGCCCGGATGGTTTGTGAGGAGGTGGGTGCGCACGAGAACTGTCACGGTGGGGAAGAATCAGACGGCACTACGGTCACGGCTAGTTTTTTTTCGCCGCGGGCGTATCCCAGGAGATTTCTTTCGGTTTCGTTGATGCTTCGCTCGGATTGGAATCCGATCGCTCGCATCAATAACCCCGCACGCAGCATTGAGCGAAACAAACTCGTTGAGGGCTCTAACCAGGTAGCCATTCCATCCGCGGGTCATAGGATTTACACCTCCGTTGGCCTCTTCCAGAGCATTACGCGTGCCAGGCAAGACCAGGGTTCAAGATCAAGCTTCGTGATATCAACAAAAATAATTAAGCGGGCGCCGGCCAACAGTTCTTGGGCTACCATGGAGCCGAAGTAGATGCCCGGAGCGTCTTTACCATAAAGTTCATGGATAAGGCGAGTGTTGTTCCGCTTTGAATGAGGTCGATGTATAGGTCTGTATCGATCAGATGCTTTGCCACTAAAAAACCTTCTCCACACCACCTTTGCCCGCGACTTTTTCCAGTGATTTGAGAATTTCTTTTCTGAAGACTACCAGGTTCAATGCGGCGTCAATGGCCTCGGTCTCGGTCTTTGTGCCCAGGATCGCCCATGCCCGGCGGATCTTTTTCTCGTCAAGATAATAGTTTTTTCGTTTGAAATTTGTATTCACTCTGGCTCCTGATACAGACAACTATTTATTTTATACGTATCGTTTGGAGTTCAAGCGCGAGGGATATTTGAGGTCGTGCCTGATAGATCGTTGCATTCGAATCGCGCTGTAGCTCTCCGAGCTAGATGCGTTTGGGCTTAGCACTTCATAACCCTACCGTTCAAGTTTTGATGGTGGCAAAAGCTGCGGCGATGCGGGGCGGCGCATTCGGACGGGCGTACATCCGCTTCATGTAGGCCAGCAGCTGCGGGCAATCGTCCAGCAACTGGTCCTCGTTGCCCCAGTCGAGCGTGTATGCCGTCACAAAATCGGCGACCGTCACACTATCGCCGACGACGAACTGCCGTCGTTGCATGTGTTCCTCCAGCACGGATGCCATGGCCCTGAACTCCTGGCTGGCGAGGATCACGTCCCCAGGCAAGCGCTGGTCTTCTGGATACAGCACCGTATGGCGAGAGATACGCCACAGCGGCTGCTCCAACTCCGTCGCCGCGAATAGGAGCCAGCGGTTGACCTGGGCTCGGTTCTTGAGGTCGGTGGGGATCAGGCCCTTGTTGGAATACTTGTCGGCCAGGTAGAGCACGATGGCCACAGACTCGGTGAGCACTAGATCGCCGTCGACGAGCACGGGGATCTTCCCGGCGGGATTGATCTTGAGAAACTCGGGGCGCTGGTGCTCACCGGCCAAGAGGTTGACGCGGATGGGCTCGAAATCCACGCCCAGCTCTTGGAGCGTCCAGCGCACGCGGATCGATCGGGTAGGGCCGAACTCGTATAGTTTCATCTTCATCGCTAGCTCCTTCTTCGGCCGCGCGTTGCGGCCGATCGCAATGCTTCAATCTAAGCTAAGCTCTCGAAGCGCTACGGCTTGAGGTCGACCGCGGCTTTGAAGCTGCCGTCCATGTAAAAGGGCACCGAGCTATGCTCGTGCGTGATCGTCCACTTGCCATTGATTTTGCGGAAGCCGAGGGTCTCGCGAAACCACAAGTCGACTTTCGCTCCGTCTTTCGTCGTTAGCTTCATCTGGTTGAGACTGTGGCAAAAGGCCACGTCATCGCTTGTCGTGATATTCAGGTCGCGAATCTCGTAGCCAATCGGACCTTGGAAAGAGGAGAACCACTGCTCCAGGTCCTTCTTGCCAAACGCATTATCCCGCGTGTGTTGCAGGGGAGGCGCGAGGGTAAACTTAACGTTGTCCGCCGTATATTGTGACACCACGCCGTTGGCGTCTTTGGCGCGCATTGCGTTCGCCCAATTGTCGATCAATGTGCGGATCTGGGCTTCTTCAATTGCTTTAGTGTTTGCCGTTGTCATTTTTTTCCCTTTCTCTCGGTTTTGTATCGTTTCATTAATACGACGAATGAGGGAGCACTGTTGGGACATGTTTATTGAAACTATTCGGGCTCCGATCAAATTGTGCAAAACTGAAGGGCGAATTTAAATGGGACGCAAAGCTTTTTTTTGACCGGGTCAACCGGTTCCACGTGGCGTTGGTAATGCCCGCGTCGTTCGGGGACGCCCTGTGTACGGATTTTTGATAATTCGACCATCTGGAAAATCCTCCACCTCAACAATACCCGTAACAATACCGATTTTTACCTTTCAATTTTCGGGTGACGAGACGGGTTGAAACTCCCTGATTTTTCTTTCCTTCCAAATGACGAACGCAATTTTTTAGGCAGTTGGCATAGGCAGTGGCATATGTCTTGCCAATTTTTTAGTGAGGGCATTTAAGTTTGCAGAGAAACCCGACCTAGGTGGCAGCTGATTGCGTTTCAGATAGCAGATATAGCGCGGCCGTGAGTAACCCCAGCGGCCCACGATGATCTGATGGTGAATCTCAGGGAAAATCCGCAGCAGATGAGGACATAAAGAAAAAAAGGAGGGTAAGACTAATGGCTGACCAAAATATGCCTGCTGAAGAGGCGCTATTAGACGTCAGAGTAGCGGAGGCTTCCAATCTCTATAAGTTGTATCTCAACCACGAGAAGTTGATTCTCGGAACTCTCTCCGTAAGTCTGTTTTTGCTCGTCTGGGAGCTGGTCGGAAATGTGTTTCAAATGATTAATCCCATGTTTATGAGCGCACCGTCGCTCATCTGGAAAGCTGCCGTTCAGCTATTCGGCTCGGGAGAAATCTGGAACGATCTTAGGGTTAGCGGCATCGAGTTCGGGTGGGGATATCTCTTGTCGATTGTTGTTGGCGTCCCGTTTGGGATCGCTATCGGTTGGTACAAGAAGTTCGCCTATATCTGTGATCCGTTCGTCAACGCGATGAACGCGACGCCGCGCGTCGCGCTCTTGCCGCTGATCATTATCTGGTTGGGCATCGGCATTCTCTCCAAAATCGGCATTATTTTTCTCGGCGCGGTATTCCCGTTGATCATCAATACCCGAGATGGCGTGAAGACGACACCTGTCAGTCTCCTCAGCGCCGCGAGAAGCTTTGGCGCTTCGGAGTGGCAAATATTTAGGAGCGTGGTGGTGCCCTCGACGGTGCCATTTATCCTTACCGGGTTGCGTCTGGCGATCGGAAGGGCGCTCATTGGTGTCATGGTTGGCGAGCTCTATGCCGCTACTGCCGGGATTGGATTTATGATCACAGTAGCCGGCGCGACGTTCCAAACCGACAAGGTTTTTGTCGGTGTCCTTATATTCGCTCTCAGCGGCATGGTCGCTACAGATGTTATCGACAGGGTGGAGAGAAGATTCGATAAGTGGCGACCAAAGGTAGGGTCGGATGAGTAATTTCAACCAGATCGAGAAGTAGGCTTGTAGGCGTTGTTACCGAAACGAACGAAAAGGGGTCTTGCATGGCCAGAGTTTCAGCCATTAACATTTCTCTTCTCTTAGCCCAGCACTCTCGTGATTCGGATGCACTATTTGCAAGACCCCTTACCTCTCACATTCAGACAATCGACTTAGTCGACTTGGATGCTCCGGGAAACAGGCCGTGCTTGGCAAGAAATTCGATCATAAAACGATCAAATAGCCAGGGCTGCTCTATCTGGCAGGCGTGGCCGGCCCCGGGCAAAGTCCTCAACTCGCAATTCGGTATACGCGCTTGAAGCGCGAAGGCCCTCTGATGGCTGCCGTCTTCGCTGCCGGTCAGGATGATCGTCGGACAGGCGATGCGCTCATGATGGCCCTCCGGATAGGGCTGCGCGAGCGCTTTGAACTGGTGGATGATCGTCTGCACGTCGGCGTGTTCGTTGCGCTCGGTGAAAAGGTTGGCGAAGAAGTGTGCCATCGGCGTGGTGCGAAACGCCGGGCTCAGATCCTCGAACGTGTAAGCCCAGCGATAGTCGATGCCATTGGCCGTGTAGTTATCGATGCGCCCTTTGGTAAATTCCTTGTTGGGGTTGTAACCGGTGCCCGACAACACCAGTGCGGCGGTTTTGTCGGGACGCTGGTGGTACATTTGGGGAGCGAGCGACGAGCCTACCGAACAGCCGACCAGAGTCGCTTTTTCGCCGGGCAACGCGTCGTCGATCGCTTCCCAACAGGCCTCGGCCATGTCGGTCATCGTCAGCCCCGCGTCTGCCTTGGGCGAGCGGCCGTATCCTGGGATGTCGATGGCAATGCAGCGATACCAGGTCGACAGATGCGCCATCTGAAAAATCCAGCATGACTGGTCCATCGGGTTGGGATGGATAAAGGCGATCACCGGCCCCGTACGTCCCATCCGTTCATAGTAAAGCGGTCCGTGAATGTGCTGCGCCATGATCCTCCTCCTTCTTTATCTAAGATCGGTTTTGTATGCGCTTATGCTTCGCCGACACGATTTCGTCATGGGGGTCTTACTCCCTAGCTTTACCCATTGAGCGGTTGGCGATGCTCCATACGCGGCCCGTGGAGCTGCGATAATCTTGGACACTTCGCGGTCCGACACGCCCAGGGTGATGGGAGAGCGGATCAGCAGTCCAACCGAGACCGATTGGTCGCCTGCTTCCATCTTGGCGACGGCGATTGGCGCGGCATCGTAGAGGCCGACGTCAGCGCCGCCGGGACGCTAAAGATCAATCCGGCTATTTACCGGTCAGGGATGATTGCACCTTTTTAAACGTATCCAGATTCTTCTGTAGGCCAGTGATATGGTCCTGCATCTCGACGAGCGAAGAACCAAACTGTGCTACCGACCCGACCGGGCCGCCCGCCTTCCCGGCTTTTTCCAGCAGCTCGCCTATCTGGGCCTCGGCTTGCCGCTGCGTCATCGACCCGCAAACGTAACCCAGCCCGAAGACCCCCACGATAATGGCGGTCATCAACCCGCGAGAAAATTTTATCTTTGTCATAACTATCTCCTTTGAATTAGAAAAAAATAATCATCAAACGAATCTGACTTGTAAAAGTAAGCTGTCACGTTTTGATTAATGCTTGGGATTATTCCTATACCTTACAGCCTCCAGTTGTATAGGAAATTTTCTGATTTGAAACCTCCGTTTCCGTTACAGGAAGAGGGGCGGTAAGGGGAGTAGCTCCGCCGCTCAGGGGCCACGGTTTAATCGCTGCGTCGCCATCGTGCTTCGGAAGCCTGGACGCAACACGCCGCTCCAAGCCGTCAGCGGTCGTTGCCTGAGGTGGGGCTATCGAGTGGCTTAGATAGTGGCGTTTTGCGCCAAGGCTGACACGCGTGTCATGAAAAATCCGTCATTTTGACAAATCCGACCAAGCCCTCCTCGCTTAATAGCTTAATTTTCCGCTGATTTGCGCCCATTTTGCCGTGGCCCAACCGTTGCTTTATGGAATGCTAGAGCGGATACAACCATCATCTCTCAAGGGGGCAAAAAAGATGTCTGCAGGAATTGTTGCTACTTTACTCATTCCGTTATGTAGTATCGGCGCGTTGTGGCTTGCGGTGGCTACGATGATGAAGCTTAAGCAGCGTCGAATAAAGGATCGCATTGAGCAAGGGCTTGCGGACTACTTGCGCCAAGTAAAACCGCAGCGATTAATTTAACTCCAATTGTACCGTTAATCCCCTTCATCGTACGGCACGGCCACGAGTTGGTCCTGCGCCGATCTCGCGTCCTCGTTCCACATCTCCAGCAGCTTCGTGGTGACCAGTCCCGGCTTGCCGTCGCCGATCTTTTGTCCGTCCCATTCAACCACCGGCGCGATTTTGATCGAGCTACCGATAAGCATCATTTCTGCCGCGCCACGTCCTTCCTCGACCGGAATATCGGCGAGTCGGACAGCCTTTAGCACGCCTTGTTGTACGAGCCGCTGAGCGAAATCGAGAACTCGCTGGATGGTGATGCCCGATAGGATCGCGTCAAAGGGCGGATGGCGGAACACGCGATCCTTGGTCACGAACGCCACATTCATGTTGGAGCTTTCCGCCACCATGCCGCGTTGGTCGATGAAAACCCCGTTGTCGGCGCCGCGGTCTTTGGCTTCCACGACGACGAGCACATTGGGCAAATAATTGGTCGACTTGATTCGCGCGAAGAGCGGCGGTTTGATCGGCACCTGGCTGGTGATCAGCTTGATGCCCTGTTGATAGTAACTCTCCGGGTAAGCTTCCTGCTTGAAGACGATCACGTAGAAGCTGCTGCCGACACATTCCGCCGGACCGAGGCCGTAGCCGCCGGGACCGGCGGAAAGCCAGTAGCGCACGGAACCTTCGCGCCGGCCGCTCGCCGCCGCGGTTTCCAAAATGATCTGGCGCAATCGCTCTCGCGGAAACGGCGACGGAATGCGAGCGCCGTCGGCGGACTTAATCAACCGATCCAAGTGTGGGTCGAGTTGGTAGAGCATTCCATGGGTAAGCGTCGCCGTGTCAAAGACGGCGTGTCCGCGGTGCACCATGTGATCGTCAAGCGGCAACACCATGAGCGCGGGGTCGGTGACGATGCCGCCGAGGACGCTGGAGTACATTGCGTAGAAATTGTTCGCCTTGGAATGGACCGTCTGGTGTAGGCGGCGCAAGGCATCGTCGGCGCTAAATATGGGTATTCTCGTTGGCTCAGCCATACAAGCTCCTCTATGGCAGAAAACTCAGATCGATTAACTGTTGTGGGCTAAGCGTCTTAGCCTTCGGATCGTCTTCGGCTGCGGCGTCGAGCACCAGTTGCAGGCCCTTGACCGTCGGTTTCCCGTCGGTCGGCAGGGTTTTTCGCCGCAAGTCGAAACCGATTTCCCCGACCTGCCGGTCGTCAACTTTCAATAGTTGCATCGATTTCCTGACGGCCTCGTCCTTGTGTGCAAAATAGTAATGGATGGATTCAAGAAAGGCGCGCATGAAGCGCCTGGCGGTGTCGCCCTGAGACTTGAGATAATCGGTGCGCGAGCCGATCCCGACATGCTGGTACTCAATGCCTTTGTCGACAAAATCCAGCAGCGCATTGAAACCCAGCTTTCGGCCGATGAAGGCGACGTCCGGGGTTAACACCGTGGCGTCAACCGCCCCGCTCTTCAATGCCACCACTCGCGCGTCCTGGCCGCCCGTCTGCACAATTTGAATATCGCTCTTTGGATTGAGTCCCAACTGTGTCGCGGCAAGCTTGACGACGAAGTCGGTGTTGCTGCCGAAACGGCTAATGCCGACTTTTTTGCCCTTCAATTGTTCCGCGCGAGTGATGCCCTCCCGCGCCACGAGAACATAGGGCAAAAGGTTGTTGACGCCGCCGATCATTCGCAAATCGGCGCCCTTCAATTGCGCGTAAACCAGGGGCGTGCCGCCGGCCAATAGGAGATCTAGGCTCTTGCCGATGAGCGCCTGCATCGAAAGGGAGCCACCGGGAATATAAATCAGCTCAAGCTCAATACCGTGCTTCTTGAAAATCCCAACTTCTCGGCCAAGATAAAACACGCTCTCGTCTGAGAAGCCATTATGACCGACTTTGACCGAGGTCAGTTGGGCAAGTGCACTGCTTGCGATGATGAGTAACGTTAATAAAGGAGAGACGAATAGGATAAAGCGCGATCGCATGATTCCCTCCTTAAAGTTTACATCTAATCCCTTATATCCTGCAAAAACCAGTCGGTAGGAATCTGCTGTCCCAGTCCGCGCCGTTTGGCTTCGCGCACGACGTAACCGGCGGTCGATGCGAATTGCAGGCCCTGCGTGCCGCTGTTGACGAAGAACGTCACCTGCTGCGCATCGGTTCGGCCTTTGAGTTTACCGGACATGATATCGGTGAGCAGTGGAAACTCCGCGGAAAAAATGTCGACTTTGGGATTCGCAATGCGCTTGATTTCTTCGGCGTTGCCCGCGACGACCGCGGCTTCGCCCCCAATGCGTATTTGACCAACGTCCAAGTTCAACATTGGTCGCCCCATCTTGATGACCAAATCCGCTGACTTGACGATATCGGTATTCCATTCATTCGCCTTGACGCAGGTGAGATGCATGCCCGGTTCGATCCAGTCCGGGTCATTGACGACAACTTGAATCGAATCCGTGCAGGTGGCGACGATGTCGCAGCCGCGGGCGGCTTCTTCCGGGCGTTCCACGGGCAGGACCTTGATCCCCAGCCTTTCAGCCATTTCGTTGGCATAGCTTTTACGGTTTTGCTTGGTTGGACTGTAAACTTTTACTTCGCGAATCTTGCGCACTTGATTAAAGGCGAGCAGGTAGGTGCGTGCCATGCCGCCGGCGCCATAGATGCCGACCACGCTCGAGTCTTCGCGCGACAAATACTTTGCGCCGAGCCCGGCGCAGCCGCCGACGCGCATATGTTGTATGATGCCATCGTTAATAATTGCCAAGGGCTCGCCGTTGCGCGTTGAAAAAACCATCACGACGCCGCAAAACGTTCCGGGCTCGATGCAATATTTTTCAACGGTCTTGCCTTCAGGCCATTCGAGCATGTCGGATTTCATCCGAATCGCAAAGGTCTCGAAGGAACGGCAGGCGCCTTCCATGGTGCCCCAGCGGTACATTAACTTCGGATCGTCGTTGGGCACGAACAGATCGTAGCGGCCGCGGTAGACCGCGCGCTCGTTGATGAGGTCGCGGTAGCCGATTTCGAGCGCCTCCATACAACCCTTTATGTCCAGAATTTTCGCGACGGTTGGGTTGTCGATCAAAAGCATGTTGCTTCTCCACTTCGAGACTCTTGGCGCAATCACGAAAATACGGGATGACATTGCGACACAGTCTCTTCGATAAGATGTCGATTCTATTTCGTACGAGCGTGCTAAATGCAAGCTTGCTGCAACAAGAGCGCCGCCTAGGGGCGGTGCCTGGAATTCAGTTTTGGGGGGAACTTGCTTCGCGGGACGAAAAATCGAATCCCGCGATTTAGCTATCGAGTTCGGGTTTCGGCAGGGCGGCAAACGGAACGCCTTCTTCGACGAGTTCTTTGGTTTCTTGCGTCGTCGCGGTGCCGTGGATGGCACGCTCGTCGGCTTTGCCCTTGTGAATCTGGCGCGCTTCTTCGGCGAAACGCGGCCCGACGTCTTCGAAATTCTCCTTAACGTAATGATGCACGCGAATGAGCATCTCCTTGAATTCGGTGGGCGAAAGCGACGCGGCTGGTGTCGGCTCTGGTTTTTTCGCGGGCGGCGCAGGCCGTTCCTTTTTTACATGGACGGCGCAGGCGTGGGGTACTTTCTCCACCTTGGTCGTACCGCAGGTCGGACAGGAGATGAGCTTCTTTTCCGCTTGCTTCTGGAAGTCCTCAAAGCTTGGGAACCGGCCCTCAAAGCCGTGCTTCTTTTTGCAGACAAGGTTGTAGATCACCATAAAGCAGCCGTAGGTGAATAATGAATAAGATCACCGAGCGGGGTTGTCAAGAGCAAGCGAAATGCGGTCGCGGTTCAGTTTCGCAAACATTTGTAGGGGTGACCCCTTTTCCTGTGCCTAGGTGTCGATGCTGCGCAGGCTGCGCGCGAATTTTGCGACTAGGAGCACGGCGGCAGAACCCAGGCAGCCGCCAAGGATCAGTGCGCCGGGCACCCCGACAAACATCGCCGCGGTTCCCATCTGGGCATGACCCACGTACGTTCCAGCGGACATGAACACTTGATCGAAGCTTTTCACCCGGCCGCGCATGCGGTCGGGAGTAGTGAGTTGCACCAGGGTATCGCGCAATGTCTCGCCGACGGCGTCGACAAGTCCCAAACAGAAAACGATCAAGAGCGA
>DASPXM010000262.1:0-41405 GCA_035637295.1 Verrucomicrobiia bacterium
GCTATGCCATCAAAGAATCAGGGACGGAGGTGAAAGTATTTCGTGACAAAGCTGAATATTTCTAGTGGAGAAGGGAGAAGAGGAAAAGGCATCGTACAGTTTGAGGCAGTGATCAAACGGGTACATCCTGGTGCAAAAGGTACGTCTTTGGAAACGAGAGCGATGATTGGCCTAAAACAAAACAGGCAACACAGGAATATTTTAATACTCTCGAATGTTAAGGAATGACACGATCAGCGTTTCAATTGAAATTTTATTATGACCTTCAGAACAAAAGAATATAACCACTTTGTTGTCGGTTCTAGCAACTTTGTTTACGATTATATTTCAAAAACTCCCGGTCTCGTGGAGCCACTCAATTGCTGATGACCCTTTCTACCGGCCTCGTTAATTCCGTAAGCCTGATATGCTCGCCTTAACGCCTTAAGTTCTATAGGACATTTGGAGATCTGGGCTTTTTGGGTCTTGGGGACTCGATGACATAAAAGCACGCCAACGCCCAGATGAGCGCGAGAGCGTATAGTCGGGTCCCAAAAAGTCGGCCGCACCATCGCCGATCTGGCCGGTGCGGAGAACATCGAAGCGTCTCACATCGCTGAGGCAATCCGGTATAGAAGCTTGGATCGGAGAATGTAGTCACGCGACCGACCACTACTGCGTCCGTTTGAATTCTGCGCCCCAACGTTTTTAAGGACGGATCTTTTGTCACTGAAACAGTGATTAGCGAAGCCGAGATCGGACGGTTCGTTGCTAAATAAGTCAATACTCAGCCTGAACCCCAAGGGATCCTGACCCCAGGATTTGAAGATTGGTTCACCTCGCGAACGAAGCTACGAAGACAGCAACGATTACTCGCCAATTTTCACGAGGATTTGCATTTCCATTTTCGCTAACGTCACCGCAAGAGCCCGCGCCGGTCCTCGCGTGACTGCACCGCTGATCTCGCGAATTTTCACCCGGCCTGCAGCCTTCTCGGTAACCGGGCCGGGCGCTATGCCTCCCGTCTCGCCGCTCTGACTTAAGGTCTCATTGCTGAACACCGGTAGGTAGCTCGAGCCGACAGCGTTGAGCGCGAGATCGACAACCACCTCGCCCGTCCAACCCGCCGTTGTATTGGTGTTAGCAACTACGATCACTTCCTGATCGTTAAGAATCCGCGAGAAGGCCAGCACACCCTGGTTAAACGTCGAGATACCGAAGTGAATGCCATCGCCCGAGATGGGGCGGAAATATTGTCTGCCGTAGCGCAATGCCGGTTGGCGCTCGCGGACCGCAGCCAGCCGCTCTATCGTCGCATAGAAAAGATTGGCGCGATCGAAAGCGTTCGGCTTGCCCCACAAGGCTTCGCGCACCGCCGCGTCCTCGCCGCCTAACCCGTGCAGCCCTTGCTCCGTGCCATAATAGAGGCACGGGATACCTTGCAAGGCGAATAGCAAACCGACACCGAGGGTAAGTTGATGGGCAAACCGGGTCGGATCGTCGGGCGAGCTAAAGTAAAAGCGATTATGTTGGTCATGGTTATCTAAAAACGTCACGAAAAACCGGCTGGCTTCGCCGTGCGAGCTGATGATGTCCCGCTCCACTTGTTTGCGATGCTCGAACATCCCGATGACTTCAGCCGGCGCAAGCTGGCCTTTGGCCACCGCCGGAAGCTTGAAGAAAAGCGGAAAATCAAGCGCGGCATCAACGCCCACGAGATCGCCTTCTGCTGCGGCGTGGCGACCGATAAAACGCGCGATCTGCTCCTCGTTGTCGTATACCTCGCCAAAGGTGAAAAAATTCTTTTTGCCGATGCTCAGCGCAAACTCGCGCATCGCGTTGCCAAATACCTGGGCAAAATCCGGCTCGATGTATTTCAGAGTGTCGATGCGAAACCCGTCCACATCGAACTTGGCAATAATATATTGATAGGCACGGATCAGAATATTGCGCACTGGGAAATGAAAGCCTTCTTTCCTATCGGTCTCGGCAAACCCGGTGACCAATTCCTTGAGTGACTCAAAATCCCCGCCCGCCTCGCCACCCTTGCCTTGTCGTCGAAAGAACTCGTTGCGCTGCAACTCCGCCGGCCAGATGACTGCATCGCCGGGTGGGTTGTCAGGCGGGGTGGTCCAGTCGGGCCGACCATGACCGTCCTGGTCGCGCCAGTTGATGGTATATGGGAAATTCCGTCCGTCAGCCGCCGCTACATGGCTGCCGTTCTCCAACACATATTCGAACACATCTCCGGCGTGATTCAGCACGATATCAAAGATCACATAGATGCCGCGCGCGTGCGCTTCGTCCACCAGCGCGCGCAGCTCATTCTCGGCGAGTGCCGGATTCGCCTTCGCTTGCTGCGGATCGGAAGCAAACCGCGGCTCAACCTGCAAGAAGTCCTGAATGCCGTAGGCATGATAGGTAAAGGGATTGTACTGACAGTTCTTCAGCACTGGCGAAAGCCAGATCGCCCCCACTCCCGCTTGCTTTAGATAATCCAATTGCGCCCGCACGCCATCGAATGTGCCGCCCTGAAAGATGCCATGCAGGCCATCAAATGGAGCAAACCGCGGACGCGCCTGTGGATTGTTAAACCGATCCACCAGCAGAAAATAAATCCATAGATCCCGCCACTCTTGCGGCGACGGAAACGGCGTGGGAATGTCGACTGTGTTGCTACCTAACACAACGCGCCGCGTTTGTAGCGACCGCGCTTGATCGAACACCGCCTGAATATCCGGGCTCATGATTGAGGTGGGCATAACCATCTCCTACCTCGATTGCGATCGCGTCGACCGTTAGCCACTCGCAGCGTTTTCGATCCATCCCAACGCCGTACTGCGGCAATATGAAGTCGCTTCCAGGTTGCCCCCTGCTCATTCAAAGGGTCTGCAAAGGGGTCAGGGTCGCTTTTGGCTCTTTAGTAACCGCTGCTGAATATCTCGCGCTCGACGAGCCAAACGTTTTTCCGTCTCTATCCTCCGTGTCACCCATAAACAGGCTGAACTCGCCAAGGAGGAGGTCTGCTAGGTGTAGATCCCATCGAGACGTCTCATGGCACGTGAAAGCCCGGCCCCAGGGGTTTGAAGCAGAATATGTTTGAAGCAGAATATGGTAGTGGTTATCCAACACACAGTAAGCAAAAATCTCTGCCTTTCACTGTCGTGAGGTCTCGCCCAAAAGTTCCAAGAAACGTTCCCGATCTTTGTCCTCAAGAAAAACATTTCTGCGTGACAAACCACGGTTCATCACGTGCTAGTACGCCCCAGGAGACTCAATGCGCAACGGTCAAGCCATCGACGCCAGCGTATTTCACCTCACTGAACGATGTCAAAAGCCAAGAGCGGACCTGACCTCTTTGTCGGGGCTCGAATGGAACTAGTGGCCCGGGTACTGCCTGATGAGCTGGTTCAGCGGCGTGAGGTCGGGTCCCGCGACCGTCACTTTCCGAGGGAACACGAAGTCGATGGACCAGTCGACTTTCTTCCCGCCGACCTTCTCCGCCACGTCCAGCTTTTTGGTGGTGCGATCGAACACGACCCCTTTGTTTATCAGGAACTCTTTCGCCCGCGCCAACCATTCCAAGTACGTGATGGCGTTGGCTTGACTTCCCACAGAAGAGTACGCACTGCCGAGCTTCGCTATACTGTCGTACACGAATACCTCTTCCTGCGCGCGCAGATACAACTCGATCAGCTCCTCGCACCGGTTCCTAACCGTGGCCGGGCCGTCCGCCACCTTGTTTTTAATCGTGTCCCACACCGCGTTATTGCCGATACCGCGGCGGAGGAGGAGCGCGTGAACCATCTCATGGAGCATCCCCTCGGCCGCCTCCTCGGTTGTCAACGCCGTGACTTTCGCGGGCGATTCGGTGCCGAGGAAGGCCACGAGAGGCAACCGAATAGCCGCTTCGAGCTTGCTCTCGTCCCCAATGTCCTCCTTCCGGATGAAGATCGCCGCGGTCTGGAAGCGCAACGTGTAGAGCGCCTCCATGTCGCTCGATGCGATGAGGATTCTGAGCGGTTTTGCGGCGGTGAAGCCGCGCGCCGCTTCCTTGAGGCGGGCCCGGATCCGTTTGTCCTCGAGGCCCGCAGCCTTGCTCGCAGGCGCAGGAACCGTGTCCAGGTCCTTGAGCATTTTGACGATGGCAGCGATGATGCTTGTTCGCCCACGCTTGATCTCGTCCGCGGCCCCGCGCCCCACGGATGCGAAACGTATTTTCATCGTGAAGGAACCTTGTTTCAACGTGACCGTCTGGGGATCTTCGACCAGGTCGAGATCGGAAGGGATCCTCTCGAGCTCGATGCCTGCCTCTGTTACTTTCGGCGGCTCGGGCACGTTGGCCCCAAACCAGTAGGACTTCTGAGCTGCCGCCCTAGGCTCCAGACGCCCGCTCCCGTAGATCCGATCCTTCGGCGGCTTCTTATCATCGGCTTGGAGGGCCGCGTCAGCCTTGACGGGATCGAACCCCTTGGGACCGCGCGTGTCGACGAGCGCAATCACGCCGCGGACTCCTGTCTTGCGCGTAAATGCCACGGCGTTGGCGTTTGCCAGGATCTCGCTGACCAGAGCGTCGAGTTGATCTCCGAAGATGTCGCGGAGCACGACCTCCCGGTTGATCTGCTCCACGATTCCTACCTTCGGGGGTAGGATGTCACGAATGTCCAGGTCCTTGTTCTTGTCCTTCTGGCGCTGAACCGACGGAGTGCTGGTCGACTGCTGAACGACGTGAGTCAGCTCGTGCGCAAGGAGATTCTTACCGGCCAAATTTTCAGAAGAGTATTGTCCCGGCGCAAAGACGATGTCCTTACCGACGGTGTACGCCAGCGCGTTCACCGCTCGCGCCGACTCGCCGGCGCGAGCGTCGGTGTGCACGCGCACGTCGCCAAAGTCACAACCCAGGCGGGGCTCGAAAAACGCTCGCATAGACTCATCCAGCGGCTTGCCAGCGTCGAGGCTCTGGATTGAACCATCTGATCCCGAGGTAGCTCTTAGGTCGCCCTGATGATGAGCTTTGCGCTGCGCAACCGGCGTGCTCCCAGCATCTCCGTATGCAGCGCAAGTTCGCTCAAGACTTAGCTCAGGCATCCGTAAGATGTGATCAGCAATCCGATCGGCATCTTGCTCGTGCACATCACCTGGTTGACTGATGGCGAGCTTCGGCTGGATCACGCCAGAACGAAGCAGCCGCTGGGTCGCGAGATTTCCTGCGGGCTGACTGAAAGCATCGAAGAAACTCTTGTGATCTTTTTCTGATGGTTTTCGATAGTGGACCCGGTTGTGGAACCCGGCAGCCTTCTCGATCGTTTCAAAGGAACCGTCCATGGTTTGTCCACTCTAATATGCAGGTCAACAGCAATTTCGGACTTCAACGATACTGCAGCGTGCGCATCAAGCAGTATACAAAATCTTTATCTTTCACACTGAGGTCTAAGGTCCTAAAGGTCCCCGCTTTCCGATCCAATTTAGAAGCATGATTTTGGAGTAAACTAACCAAGCACCAGACAACTGGGGCGTTTCCTAGTTTCCGGTTACGATTTGCAGAGGCATGGAAAGGTGCCATCTCTCATGCATTGGTGGAAGGCCGAATCACAACAGTCCGTTTTACAGCTCTTCCGTTCGCGCCACTCCCACGGTTTCCACCAAGGGTGGAGCTTTTCGCAACAGTCATAACACGCGGCGTGCTGTTCAAAGCATTCTTTCGGGTCAACGGCAAATTTTTCCACTCCTGCCTCGGCGGTCTCCTGAAATGTGCTGTCCATCACTGTCGCCTGTTCGAATGCACCTCCCGTCGTTACAGTGGTGGTTGCCTCGCTAGGACCTGTCGGGCTACCGCCGAGCGCCGCCCAAGTTAGCCGCCCAACGACCCCGTCAGCCACCAGCCCATGACTTTGCTGAAACAGCATGACTGCGCCTCGTGTATGTTCCCCAAACATCCCATCAACGTCCAAGGCCGGTCCGGTGCCTGCTTCGTTGAGCCGGCGCTGGAGTTCTTCGACCGCCGGACCACCTGCTCCTAATCCGATCAATGGCTGAGCTGCCGGCGCGGAGCTTAGCTGGCGCTGCAAGAGCGACCCCTGCCCATCCGCTTGCTGGACCACGTGAGTCAGTTCATGCGCAAGCAGCCGCCGCCCCTCATTGCTCCCCGGCGCATACTGCCCTGCCGCAAACACAACATCTCGCCCCACGGTGTAGGCCTGCGCAGTAAACGCGCGCGCCAACTCGGCAGCAAGCGCGTCGGTGTGCACACGAACGTGGCTAAGATCAGCGCCGAATCGAGGTTCAAAAAAATCGCGAGTTTCCGGGTCAAGCGGCCGACCGGATCCGAGACTTTCGACAAAACTGTCGGAGGCGGCGTCGCTTTTGGAATGACCATCATGATCCGCTTTGCACTGTGCGATGGCTGCTTTCTCTTCACAAGCAGGGCACGGCGTCGCGCCGCTGTCACAGCCGGCGCATGCTCGTTGCAGTCCCGGTTCCGGCATGCGCATTACTTGTTCAGCGATTCGGTCAGCCTCTTGCTCGTGCACATCACCTGGTTGACTGACGGCAAGCTTCGGCTGTATGACGCCGGAACGAAACAGCCGCTGGGTCGCGAGATTTCCTGCGGCCTGACTAGGAAGGTTGAAGAAACTGTTATGATCTTTCTCTGATGACTTCCGATGGTGGGCCCGGTTGTGGAATTCGGCAGCTTTCTCTAGCGTTTGAAAGGAACCGTCCATGGTTCGTTCACTCTAGTATGGCCCGCGGTTTCTACGCAACAGTAATTTCGGACTTCAACGACGCAGCAGCGGGCGCGGTTGCGCATCAAGCACTCCTGCGTGACAAGCCTCAGTTCATCACGTGGTAGTACGCGCCCGGATACTCAATGCGCAACGATCGTGACGTCAACGATAAAATCTTTTATCTTTCAGACCCATGTCAAGAGCCACGAGCAGACCTAACCTTCTTCTCTTGACCCCCTTATCTTTCAGGAATGGCAAGACTATCCTAGACCATGGCAAGACCCCTCTGTGCTGTGTGTGCCGGATCTATCCTGGCAAAGGCAAACCTGTCGTCAAACGTATTACCTTAAAGCCCTGAGCATCGGTAACGGGCAGATAGATTCGACCGCGGGAATCGACATCCCAGTACGAATAGCCCTCAAGGGTGGATTCCACGGGAAGCAAAGCCCGAGGCGTAGACGCCGTCTCTTCAAGACGACCGTCATTCGAATAAACGAGGAGTGCCCCTGTTTGCCCGGGTTTTTCTCCTCCAAACACGTAGTATCTTTCTTGCTCGTCCACGTGGATGAGCTTCCACCCCTTCGGATGCCGTGCACTCAATTCTTCGGGCAAAAGCAACTCCTGATAGCTCGTTTTCCCAGCGGGCGAATAAAGCTCGACCTGCACAACCGGGGACCGCGTGTCGTCTAAACGCAGGCGACTCGTGAAGATAACCCTATCTCTCGCTCGAACGACGACGTTGTCGAATGCAGCGATAACGTCAATCCGCCCATCAGCGGAGATGCGCGCCACAGCGGAGTCATTCCAGGCGTAAACATCTGCCGAAGCATCTACTCCAAACGGATAAAGCAGCCATCCGTATAATGCGACTTCTCCAACGACGGACGTGACCTTCTGTTCGGCCAGATTAAAGAAGCCAAGTCCCCGCCGGTTGACATCTGGAAAATACAGAACATAGATAACAGTCCCCCGCTCATTCATGAAAACTTCGCTGCCGAACTTGTCGGATATGTACACATGCGCCACGTCCCCGGTATACCGATCAATCTCGGCGATGGCGCCCGCGTGCGCGGTCGCCGGGAGGTAGAGACGGGAGTTTCCATCCGTTAATAGCCGCTTGAAGCTGCCGCTAAGCTCGTGAAAATCGAACTCCTCACTCCAGGTTAGGCCAGTGCGAGACCACTGAACCTCTCCGTCGCTGCCTATTTTTTGCAGCCGATTGTTAGACTCGCCTGATTGCCGCGACTGAATCAGTTCAAGCAGATAACAGCTACCATTCGTATCTACGGCATAATCCAGGATGAACAAACGATCCATGGCACGGCGGTCGAGGAAAAGAAGCGGGGTTTTTCCCGTGAACTTACCTTCGGCGTCGAAATGGTGAATAAAAATAGGTGGGCCGTTTGGCGTTCGAAGCGGCGCGTCTGCCAATGCGTGCATCCCACCTCGAGCATCCAGCCGAATCCGCACGGGCGCGCGTGCCTTGCGCATCTGTTCGGGCGATACGAATGCAAAGAGCGGGTAATCTTCTAAAGCAAGAGAAATCTCATCACTTTTATCTCCCCACGGGATTGAGACAAGAAGTTTAAATGTAGGAAAGGTATGCATGTTTCTTTAAATCTTCTTGATGAGCTTTAGTGTCATTTTGTTCCATCTTGCTCTGATGTCTGTCTGGCGCAACTACAGATAAATAGGAGACAGGAAAATAAAGCCCGCATGAAAACATTTACCCGCATCACCAGGAAGAAGTACAGAACTTAACCGTGCTAAGTCCTGCTAGTGGTAGAAGCGTCTCTATAGTTGTTTTCCCGACCTTTGTACCGAGCGTTGGGTCGTTAGAACCCACAAGATTAATCACCTCATGTTTTCCACTAGCATCTTTTGTTCCGCGAGAAATAGCAGCATGATTTGCTATGAAATCAAAAATAATAATGTCGCCAGGAAGCGGCTCAGGTGATTTAGGGTCTGCGGGATCAAAAGTACGTTTTGAACCTCGGCATAGCTGCTTTTCAACTTCTACTGGTACAGCCATATCTGATTTTTTTGCAGCCTCTGCATATATTTTCTGGATCCGATCTTTTGTAACCATGCCACCCCGAAAAGCTCCAAAAAGAATCATCTCGAAGCAGTTCATCTTACTTGTGTCTGTTGGCTCAGGCCCGCCAGCCAGGGCAAACCGGGCAAAGTCGCTTTGTGCCGCTGCAGGATTCTTGAACTCTGACTCCTGGCTTGGAACCCATTCCAGTTTACCGACAAGCTTCTCAGTCTCTTTCAATGTGCCGAGTTGTTTCCTCGCCATAAGTGCAAAGCCCCGTGCCTGACTTTCCCACGTTACTGGTTTGCCATCACGCATCTGCCTCAAGATGAGCCTGGACGCCAAGAGCGCTTCTTCGCGGGTGACTTTGAGTTGCCACTGCCAGATTAACTTCGAGTCCATGTAAGCTTTGAATTCATCGGTCGCCTCGATCTCGGCGTCGGTCAGCTTCGCGGGGTCGTGTTTTTCATCCTCATCATTGAAATCGCGCAGGTGGGACATGCGAATTTTCAGGCCCGCACCGTGTCGCTGCTGGACTACATGTGCCAGTTCATGCGCCAACAGGCGCCGTCCCGTTGACGTCTCCGGGGCATACTGCCCAGTCCCGAAAGCGATATCTGGCCCAACAGTGTAGGCGCGGGCGCGTAGATCCCACGCCGCATCCGCGGAACGCGCATCGGTGTGAAGTCGTACCTGACCGAAATCGTGGCCGAAACGCGATTCCATGAACTGTCGTGTGTCGGGTGGAAGCGGCTGTCCTCCGCTGCGGCCGGCCATTTCGATTGATTGAGCCAAACCGGACCCCGGGGTCGGCTGCTGGGTTGGCTGACTGACCGCTCCTTGCGCGGACTTGCGTTGCGCTGTGATGGGCTGAGCTTCCTCATCGGTGTCTTCGACCGGTTCGCTTCCAGCGAAATCGTTCAGGTTGATCTGCCGGGCCACTACGCTTTCGTCAATGGTCGAGAGCGACGGAGAATGCGACCGGTTCACCTCTCCCTCGCATTCGGTACACATTCTCTGGATGCTCGGCGGTGTGCCTGCGCCTGGGTCCGGCATTCGCATCACGGTCTCTGCAACGCGGTCGGCCTCCTGCTCAAAGCGGTCACCGGGCTGATTAACGGTCAACTTAGCTTGAATCCCGCCATCCCGAAGTAGCCTCTGCGCGGCTTGATTGCCCATCAGGGAGACGCCTGAGGTTCGCCGTACAGGCGTCGAGAGAATCGGATGGGCCCGATGGACGGGGTGCGATTGGGTAACCGCAGTCTGGGGGCTCCTGCTAGGCATTGGCGAAGATGGTTCCACATTGGTCGGGCGTGATTCGCTCACCTGGAGTTGGTCCTGCCGGACTCATCAAATACTCTGGATCCATGTCTTGATGCGCGCTGTCGCCCTTATTAAGCAGAATGTGTCCACATTCGTGTGCCAAGCCCCGCACCGAGGCCGTGTTCGTGATAACTACCATGTTGCTCAATGCGGCGCCGGAGCCGGTAGCGGCGAAGGGCGGGATGCTGTACGCATCCGTATGCCCAGAAGGAGTAGAGGAGGGAGTAATGGAACTAACATAAAAGGCCCGGATCCGACCCGAAAGGTTGAAATCCGCGGTAGCGCCCTTGAACATCGCAACCTCTTCCGCTGCACGGTCGCCCACCTTGGGGTTTATCTGCAAGACGTTGTCGCCTCCCAATAGGGCCCGGGTCCTCGTGGCGTTTTCTGATCCTCCACCGGTTAGAGCGAATCTCACGCAGCATTGGTTGAAAATTGAAGATGCCCTGTCCAGATCTTGGAGCCCGTTGCGGGTTGATCCGTCCAAAAAAACGATGTCGACGTTGACTGTTTTGATGGTGGTGCATCCAGGTGTGGCCCCGGGCGTCGTGCCGGCGGGAGTTGGTCCTGCCGAAAACCTCTGGTCCAGCCAACCCATGGTGGTTGGGCCCACGATGCCGTCAAAGCCCTTACCCATACCACCGGCAAGCCCGGAGGCCCGCTGTAAATCATAGACGGCGGCTGTTGTCTCCGAGCCGAAATTCCCGTCCACACCAAAGCGCGGCAGCGAAAAGCCCGCGTCGATGAGCGCTTGTTGGAGCTTCCTCACGGCTGCACCCTTGTCGCCGGACTTGAGTAAACGCTCGTTGTCGTAAACGGCTTCGAGTACCAAGTCTCCTGCGAATCTTGAGGCCGTAAGATCGTGGCCGTCGCCGATTTTACGCCGGATTTCCGGAGCGCCAGCTCCGGTCTGCTGGATCGTATGGGCCAGTTCATGCGCGAGCAGTCTTCTACCGCCCTCCGTTCCCGGCCGGTACTGTCCGTCGCCGAAGACGACATCGCTTCGCATCGTGTAGGCCAGCGCGTTGACCGATCGAGCTGCTACCGACGCCTCGTCGCCCGTATGAATCCGCACTTTACTAAAGTCCCGTCCGAAGCGCGGCTCGAAGAAGGCCCGTTCAGATTCAGCGAGCGGCCTGCCCTTACTGCGCACCGCGGCGATCGATGATTCAGCAGAAGAAATAAGGGACGGAGACCCGTTCTCATCTCTCTTCGTCTGAAAAGGTTCCTCCTCTTCGACCTGCCTCTCGACGAGAGGGGTGATCTCGAGTGGCTTCGGCCTCATAATCTCCTCTTCCCCGCACGCGGAGCATGGGGCGGAGGGTCAACCCGGTTTCATCTGAATTCCACCGCTTCCTTTGCTGATTGCTGAATGCTGACCGCTGAAAGCTCCATCCGGCATGCGCATCACTTCGTCGGCCACCTGATCGGCTTCTTCTTCATATGGATCGTTGGGCTGGCTGATTGAGAGTTTGGCCTGAAGCAATCCACAATTGAAGAATCGCTGGACCGCGAGATTCCCGGCATTTTGTTGAACGCTGGCAAATCCGCAGGCGTTTTGGGGACCGCCGGATACGGGTTGGCGGGTCAACGAGCGAGCATGCGACGGGGCATTCTGTGCTCTAGAGGTTTTCTCGAGCGACTTTGTCGTGCCTTCCACTCTGCGCTGCCTCTCACACGCCGTCGATAATCAAGGCGTGGTACTGCTTAAAATCCGTTGCGGAAGGAACCTTGCCCTGCTTCATCATTTGTCGTGCAAGGGCTTTGGCGAGTTGCTTCATGCTCACGATCTTGCCGTCTTGCGCCGCAAGGAATGCGGCATCCAGCGCGACGTTGCGGATGTCACCGCCGGCAATCGGGAACTGCTTGGCGAGGAATTGAAAGTCTACGTCTTCCCCCATTGGCACTTCAGCTGGGAACATACCGCGCCACAACTGCTCGCGATGGGTTTCGTCGGGCAATGGGAATTCAACAACGTAGTGCATGCGCCGCGAAAATGCTTCGTCGATGTTCCTGCTCAAGTTACTCGCGAGGATAACAACGCCTTCATATTCTTCGATCTTCTGCAGCAGATAGGCCACTTCGATATTGGCGTAGCGATCGTGCGCGTCTTTCACTTCCGAGCGTTTGCCAAATAGGGCGTCGGCTTCGTCGAAAAAGAGTATGGCGTTACTAGATTGGGCGGCACGAAAGATACGATCGAGATTTTTCTCCGTCTCGCCGATGTATTTGCTGACTATGCCGGACAAATCGATTTTGTAGAGATCCAGACCTAAGTCTCTGGCGATCACTCCCGCGGTCATCGTCTTACCGGTTCCCGAAGCACCGGAAAAGAGAACCTTTAGACCCAGGCCGGCGGCGATGCGTTTCTCAAATCCCCATTCCGAATAAACGACGTGGCGATTGCGGATCGCGGCGGCGATCTCCTTGACTCGCTGAAGCGTCAGGCGCGGCAGAATCAAACTGTCCCAGCTATGAATCGTCTTTACTTTCAGCGCGAGACTGCCCAGGCTCTGATCGGACTGCGCGCGGGCAGCCTCGAAAAGCAGGGAAACACCGATTGAGCCCGCTTCTAAGTCCGCGAACGATTGCGCATCATCTGCAGCCGCCACCGCGGCAGAAATCTGGCCGGCAGCAAGCGTAAAACGCTCGGCCAGCGCTTCCAACTCTGAGCTCGCAACATCTCCATCAATGGTCGCAATGGCGTCTTTCCAAAGTCGAAAGCGGGTTGCGTAATCGGGAAGGGCGAACCAGAAACAAATTGCGCGCTGTCCGGCCAACAGTTCCCGCCACGGTGTACCGGATTCGCACGGGATAAACACCGGGCCTTTTGCTTGGGTCAAGATCTTCAATAGCCCGCGCGATTCAGAGAGTGGCTTGTGCTCCTTGTCGAATAAGGTTTCGAACGAGCTAAGATACAGTCCCGCTGCATGCAACCGTTGTTGAAGCAAGAGCGCCCGAGTCAATTGGCCGATGTTTTCGCTCGAGGAACGGAGAGCGTCGAGGTCAACGCGCAGCAATGAAGAAACGCCCAGTTCGTGACAGACCGCTTCCGCCGCCAGGCCACGGCCAAGACCCCTTTGCCCGGTAAGGATGATTGTCGGAAGGTGTGATCGCGAATCCACGTAGCGACGCGAGAAACGGCACAACCCTTTTTTTAAATCGGAAGAGATCGGTAACCGTTCCCAGTTAATCGACGGCGTCCGCTGGTCGACAAAAGACGCCAAGCGCGGATCGAGCGATGAAGTGTTCGAGAGATATTGACAGACCATAGGCGCTGCTGAAAAACCCGTTGTGAGCCACGAGCGCCGATCGGTAGCTGAGGTGATCGGTTGCAGCAATCCACTGCTGAACAACTGAGCTTCCGGCAACAGGCAGTGGCGTACAGCAGATCTTTGCTCTGCAATTGAAGCGCCGATCCGCAAAGCTAGATCAAAGGTCGGCCATTTTCGCGTGACGTCGTTATTAAGATAGGCAAAGAGCGTCTCGTACTTGAGGTCGATTTCCGGAGCAACCGCAAGTAGCAAGATGTCCTGCTCGATGAGAGACAACGAAAATTCCGTCACCAGTTTGTGCCAAGGCGAACTGTCAGTCTTTCGCGTCAAATCGGCGGCGCAGAGCGATTCGGCTTTTTGCGTTAGCTCATCGATTGCCGAACTCGGCCCTTCATAATTGACCGAGCGGTTGATCAGTTGATTCACCTGCTCGTCACTGATGTAGAGGCCGCGAAATTCGTCGAGGGAAAGTTGGTAGCTCGCGCGCAGACGCAGGATCTCGCGATGCAACAACAGATCGAGTCGCTGCAAAGCCACCGACAGGTAATCCCTCGGCTCCATTGCGACTTACTCTCCCTGAAACAGCGCGAAAGGACGCTCGTCAAGCCAGCTCAACGGATAACTTTGCCGCGTCATCCCGGTCATGCTTAAAACCAAATGCAGCGGCGGACGACCCAGGCGCACAACTCTGCGCGCGGGCTCCTCTTCTATACTGGCACTGAACTCGATAAAGTTACGCGACAGGTACGGCAAATTCGATCGAGAAAAACCGGGCAAACGCCAGGCGATTTCGCGGAGCAGGTGCTGGGCGGCAATACTCAAAACCAAATCCAGCGGCCGAGCAATCTTAAATGATGCAGGCAGCGTCAGAAACTCCAACTCGTGCGGCAATTTTTCCAGCCGCGCCAGGATAGCGTCGACGCCCCGCATTTCGGCTTCGGCTAGATCAATCACATGATCCGATGCATCAACAATGTTCAACCCCGCGAACTTGGCCTGCAGCAACGAGATGAGCGAAGGGTCGCTGTAAAGAACGCCCTCATCTTCCATAAGCATAGCGACTCGAGGACGTAGCGATTCGATTATTTTTTGCAACCCCTGCGGTAAGTATCTGTCGACCAGCAACCAAAGCCCGCGACCGGCATCGACCAAAACTACCAACGAACGGCCGCGGAATTTGCTGACGGTAAGCAGCTGTTCTTTTCCCGCGATCGCGCCGCGGGAACATTGCCGTTCCAATAGAGTCGCTAAGAAATTTTGCAAGTGCTCTCCCTTCAGTTGCGACTGCCAGGTGCGCAACATTGCAGGAGACAAGGTCGGAGGAATCAGCAGCAGATCACGCAGCAACGGATCATAAAAAGCGCGTTCCGAGTTTTCCCGGCCACAGCACTTGAGCAGAACAATAAATCTTACCAGCGATATGGCCGCCGCCTCGTCGGCATGCGGCCAGTCCCGGGCCGCTTCAACCAGCGGCAGTTCATCGAGATGCGGCAGGATCAAAAAAATCCCGCCAAACACAGTGCTCCGTGGATGCACCAGAACTTGGGCATCAGGAGTTTCTCCAAGCGACGAAGCGCCTAGTCCCTTTTCTTCCTGGGTCGCGGCGATGAATAAATACAAAGCCCGCTGCCACTCATTTCCGAGTTTAGGCAACGCCGCGTCGTTTTTTGTCGTTGCTCTCAACACCGCCTCGCAACGAGATTTATCGCCCGCCGGGCCTTCTAATGCCAGCCGTTCAAGCACCTGCCGCGCATCCTGCGCCGTCAAACCATGTACGACTTCCTGCAATTCAGCCGTCGCTAAGAGATCCAGCGCCTCTGTGCCGGTCGCAATGTCGTCGCATATGGCGGTGCGCAAAGCAGCTGACAACGGGAGCGCATTCAACCCTGCGAAGGATTGGTAATACCACCGGTCCCATGCCGTCCCGAATGCCAGGTCAGACAGAAAGCTGGCCAGGTATTCGGCGCGATTTGGAAAGTAGCGAACGTTATCTTGGTTTCCGTCATGAAACGTCGCTCCTAGGTTCCTCGCGATCTGAGCCGTCAATGCCCGGGTGATGTGCTCGGGATCCCCAGTGACATTGATGGCGGTTTCGATGTTGAGTTGGCGAATGATCCAGATGCTCTGATCGCTCTCGGAGAACCATGAGTCAAAGGCTCGCGCGAGGGTCCGCGGCAGCTCACGGGCAATAACGGCGTCGAGCCGGTCCTTTACCTGTTGGGGCGATGGATGGTCCGTGGACACAAGATATCGCGCGGCCACGCACCCGATCTCCAGGCGGCTCGTCTCCATCGCGAAGCCTTATGCCGCAACTCTGGTTTTGGCACTCTCGGCGGGCTTTGTTGTCTCCGCGTCCGAATTGTTTCCCTGCAGCAATTCTTCGAGCACCTGAATGGCGCCGCTGATGCGGGTCAGCGTAATTTTCAAACTGGCTTGCCGCCCTTCCAAGTCAGCGAGTATCTCCTGTCCCGCTCGATATTCGGCGCGCAACGACTCGACCCGATTTTCGATTTGCTCTCTCATGACGATTTCTCCTTTGGCTCCTTCTTGCCGCGCTGACGCTGGCGCGGACTACCGGCATCTATCTTGTCAAGGCGCTTTTTCAAGTCTTCCACGTCGGTCTTTAATTCGCGGAGCGCTTCGATGGTCAGTGCTTCAAATCCTCTAATGGTAAGTTCTTTGTAGCCTTCGGGATCTGTACTTACCCACTCGGGGAACGCTTTCTCTACCTCCTGAGCTATCAGTCCCATTTGCGTGCCGGTCAGATTTCCCATTTTCTGTGGATCTTTCCATTCAAAGTGAATTCCGCGGAGCTGCAGCATCTTATCGAGCGCGCCCTTGAGTTGCCCAACTTTGGTTTTTAGTCTCGCGTCGGAAAGAAGCGTCCAGGGACCACCACCCGGTTTGCGCGCAATGTTTGTGACTCGCAGATTTCCTTCCACATGCAATTTGTCACCGGGCGTCTGAGTTCCAATTCCAACATTGCCGTCTTCGGGAAAGGGATTGACAATCACATTGTTGTTTCCTCCTGGTCCGCTGCTCCGCACATAAAGATTATCCGTCTCCGAGTGCAAATCGACTGCCGAACCATCGGCTCTAATATCAACATACTTGCTCGAGTTCTCGAGGCGAATGCGATTGCCGAGGACATGGAGCTTTGTGACCGGGGCGGTCGTTCCAATGCCAACGCTACCCGTTATCCAAACGTTACCAAAGCCAGGATCTCCCCAACCCCCGGCACCTCCCACGTTGAGTGAGCCGGGAGCAAACAGCCCGGGCGTGTGAACGCCGAAGATCGGTTTGCTGAAGTCGAGGTTCTGATTCAAGCGCAGCCACGTGCCGTCATTCCAAAACATGGTCGCGTTAGCGGGAAGGGCGCGCGCTACGCCTCCGTCTATTTTGTGCAATGCAATATCTCCGGCAATTCCCAGCTTGGCGACTGGCTGATTCGTTCCCACACCGACTCGGTTGTTGGTGCCATCGAACGCCACCACTCCGTTGTCGAAGGCCCGCACAAAAAGCGTCATATTCCCCGCATCCCCAATTCGCGATCCCCACAAATGTAGAGTCGCAGGACCATCGTCGCGGCCAAAATCACCCTGAACATCCAAGGTCAGCGCCGGCGTGGCGGTCCCGATACCTACCTTGCCGTCATCGCGCACGGTCAATTTAGCGTTGAGCTTATTGCTGCCATCGAGGGGCCCCACCACAAACGTGTTCGCCCCCGAGCTCGACTTGCCGATCACAACCTGCAAGCGCCCGCCCGCATCATCCACGCGGTTGATTGACAGAGGAACCCCGTTGTCGCTTCCGCTGCTATCCCTGAAATCCAACTTGTGATTGAAAAGGCGCAGATCCCCCTCGATCCGCAAATCCCCTTCAACCCATACGAGCTCGTCCGACTTCACTGTGGGAAAGCCATTGCCACGGTTCTTGAGACGAATTCTGCCGTCTGCCGCCTCAATGGCTTCGGTCACGACGCCGCTATAGCGACGGAAGATACGGATTTGATCAGAGTCCTTAGGCAGCCCGCCCGCGCCGCTGTCATCGCGCGCGACGAAGTGGCCCGCCTGGTTCTGTACGGGCAACCAGCGCACGTAGCCGATCGGTATCAACCAGCGTGCGCGATTTTGCGGCTCCGGGAAGTTCTGCTGTGGAATGGATTCGTCATACACAAGCGGGGCCGTCGAATCGAACACCTGTAAGGACGTCTTGGCATCGGTTACATTCTTGGCTGCAACATTGACTCCCGAGTAGCGATCCGCGGGGCTGGGTTGATCGCCGATTTCGATGCGAAAAGTTTCCTGGATACGTGAGAGCTGATCGACCACATCACACAGTTCGAATCCGGGGCGTGGGCTCTGGGTCGCCGTTTCATCATAACAGAGCCAGATCGGAATCAAGCGGCCCTTTCCATCCGTATCAATACTGGGATCGAACTTGATCGCGCTGAATTTCTCCTCGGGAATTTTATAGGGCGAGAGCACGACGATCGGGCGTCCGTAACCGTCCCACGCGTAACCCGGCAAGAGATGCACGCTCACCGCCCCGCCGGCCTGAGGCGTTTCTTTCAAAGTCAATCCGATGGCGATGCCCCACGTATGCGCGCCCAACACATGACGCGCCTGCTGGACGCGCCCATAATCGACCGCGGCCGTGAGATCGGCGGCGCCGAGGTACTGTTCTTCGAAAAATTTCGGTCGTTGCGTCTGATTCGCCGGCATGGGTGACCCTCCGTTTACCGGTTGCCTAAGCGTTCTCGTAACTCGTTAATATGGGTCTGTTGATCCTGGACCACTCGCCTCAATTCTTCGACCTGGCTTCTAAGCTCCTGCATTTCCGCCGTCGGAACTCCCGGCGCACTCGCGCTCCGCGAGATATTCGCCAATGCCGTTCTCAAGGGTCCCGCAGTCTCTTCCGGGATGGCATTTTGAATAAGCGGCGCCGCGAGTTGATTGAGGAGCAAATACTGGAGTGGATTACGCAGCTCGGCGTCCGTCGCTAGCGGCTGGTGCTTGTCATCCTCGAGCTCCATAGCCCCTAGAAAGAGCGTCTGCGCGTCGATCGTTCGATCGCGATTGGCTATGGCGCTCAAGACGACTCGTGAAAACTCCTGCTCGGGATTGACTTCCATCGCGGCTCTCCTGAAGGCGACAAATCGCTTGTCTACTCTTGCGCCCGCCGCAAGCCCTGTGCTGTCGATCTTCCGAAATGGCCGGCAGCAAGCTCTCTCTATCGCTTGTCGCAGATTGCGCACAAACGGCAGGAATGAAAACCAATACTGTAGATCGGGAAAAGTTGTCACGAACTTCCGCGAGGTCCAATTACATACCCGCAGGATTTTGCAGTCTCGCTTGCGAATGGTAATCATCGCTAAGGGTACGCAATTGTCGCCGGCCGGGTCAGGACAGGGCGGTAACAATGCCGAGCATAAACAAGAGCGAAGATATTCGCCGAGAATGGGCGCCAGCTGCACGAGCACCGCGACCCGGTATTGCGCCGGTGTCTGATTCGGACTCGGCGCGGGACAGACAAACAGCGATAGGCGCTCCAGCGCCAGGCAGTCGTGAATCGGGTGATCGGTGAAGAAGTCGAGCCAATTCTCCTTGAGTTGGCAGCACCATTCCTGCACCTGCTCAATGTTGCCGGGTAATGCCGGCTCGACTGCAAACAGACCCTTTACGCAGTTCTCAAAGCGTTGGACCATCGCGCCGAGATCCCGTTCCTTTTGCGGGTCCGAGACCGGCGCTTTGTAGAGGGAAAAATAGTGGCTTTCGCAGGTCACCGTGGGCTCGCACAGGTCGCGGCCGGCGCGTTGAAAGCCGCGCAGCGCGTCCGTCGAAAGCGAACGGATGGAGAGCCCTGCCGTCGCCGGCTTTTTCTGGCTCACTGCGCTTTCATGACAGCCACAACCGCAGCCGGACGAGCCGCCACAACTGCACCGCGAACAACACGGAGGTTCGCTGCTGCCGCGGAGCGCGGTAACCCCGCGTGACGGCTTCTCCGTGAAACAAACGGTCAACACCCACTGTTCCACGGCATCTTGGCACTCGGTGGTTCCGGCCGGCCGCGGCGGCTCGCAATCCAAGCGCTCCCGCTCACGACAACGCTGGATGAGATCGCAGACATTGACGATATCGTCCTCGCACAGAACGATGTCATCGCCGCACGGGCTCAGAGCATATCCCGACTTGACGGTGACCTGCCCTTCACAGGGATGACACAGCACTTCCAGGCCGCAGACGACACCCCAACCGTGCAGATAGCGGTTGTGTAATTTGTTTTTCTCGACGATGTAATGATCAAGACGGTTGAGGTCTTCTTCGGTCAACAGTTGGCCAGCGAAAAACCGCGGCCGGCAGAGACATTCAAGCCCGCCGCAGGCGGGGCAAACCGGCCCGCGCATTTTCGCCGGTGATTTTGCCGATATCGTGCTTACCGTGTATGCCATAGTCAGCTCCTGATCTTGTATGCTCGTACCCGCGCACTTTCCCTAAAGTCTTCTCACTTGATTCACGCGCGCCTAACCCTGCGGCTTGATCGTGAACCAGCTTTCGAACAGTCCGCCTTGAATACCCACCGGACTGCCACCAGGGCGATCTCCGGTGGGCAGTTCGACGCGGGCGAATTCGCCGTCAATCGCCTTCCCAGTAGCATCGAGAATGAAATCACCGCGCAGCCGGATCCAAAGGTCAGGCACTGCGCCATTGATGATCTCTCGGGCGATGGGAACTTTCTCCGGATCAAAGATGAAGGCAACCCCGCGAGCATTTCCCGGCGGCACCTCGGTGGCGACATCGATGCGGCCCGCGCCGTTGACGACGACTTTTCCTTGCAGATCAACATTGAGTTTCACCGGAATTGCGAGCCCTCGAATGGAACAGCGGCAGACGAAACCGCGCCTCGAATCGGCTGCCGTGGTGTGATCCACCAAAACCTGGAAGACATGATCGGGATCGATGGTCTTGCTAACCTGGACCTCCCCTGTGAAACCGATAACGATTCCAGGAACCTTTGAACCGTTCAGCAGCTCCACGGTCGCCAGGAACGAGTTGGGATCGCCGAGAGCTGCCGCGTGCACGTTGGCGTGACTCCAACTCAACGCTTCAATTCTGGTAAGCCCCGGCTCCAGCCCCTGACCCGGATCTCCCTTGGGTCCGGCCGGGCCGACGACACTACCTCCTTTGTCACCCTTGTCTCCTTTGTCGCCCTTCGCTCCAGGTGCACCGGGAGGTCCTTGTGTCCCTCCTCCCCCCACTCCGTGCTCAAGCAGACATTCCACCAGCTCCGTCAAAACTTGCGTGCTCGGCAGCAGCCGCCTTCCCTCGCGGTTGTCGATGCGCGCGACTTTGTCGGTGGCATTCTGTGCCGGGTCGGCGGGCGGATCGGTTTGTTCTTCAATTCGATCCCCGAGATGGTAGTTCTCGATTGTCGCCAGCACCACGCAATTGGGCACGTCGCAATGGGGGCAACCGTCGAGATGCCGCCACAAGATTTCAGAGCAAGAGGCTTCAGAAATTTCTACAATAGCTACGCCGCCGGCAGCCGGTTGGGCGACATCATCCACGAAAGGAATATAAAGATATGTGCCGGATCCGCTAATGACGATCTGCCGGCTGTCATTCCCAACCTTGAAGGCTTCGCCGGGTGCTACCGCGAGGTGTTGCACTAATCCGTCAAGACTAACGGACTGGACAAAGCTGTCAGTGTTTTTTTCCAGAACGTATGCCCAATGCCCGCCCGGCGCAGCGATGAGCCCGACAGGAGGATGGTCGAGTTTTACGCTGCCGACCAGCGAGGCGGCCGGTGTCAGCGCGATCAGATGCAGGAACAAATTGGTCTGATCGGCCACCGCGAGCATATCCGGCGCGGTGCTGCTGACCAGCGCCATCGATGAAGGCTTCGCGTCGGCGGGCAACACGGCGATGGGATTGACCGTCGCGGCGGTAAGATCAAGCGATTGAATTTGATTACCGGGACCCAGCGCGAATGCCTGTTTGCCGTCGCTGCTTAAGGTCAATCCGGCGAGACCCGCTCCAAGATTCTTGACCACCTCCGGAGCGGCGGGACTTGCATTCGTGTCCAGGTCGGCAGGCCAACGCAGCACGTCGCCGGTGGATGAAACCAACGCGAGCAAACGCCCATCCGGCGTCACGGCCAAGCTCACATCGCTGCCGGAACTATTGGGAAGGTCGAGCGGGTTCGTATTGAAATCGGGCATCCCCGCTTGGCTCGTGTCCAGCACGTGCAGTTCTCGTAGGGTCGCCGGGGCGATGGGTTCGACAACGACGTAGAGATGCTTTCCATCGTTGGACACGGCCTGCGCGACAACCCTCGCCGGCAAGGTCCGTGAGGTGATGGTGGCGTGGTTGTCGGTGCTGATCTGATAGACGGTGGCGGGATCATCCGCAGTCAGGACATACAAACGATGCGACGCATCGTGGAGGGCAACCCGGGAGGCATGCGCGACGCCGATGGAATTCTCCCATTGTAACTTGGGCGTGTGGAAGGGCTCCGTCTCGTCCGGCGAATCAACCATCACGCCGATCTCATAAGATTCCAGGATACGATTGGGGGCGCATTTGGTGTCGTCGCAGCCGCACTCATCGTAAAGCACCGGAATATCTTCGGTTGGGCATTCACGAAAGCGCACGCAGATCTGTAATTTGTGCGGCTCTTTGTCGTTATTGCTTTTCAGCGCTTTGATTTCAGGGAACTGAGTAATGTCGACACAGTGTTCCTCGCTCACGATGATGTCATGGCCGCAGCAATCCACGGCCGATCCCGGCTCAACGCAAACGAATCGGTCGCGGCAAGCTTCGTTGGGATGCGGCTTGACTTTCAGGCCGCAGACCACGCCCCAACCGTGTAGGAGCTGCTCGTGGTGACGCAGCTTCTCCATGTGAAAACGGGTTTCATCGGTAAAATCCCTCTCCACCAAGAGCTTGCCGGTAAAATAGTTATTGCGCGTAAACGGCCCGTAATTGCAGGCTGGGCAAGTAAGCTGGGTGGTACCGTTGTGTGAATGAGCCATGATCTTCTCCTACTAGGATCGCGCGCGGATCTTGCGGATCGTCATTTCTATTCCAACCGCGTCGTTGCTCCAATGCGTGACTGATCCCCGATTTGGAACGACGGCCCGCCCTGTTTGTATGGCGGCGCCGTCAACACGGTGGCGCGACCGAGCTGCATATCGTTCAAGGTCACTCCTGCCGGATAACGACCGACAACGCTGTCAAAACCGATCATCGATTGAAAGCCAATCCGAAAACGAGGCTCCACATATTCAAGCTGCGCTTTGGTCGCCGCGGGCCTTGCGTTGCGCAGAATATTTTCCAGCGCTTTTCGCGCCGTATCCGAGTCGCGAAAAGATGCCGGAACGAACACACTGAACTTGTAAGCATAAACGTGAAAGGGATCGCGCAGCGGGTCCTGAGCCGTCAGTAACTGCGTGCGATCCGTTTGGGCTGTATCGTCCAGCTGACTGCGGTTGACGATGCGCTTGCCCCATAGCACCGCTTGATCGCCGAGCCGGCCGGCTCCGAGAAAAAGCCAGCGGCGTAACTTGAAGTGCTCGAGAATCAGCGGCGGCGGCCGCCAGCTACATTCGGGTGGTTTCGGCGGCGCGCAGTTGGCCGGCAAGGGCTGGCAACGATCCCGCGGCTGGTCGGCCCGGCAACAATCGTCACGGTCCATTTCGAGAAACAATAAGAGCTCGCGCCACAAACCCTCGCGCGTACCGCGCAGGTCGTATAGACGCCCCGCCTGTTTGAGGAACTTTCTTCGCTTTGTCTCCGGCCAATGTCGATCGAGAGTAAGACCGATCCACGATGCCAGCCAAGAAAGAAAATCGCTGCCGGTTTTCGGATCGCGTTCAGCGGGCGCCGAAAGCGGATCGAAATAACGCGCCTCACGATCCAAATTGGTTTCAATGGTGCGCAAGGTAGTATCGAAGATGCTCAGGAAACGATCGGTGAAGTCGGCGCTCACCGGCTCTTTTCCAAACACCGCCGGTAGATAACGGCGCAAACTGATGCGCGGGAATTCGACCTCGATGCTGTCGAGCCTAGGCGTTACTTTGCCGTTGCTGCGCAATTCGAGCCTCAACCAGAGAAAACGGCCACCGCCGCTCCGCACCAGGCAGTCCCACTGGCCTTTCGGCATTTCGGTAGCAGACTGGTTAGTCTCCCAGACGTCGCCCAGTTGTTTAATGTCATCGTCCGCCAACTCTGCTTCCGCAGTGTAAGTTGAAACAAACACACGAGCGCCAGCAGGGATCTCGCCTCGCAAAATAATGCGGTGCCATTGGCACCTGTAGAGCTCGCTATCGAGGGATGTGCTGAGATAGGTTGCGTGAGTTACGTAGCTCGCAGCCTTGGGAGTAACGCAATCCACAGCGTTTCCTCGGAGATCGAAAACACCGCGCTCCGGCGCCCGACCCGGCGGGCACTTTGGCACCGGCTGTACGTTCTTACAATTTGCTTGGAAATCGGCGGCACACAGTGCGCCAAGATGGAGCAGGCCGTCGCCATCCACCGGAAAGGGACTATACGAAAACAACGGCATTAGATCTGTCGGCGAGGAGCCGACTTCGAAGCTGTTGCCGTCAGGATTAACCATCAGAATGGTTGAAGGAGCGCCGGAGACAACAACGTAGATATGATCGCGGCAATCCGTCGCTATCCAGGTCGCCTGGCCGAATCCTGGGAAGCATTTTTCCCACTGACCCGCCGGAGTGAAACGATGGACGCAACCGTTCGCCCCATCGGTGACATAGACCCGCCCGAGTCCGTCGAAAGCGAGATCGAACGGCTCCCACGGATTGACCAATTGCGGATTCGGTTTTTTGTAGACGGCGGGCGGCGGCTGCCAGAACCCCCGCAGCACGAACCCGTGTAAAGCGAAGACGCTCAACCGATGATTGCCGGTGTCACAAACAAATAGGTTGCCGGCGCAGACGGCGATGCCATTAGGATTTTTCAATTGCCGCGGCCCACTTCCTACACCACCCAAACAGGGAACTCGCAAGAACTGGCAGTCACAAGGATCAAAGCGTTTCAACTGCGCATCCTGCGTGTCGAGCAGGTAGATACTGCCGTCGGGCCCAAGCGCGACATTGCCCGGAGTCGTCAATCCGCCGAAGCTTCCGCTTGCTTCCGTCAAGGAGCGTTGGCTGTCCGGCGCCAGAGCCAACACCAGCGATTGCTCCGCAGGAAGTTGCTGGAATTCGCTCGGGTCCAGCTCCATCGCACGCCAACCGATCCGACCGTTGAGGAGCCACGAGGTTGGATCGTGCGGCGGGCGTGGGATCGGTGGTAATTGGCCGAGAGTGATCATGGGATTAAGACTCGAAACTGTAACGCACCTGAATTTGATGTTCGGTGGCAAACAGCAGCCCGGCTTCGTTAATCGTCACGTCGGTGCAGGGCGGAACTTCTTCACCATCGAGTACAATCACGAGACTGGCCACGCTCTGGACCCCCGGGATCGTAAAACAACGCTGGTTGACTCTTGAATAGTAGATCGTCCCACCGAAGGGCCAACCCAATCCGTCTTCGCCGCCCTTCAATGGATGAAAGTAGTCGAGCAAAGACTGATCGAGAGCTTCTTTTACTTCGGCAAGATCTGCGTTGTCGTTGGCGATGATCTCGGCACGGATTTCAACCCGTTGGTAACCGGGCTTGATGACGTAAAGCTCCGTAGTTAAAAGCCGTCGCTGATCGAGATAGGCGCAGACCGTTCGCAGCGTGCCTTCGCTCGGCGTCGGCGACGGACCGTCGCCATCCGGCACGACGATGACCGTCACGACGCCAGGGACTTTAACTCCGGGAAAGTCCGGATGATAAAGCGGCAGCGCTTTCGCCCGTTTGATCGAGCTTGCCTCCATCGCCAGTAATTCAAAATCTTCCGCCGTCACGGCGCGGCAGCGGCTGCGGATCGCGTGGGGCGCGCGTTTTTTTGCTTCATCCAAGGTTTCTTCGTCGCGACCGCTGTCGGCCGGAAGCAGATTGGCAACGGTGTTATCGTCGATGCCGTCGATGGACGTCGTGAGCGTCTTGATCGCACCGGCAGGAACATTGCCCTGCTTGCCGCCTCCGAAACGATATTCCCGGGCCACGATGTTGCCTTCCGGATTGGCGGGGTTAGCTACCGGAATGTTGCCGTTGCGAGCATCACCAAAGCGGATTTCGCCTGTGGTGCGGTTCAACATGTAGTGCAGATCCGCCGGGCCGGAACCAAAGAAATCGTCAACCCGAGTCCATATCTCGGGACCTGAACCTTCGTCGATTTCAAGACGCAGGGTGTCGCGCAACACCGGCGCGCTCGCGAGGCGGAAAACCTGATCGCGCCGGCCGTTGCTGCCGCCCAGGACTTCGTCCCGCACCGTCTCGGCCTGGCGTGCGGAAACCGTGTTGGTACGAACCGCCAAAAGTTTCGGCGGACGCTCATACTGACTCCGTTCCACGCGAGCCCGGATCCAATAGAAAGGTTTGGTCTCTGGCGCGATGACAGCCGGCTGCATACTCTTGTTGGGAGTTTTCAAGTACACATGACCGGAGCGCGTGAACGCGCGCGTGTCGTCCTTCAGCAGGCTCAACGCTTGCCAGTCGCTGCCGTTCCAGAACTCCCAGCGAAGAGTCGCGGAAGCGAATGAGGGCGCATCGGGTAATCCGCATTTGAATGAGGCCGATTGTGCGTTGTCCGACAGCGTCCAGATCGCCAAATTGAGTTCGAGCGCCGGGAAAGGACCCGGATCGTCAAATCCCAGCAGCAGCGCGCTGCCATCATTGGCCAGCGGGCCGAAAGGTTGGTAGCCTTGCACCGCTTCTACATTATCCGTCGTTACCGAGGTGTAAGCGTATCCGTCATACGCCAGAACCGCGGCGAGTAGCGCTCTCACCGCGATCAGCGCGCGGTCAGTTTCAAAGGTGATGGGCGGTCCGCCATCCGGTGATTCGGCCGTGAGCTGGGTGCGCTCCGGAACAATGACGTAAGGATCGGCGAACGAGCTTTTAACTGGAAATGTGATTTCTGCTTGCGCGGCTTCAGCTGCGTTGAGCTCGATGCCGATGAGCTGGAGAAATTTGATGTAGTTAAGCTCGGGCACCAAATTCATCCGGTAGGCGAGCATTTCCGCGATCCAGGCGAAGACTTGCGCCAGAGTGATGCCCGGGTCGTTGTCGTTGACGTCGGTCCAAACCGGCGTCCACTCGGGCGTGTAGCGAGCGATGCGCGTACGGACTTCAGTGATCAAGCTATCGTAGTTGCGATCATCGATGCGCGGGATGGCATTCTCTAGCGGCATAAATCAGGCGCTTTCGTGGATGTAAAATGGATAAACCAAATTGCGGCGCGCGTTGTTGGCGCGAATTCGGTAGTTGATTCTAATGAGCAACAAATTGAGCGCTTCCGGCGCGCTTTCTGCGCTAATATCGAGAACATCGATGCGTGGCTCGAAAGCGACCAGCGCTTCCCGCACGGTCTGGACTACGACGGCAATGGTCGTTGAGTTATTGGGAGCGAAGACCAGGTCATGTATCCCACAGCCGAACTCCGGCAGCATGACGCGCTCCCCCTTGGACGTGCTCAGAATGAGATAGATCGATTCCTCGATGCGCTGCTCGTAGCGGGCCTGGGCAATTTGCCCGCCGGGTGTAACCTGCAGCGGGAATTTCCAGCCGATGCCGAGAAAGTCGCGTTGGTTGCCGGTCGGCTGATTCATGGCGACACCTCCACAATCGCTTTAGCGTAGTCGGAAAGGCCGCGCCGGCTGATCCCCGTGAGAAATAGATGGTGGGTACCAACCGCCAGCGCCTGAACAAAGGGCGGCGTCATGGTCACGGTGACCGTCAGACTGGGCGTGTTCCACTGCCCGCCCGAAGGAGCGACCGTCGCGCCGGGCGCGCCGTTGGTTAAATCCAGGTGGTATTTGAGCGTCGTATTGATGAGCGTCAGCATCCATTGGAGGGGATGAGCGGCCGTCAAATTGAATGTCGCCACAACCGGGACCGGCGTCGTGCTGATACTGAACGGAATGGTTTGCAGCGGCGGCGCGACGACCGGTCGTGATAGATCGGCCATTTCTTCGGTGGGCTGCGGTGGCGGCTGGCCGGTTGGGATCGGCACCGGCGTGCTTTCATCGAAAGTTTGATGAAACTCCGTCATGACCAGCGGCAAGCCGGTAAAGCTTTGATTGAAATCGGTCGCCAGAATTACTTTTCGCCCGTCGATCTGCGTCGCGTTCAAACCCATAGAGCGAAGCTGGTAACCCACACACGGCAACAGCGCGAACGAACAACTCAGAACGCCCGTGTCGCCTTCGACTGCCACATAGCCGCCGTTGATCTGCCATTTCGGAACGCCGGGCGTCGTCGTGCCCTTTCCCCCGTGCGGACAGAAAATCGCAGCGTTGGTGGTTAGAACGTGAGGCATTCGCATTGTCCCTTCACAGAATCTGCACCACGCCGTTGCTCATCTTGAGAACTCGCTGGCCGCCCTCTAAAGTGATGGAGCCGTCCGAATCGTCGAGCGTGATCGTCTGCCCGGAGCTCGACTTGAGTATGACTTTCTTTGCCCCGTCGCGGTCTTCGAATCGGAGCGTGTGTCCGCCGGGCGTCACCAGAACTCGGTTTTTTAGGTCGGATTCCGGCGGAGTATCCACGCCGTTCCAAAGATAACCGACGATGTACGGGTGATCGAAATCGCCATGGTCAAACGCCACTAGGACTTCGTCATCCAGTTCCGGCATGAAGAACATGCCGCGCTGCCTACCCGCCAGAGGCGCTGCCACTGGCGCCCAGGAACTTCTGAGCGAGTCTGAAAGCCAGGGAAATTGCAGCTCAATACGACCCTGGCCCTCAGGGTCCGCCAGATTCTTAACAATCGCAGTAACCACTCCTGGAACATGCTTCATCTGGTCCGGCTCACTTTCCTGGATCTTCGCGCCGCACGCTGAATTTCGTGGTATATCCGCTATCGTTGATCGTATGCGTCGTCTCAGTGACGAAATATTCGCCGCTGAAACGCGCGCCGAGGCCGGCAATTTTCACTCTCTGCCCTGCGCGAAGATCCGGCAGACCCACGCATGTTCCGCTCGCCGTCACGAGATTCTTACTGCGCTCGAGCAGGATGGCCGCGGCTCGATCGTCGGCCTGCCTTTGCGTAAAAACCGGCTCATCGACCACTTGTTCTGCGCGCGCGTCGGGAGTTTCCAACTGCCTGTGCAGGTCACGGTTCAACTTGAATTTCGCACTATCAAGCGATGCTGTCCCTGTAATCGGTTGCTTGGTTGAGCGATTCCAGCCGTTGAGGGTGACAGTCTTGATTTGGTTGGCGGTGGTGAATGTCGGCTTGAAGTCGATCAGCGAGATGCCCCACCTCAATTCAAATGTGACCAGGCGAAGACCGGGATGGTTGGCGTCCGAAGGACCGAAATAGAGCCGCCTCGGTTTCGTGACGCGGCCCTTTTCACGCTCCTCTTCCTTGATAAAAATCACGTAGCCGACGCGGCGGGCGAGCGCGAGCAAAAAGTCGATGTCGTACTGATTGTGTTGGGCCAGATATTTAATTTTTTCCTCTTTTTGCACCGCATTGTCATCAATCTCGACTTCCAAGGGGAAACGCTTTTTCCCGGGATCGCTTGGATCCCTAAGGTCTTCAAAGCTCTTGGCAATCCGACTGGGCTTCTCGTCGGTCCAGGTAGGAATATCGAATTGCTTGGTCCTGAGTTTGTTAAGCACATTCACGCCTCGGACGTTCAATGTGGGACCGCCGCTGCTGGGGAAGCTGGGTTCAACAGTCGTTAGATCTCCCTTGATCATTAACGAGAGTTTTCCCCCGTATCCCAGGTATAGTTCGACCTCGTGCCGCGACGGATTGAAAAGCTGGTGCAGCGGGTTTTTGGCCAGCGAATCGGTCGTTTCCGAGCCCACATATTTGAATTCGCGCTTCTCGGCGTCCCAGTTGCTGACCGTAAACTCAAAGCCGCCCAGTTCTGTGACGTTGTCGCTGTAGGCGACCTGCAAGACGTCACGCACGACGTTCTGAGGCAGGTTGGCACCGGCGATTTTTATTTCATAGCGTGGGACATAGAAATCGCCTTGCCGTTTCGATTCATCCCTAAGGGTCACTGTCTGCATCGGTGCTCCTATTCCGCCGGCGGAATGGTTAAGAAAGTACCCACCACGAGGCGGCGAGGATCCTCAATGCCGTTGGCATCGGCAATCGAACGCCAATCGCCGGCGCGACGGTAATATTGGGCGGCGATGCGAGACAGCGTATCGCCGTTTTGAGTCACGTGGCTATGCGTGCGATCCGGGGAGGTCAAATTCAAATGAGCCAGTTGCTCGTCGAGCGTTTTGTATTCGCGCAACCCGACCGTCAATGTCGCGCGCAGCGGAATCCCTTCCGGACTAAAAAGTGTGAATTTTTGCTTAACGCTTTCGACAATGCACCTGAATCCGTTGCGCCGCTGATTGCCGCTCGCGGCAGCGGCGATCCCCGCCACTGCGCCGGCCACTGCACTGACCGCCCCGCCTACCGCCGAAGCAACCGCGCCTGCCGCCGCGCCCAAAACATCTCCGATCGCGCGGCTCGCAGCGCTACCGGCGTTTCCTTCAAGCGAGCTGCCGGGGAATTGGTCGTTCCAGATAAAGCTGCAGATCGGCGGTGCATGACGGGTCGGCTCAATCTTGATAAGCTGGTAGATTCGGTCCGTCAGCGTCGTGACGCTCACTGCGCCCTTGCCCACCCCATGATCGGTCGTGTCAAAAAATAATTCGAGAGTCAGTTTTTCAGCCTGGCCGCGGACAAATTGCTGCAGCGGCGCGTCTAATCCGGGAATCGAAATCTCGGCGATCTGTGCGCTTTTGTCCCACGACAACTCCGTCGGATTATATTGAAGCTCGATCATTTCCGCGTTCCGTGGACTGTCCCATTCAACGCGCAAAATGGCTTTCGCGACCTGTTCCACGTTCTTAGTCCCTTTCCTCAAGTTCGTGACTTACCCCGCTGGTGATGCGTTGCTCAGCGCGGACGCGCTGTCGATGCGCTTCTTGATCATTTACCGCCTGAAGCACCGCGCGCACGATCTTATCCATGGTTTGCGGCGATAACGGGACGTCGCCGTCAAACGCCCGCACCGTGCTTTGCAGCTCATTGATTTGAACCTCCATTGTCATTCCTCCTAAAACTTCAAATGCCCGGGCTTGCAGTTGCCCCCACCGATGGCAATTGCAAGATCCCTTCGTGAGCAATTTCTATGGATTCGATGGCGACACTGCTCTGCGTCGCATTGAGTGCCGGCCCGGTGTATTTGACCGGCAAACCGCGGCGGAAATACCAGATATGGTTGGGCACGTGCAGGTCGGTGAGCAGCACGATCACTCCGTCACGGCGCCTGCCCTGTCCTTCTGTGAAGCCATAATGCCAATCCCATAGCGCCGTCCCCGCGCCCAAGCCCTTCTTCAGCGTGATGTTGGACCACGTAACGCGGGTGGGAAACTTAAGCATCCGGCCGTTGTTGCCGCCTTCCTTGAACTCCTCGACCTGCAGCGACATTTCCAATCCGCTGCATTCGCTAAAACCACCAAGGGCAACGTCGAAAATAGCCGGCATCGAGATGGAGCCAAGCAAGCCGAGGGTGCTGCTGCTGTCCAACAGACTGACGACGAAATTATGATTCAGTACCGGGTCGCCGCGCTCACTCAACAAAGCCACTAGAAAACCTCCAGACCGGTAGCGCCGGACGATGCTTCACTGATCTCGAACTGATTGTGCGCCCGCCCGACCCGCAAGATGATAAATTCGAACGGCCGCGAAGGCGCGACGCCGATCGTGGCCAGCAGCCGGCCTTGGTCGCGTTCTCGCGGCGGGTTGTTCTCGTCATCGCATTTGACAAAAAACGCATCGTCTGCCGATGCGCCCATCAACGCGCCCCGCTGCCACAAAGAAAGCAAAAAACTCGTTAAGGTCAGGTTGAGCTTGGCTCGGGTCAAGGTAGAATTCGGTTCGAATACCGCCCACTGGATCGCCACTTCGATCGCTTTCTCGATCATCATCATCAAGCGGCGCACGTTGACGTATTGCCAATCTGTGTCGCTGCTCACCGTGCGCGCGCCAAAGATACGCAGGCCGCGGCCCGGCAACGGGCGAATCGCATTGATCCCGCCGGGGTTAAGAATCCCATGGACGGCATCATTGACGAAGACCGTCACGTCTTCGGCCCATATCAGCGGCGCGTTAGCCGGTGCTTTGTGCACGCCAATTTGAAAATCGCTTTGCGCGTATTGCCCAGCGACATGGCCGCTCGGTGGAATCTCCCGAATCGTCGATACGAGTGAGCGCAAGGGATCAACCACGCGCAGCCAGGGGTAATAGAAAGCGGCATATTTTGAATCGAAGCGGCTCCGCCAGGCACGAACGGCGCCGACGCCGAGCTTGTCGTCCCGTGACGCGCTGAAGGGCGGGTCTAAAAGCGCTATACGATCGCGCAATTTTTCGCATTGTTGAATCAGCGCGGACTGCACCTGATAGATGGCACTCTCTGAAAAGACCGGCGGCAAATCGCCCACCGACGGCGCCCGCGGTTTAGCGAGTGGAGGCGCGCTGAGAGGCAGGCACGGATCGGGAACACAAGGCGGCGGCGGACTGAAGCGCGGTGGGGGTTTGGGCTGGATATGGATGTCAGGTACCGCAACGACGGCGACTTCACGAATCTCTTCCAGCGCCCGCAAGCCGCGGGCCTTGCGCGCACGCACAAGATCGCTATCTAGCGGATCGGTATCCTCGCCGATAAAGTCATAGGTGCTCAACTGAGCCAAGCCGTCAGCGCCGCCCGTCAGCGGAATGATCTTATCCATCGTTGTGGCGATTGACTCGAGAGCGGATAGAGGGAGCGAACGTAATTCCGAGACCGACACCGGCTCGGGTGCGGATGGGAGAGTCAGGGGTTGGCCGGAAAAGCACGGGAGTTTAAGCGCCCCCAAGATAGTCGGGCCGTAACGTCGATGCTCGGGGACAAGCGAAAGACCTTCGTAGACACGAATCATTCGCCCGAGCTCTTTCACCCACAGCGTGTACTCGATGCTTTCAACCAGGATGGGACGTTGCACATCGAAGCCGCTCAAGACACTATCATAGGGCAACTGCGCTTCCGGTTTCGGATTGACCCACAGGAGTCGATTACTGATGACATCGACATCCGATACGACTTTATAGATCTTGTTGGCACCCTGTGAGAGACGAACCTGGGTCCCGCGACCAAATCCCGTAGTGGAGATGACCGTAGAGAATTCCGGCGCGCTCGCTTGCGGAACAGTCAAGGTCTGCGCACGATGAGTCTCTCTAACCACAATATCGAGGTCGTTTCCCCACACGCCGGGACTGGATGCTGAAATGGTCCAGACTCTGCCCAAACTTTCTGACTGAAGTGTCACCGAAGCTGTCGCGGCGGTTTCCGACGCGACTCGAACCACCCAGCAGCGCTGTCCGCCGTTTTCGAAAAAGGCTCTCACGGCATAAGCCAAATAACCCGCTCCGGTAAAGTCACCGAAATACGCCTGAAATTGCCGCCATGACTGAATGGGAAGCGGCTGATGCAGCGGACCGCGCGTAGCGATGCCGACGAAGCCCGCAATATCCGTGCGCAGCATCGAAATGGCCGGCGTACTCGCGTCGACTCGCTCGTAATAGACACCGGGTGTTTGCGGTGATTGCACAGTATGAATCCCTCGGAATCTAAACTTCGATGGTCAGCCCTTCATGAACCAACTCAACCGATTCGATGGCCACTTCGTTGCCGCTGGCTTTAAAGCTCGGCCCTTCGATTTTGTTGATCCAGGCGTTCTCGGCGTGCCAACGCATTACCGGCTGCCGTTCCTCATTCATCAAAATGATGGTTACGTTGCGCCGATCGGCAACGCCGTTGTGGATGTTTTTGTACCAGTCCCACAGGGACGTATCTCCCTGGGTGTAGCCGCGTTTGAGCATAATGTTGGTGTACTTGCGCAGCCCGAAAAGTTTGCGCACGTTAGGTTGCAGGTCGGTGCCTTCTCGATAATCAACCGCGTCACCCTCCGCTGTGAGGCCGCTGCATTCGCTAAACGCGCCCCGCGGGATGTTGTCGATTTCGAGTTGAAAATTAAATGCGCGAAAGGGATCGCGTCGTTCTCCCGTAGCCATCAGTTAGTCCTCCTTTGACCTTAGTCCTCCGCGTGCGCCGTCCACAGGCCGATACGTACGATCACAAACTCGGCGGGTTTGACCGGTGCGACGCCCACCACGCAGATCAGCCGCCCGCTGTCGATGTCCGTCTGCGTCATGGTCGTGCGATCGCATTTGACGAAGTAGGCCTCTTCGACTTTCGTCCCTTCCAGGCCGCCGTTGCGCCAAACCAAGGTCAGAAAGTTGGAAATTGAACGGCGCACCCGCGCCCACAACGGCTCGGCGTTGGGCTCGAACACCACCCATTGAAGCCCCCGATCGATGGATGCTTCGATGAAAATCAACAGCCGCCGGACGTTGACGTACTTCCAGTCGGAATCGCTGGTGATCACCCGCCCGCCGTAGACACGAATGCCACGGTTGTTATCGCGGAAATCACGAATCACGTTTATGTTCACCGGATAGGGGTTGAGGATGTCGTGTTGCTCTTTGTTTAGTTTGCGTTGCAGCCCAATCACTCCGCGAACGACTTCATTGGCAGGTGCTTTGTGGACACCCCGCTCGATGTCCGTACGGGCGTACACCCCAACCATGTGGCCGCACGGCGGGATCGGGTAATCGGCAACCTGGCTTAGATTCGTTGGATAAGGATCGGGAATCAGCAGCCAAGGGTGATAGAGCGCCGCGTATTTCGTGTCGAATTGCTGTCGCTGCGTTTGCACATCGGAGAGCGTGTCTTGCGGCGGCCGTGGACCGTCGAGGACCGCGAAGCGATAGCGCATCAATTCGCAATGGTTGATCAGCGCGTTCTGAATCACCGATGTCGTGCGCCCTGGACAAGCGACAATACTGATCTCCTCGATATTCCGCAGGCTGTTGAGCCCGCTGCGATTCTCCGGGTTGGGATCATCTTGACCGACATAATCGGTTTCAGTGAGCGTTCCAATCGAATCGGTCCCATGCGCCACGTCTCCCAAAGGATGGCGTGCCGGACGTTGGCGGCCATCCGGTAAAACGTCCACCAGGTTTTCAGGGCCGCGACGGATGCTCGCCAGAGTTGTCGTTCGAGCTGGTTCTGCTAGATCCTGAGCCGTGTCATGAACGCGGATGTACCTGGATTCGCCTTCCGGACGGCGGTCGGAGAGCCGGAGTGGGCCGTTAATATCACCGACAATGTCTTGCACGTAGCGGCTGTGGCGCGGATCCATCGAGAGGGAGCGAAAGACCTCTGTGTCGAGAATCGTTTCGTTGCGCGAAGGCAGCGCCGGGTCCGGCTGACGGAACAAATAGACTGTGAGGCGAAATTCCCTTGACCGGATCGCCAGACCGGGCGCCGACTGGACGGCAGAGATGCCTGTGCCGTCCAGCGTAATCGTAAAGTTCGCGGCTCGATTGACCTCCGTCACTTTCAAAAGATCGCCAACCACCGTGCCATCCACCGGATTGAAAACTCCGAGAATCGTTCCCGGTTCGACGCCGGCGGCGGACGCCAGACGAATGTGATTGGCGTCGATGACGTTGCTCACGCTGGTCCGAGAAACTATTCCCGCCGGCTCATCCTGCACGGAAACGCGCAAACGGTTGCCCCAATCGCCGGAGTCGAGGGCCTCTATAGTGAGAAGTCGATCGCGCTCCGCCACGGCCGCTCCGGCTGAATGGGCGCGGGACAACGGAATGGTCAAGTCAACAAGCCGGGCATCCAGGCCCACAGCATTCGCCGCCAGCCGGTGATACATGGCTTGGGCTCCCGCGGGCGTTAGTCGAACGAACTCATCTTGGGCATACCCGGTTCCGTCGGTAACAGGGAGCGAAACGCTTTCATTAAAAGTATCCATCAGTAAGGTCGTAGCAGGTCTGGTTGAGTTCACGACCGGATTATTTTGCAGCTGCACCGGAGTCCCGACCGGATGATCCCGGTTGAACGGATAGGTAAGCACGACATTACCCGCGTTAGGCGCCGCGTTACCGGGCGAGGGATTGGGCAATGCGGCAATCGTCAGGTATTCATCGTTGGGCGAGGCGCCGATGCGAAGAACTCCGTTCACCGTAAGCCCGACCCGGTTATCAAGAGCAATCACCGCTATCCCCGCTCGCGCGGCGGCAGTCAGGGCCTTGGCCGTCACGGTGCCGTCGTCGCCTAGATCCACACGCTCGACGATAGATCCGGCCGGACAAACGCCATAGGCTCCGGTCGCCAGCGGCAGCATCGATAGATCTCCGATGCGTCTCGCTTCGCGGGTCGCGACCGTATTGATATCGAAAATGATCAGGTCATCGCGGTCATCGAAGTTGTTGTTTCGATCAACCACATAGGCGACGCGATCGCCCGCATGGGCCGCGACGCTGAGGGTATCGTCATCCACTGGAACGGCGACGTTGGCAAGATTGATATCCAACCTGCGCACCAGATTGGCTCCGTTCGCCTGGGCTAAGGCCAGCGGGCTGTCGAGAGTTACCGTGACGCGGGTGTTGTCTGCCGGATCGATGGTCGCAGTCCTGATGAATCGATGTTCGCTGGAGAATTGGGCCCCCATTTCCAAGAGCTGGTCAGCAGCCAGGCTTGCAATATCGCCGGATACGCCGCTGAGAACAATTTCATTGTCCCCAGCCTGTGCATCTTCGGCTAGAGTAAGAGCAGTTGCCGTGGATGGAAACGCCACAATCACACGGTTAATATGATCGACTCTCACCCCGGCGTCGTGCGTGCGGCTCAGCGGAAAACTCAGCGGAACGTGGGTCGTGTTGGCTAGTGGCTCAACCGTAGCAACCACCCGATATTCCGCGTCACTGTCGTCGCCCAACCGGATTCGATCTCCGTTCGCCAAGGCGCTTGCTATCGGCGTATTTATATCGAGAACATAGATCGGCGTATTTCCATTGGTTCCCGTGCCGGCTGCAGCAGCGCGAAGCAGCAACGTGGAAGTCGAGTTACTATTGCCGCGATCGTGCAGCTCGAAGCTCGCCCGGGTAGCACCGTTAGCCTCCACCCGCGTGATAAAGATCCGCTTGCCCCCATTGGTGAAAAAACCTTCGACGGCGTGCGGCAAGTAACAGTAATCGCCAAAATCGGCGCGATTCAGTCGCTCGCCGAACCAGCGGAAGTATTCGCCGTAACTGGTCACGAGAATCGGTACGTTGGCCGGTCCGCGCTCGGTCACGCCGATCATTCCCGCCGTGCTCGTGCTCACGCCTTCAATGGGCTTATTACCAGTGTCGATCTCTTCGACATAAACTGCAGGTGCTAAGTATTCAGGCATAACGCTCCTCCCGCGTTGATCGCTCCTTTGGTTCCGGTGAATTTATTCGTCACCGGCTCTCCGATCTCTTAAGCGGCCAGCATGAAATCAAGGCGATTGTCTCGTTGCTGATAGTCAGGCCGAAAAGTTGTCGTGGCCTGGAATGTCTGCGCTCCGATAATTTTTTCCGCGTGAATCTCCAATTGAGCCACACGGCTGAGCGGCGGAAATCGATAGTAGCCGTCGGCGTCGCTAGTGACTGTGAACTGCGTGAGCTTGTGATACTCGTCCGGTGGTCCCGGCGGGCCTGTGATCTCGACCGCGGCTGCGCCGCTCAACCCGTTCAAGGCGCTCAGAAATAAACAACTGTCGCCGGCTAGTGCGTCGACGGTGATGTTTCGGCTCGCCCCCGGCGCCTGGGGATTGACCTGGCGCACGACCGCTTCTCGACGGTGGGAAAAAATCAAAGGGTGATCGAGAGTCACGGCGGTGGGTTGATCCGCGGGAGCCGTAGTTGGCAAGCTTTTGATCGCAATGAACTCCGCCAAGTCAGGTTGCTCGGCATCGATCAGCAAGATGTTTCCCACCGCCAGCCCCAACCGGTTGGATAAGCGAATCGGATTGGCCGAGGCAGCGACATCGTCCATCAGCGCCTTGTCATTGCTCGTGACTGGCGGCAAATCCCTGGGAGCTAGCGACTGCGTCAGCGCCGCGCGATCTACATATAGAGGCGGCTGCAGCGCGACCAGGTTCGGCGGATCGGGAGCGACTACGACATTGGCGGGAGGCGGAGTTCGCCATATGCCCGTCACGCTGATTTGCGCGCCCGCTAGCGGTGTGCTGGCATTGTTGTTCAATCGTCCGGTTCGCCCCGCAATAAAGACGGGTTGCCGATGCAGCGAGACATCGATCTCAGGAGGCGTGAAGGTCAAGGGAAAGTTCGGGCCTTTTGGGATGTTTTGTTCGAGCTCTCGCGATAAATATCTTTCCGCGCTGATCGTCAGGTGAACGGGAAAATTGGGAGATTGCACAGCCTGGAAAAACTGCTGGGGAATACCGATCAATCCACCGAAACCATCGCTTCCTAGGCGCGGCAAAAAGCCGCGCTCCCTGACCTCGAGCGTAATTCGGCTGTCCGGCGCAGTCCCGGTCAATTCATCCGTGACCCGGACTTTCATCACGGCCTGAATCCGGTTCACAGAAGGTACGGGATCATCGGGTGAGAATAGAATAATTCTGTTGCCAAGCTGAACAGTGCGACGCGACATCGATGGATTCCCCTTCAAGTTGGCTCGGGTGCCACAATCACTCCGTATTCCGGCATGGCGATCTCCACAGGGCTGATCCGCTCGGGTTCAAGCTCGGGCATGATATTTACAATGCTGACTTCGTAGGAGACCGATAGTTGGTACGAGCCGTCTAGGGCTTCCCAGACCCGTGTGATCTCTTCGAGTGTCAACGGTTCGAGGCGAACCTTGAGCTCCACCTCCGTTCCCGAAAACTCGGCTTGGAGGTCCGCCCCGCGCAGCACGGAGTGGCTGTAAAGCAATTGCAGCACCTTGCCAAGGATAAGCTGCTCCGTTTCGGGATCGCCGGTCTGCTCATTCGTCACTGGCGTCATCAAGTAGTGCAGCCGAATGGGCAACGGCGGTGGCTGCAATTGTGTCGCACTAATTCGAACCGGAGGATCGTTGAGGCGCTGTTCGTCGCGGACAATCCGATAGAGCCAGACCGACAATCCTTCGGCGGGCTTTTCGTTCATCTCCTGAGGCGTGTTGAGCGACACCACCATGCCGCCGCCGAAAAACCCGCTCAGAAGTGGATCCGCTTGAAATTTGGTCTCGAGAAATTTGGCGAGGGTACGGCTCGTAGCGCGCAGCGCGGTATACATGAAGCGATCAGATCCTTTGCATCGTCAATGCCATTTAGCTTGCATCATGAAATCGGTAATCTCTTGCAGATGCTCTTTATTAAGCCCGTAAATTTCTTCGGATTGTCTCGTCTTCCGCTTTAGGAGCCACCCTTTCGAAATCAACATGTCCAGCGCTTTTTGGATATCTTCTTTGCCCCATTCACCGCGTCCTTCTGCCAGCCACCATTTAAGAATCCCTTCGGGTGTGTCCTTCGCATCAGGATAGCGCACGCAGTAGTGAAGAATTCCCCGGATCACCTTCTCAAGTCTTCCGGATGAATCCTGGTCACTAAACTGTTTGGTCTTTTTCACGTGATTACACGTTGATGCTCTCGCCAAACCGCAAATGGAATGCCAATAACTTTTTCCGCCAAATGGCTTAAATTCACAGGAAGAATGAATCTGATGCGCAGAGGAACTGCGGCTTTGTTGCCGCAGCCGTTGTGGTTGAGCTTGGTAATTGGTGCGGTGCAATTAAAAAGTTCGGGTGCGGGCGAGATGCCGCATACATGCGGCTTTGTGCCCGCACGCGAAAACGCGACCGGTTGAGCTATTTAATCAGCAGAGGGAATTACTTAATGAAAAGAATCGCGGTCGATGTTGTATTTGCGCAGAAGCCGCTGCAGCGTTCGGCGGTCTTTACCGGCGGCTTTTGCGGCGTGGCTTATATTCCCGCGATGGGTTGCGAGAAGGGTGGCAAGATAATTTCGTTCAAAATCACCCATGGCCGTCGACTTGGCCTGGCGCAGGCTCTTCGCGTTTGGGGATTCAGTGCGGTAGGGCAAGGCAATGTCGATGTCTTCAGGCTGGAGGACCGACTGTGAGCTGAGGACCACGCCCCTTTGAACCACCGCTTCCAACTCTCTCACGTTGCCCGGCCATGCGTAAGACAAGAGTTTTTGTAACGCTGCTGAAGAAAGTCGAACCGGTTCTTGACCATACTGTTTCGAGTAGCGTTCAATAAAATGCCTGGCCAAAAGTGGAACATCACTGAGTCTTTCACGCAACGAAGGGACGCAAAGGGAAAACACGTTCAAGCGATGATACAGATCGTCCCGGAAAACTTTCTTTTCAACCTTTGCTCTGAGATCCGCATTGGTAGCAGCGATGATGCGAACATCGGTCTTGACGCTGCGCCCCGACCCAAGGGGCCGATACTCTCCGTCTTGAAGAAACCTTAATAGTTTGACCTGCGAAGAAGGAGTCAAGGTATCAATCTCATCGAGAAAAAGTGTTCCGCCTTCGGCTTCGCTGATGAGCCCGCTCTGCTGGAAGGTGGCGTCCGTATAGGCGCCCTTGGCATGGCCAAAAAGCTCATTCTCAAAAAGATGATCCGGTACCCCGCCGCAATTTACCGGCACGAATGGTTTACCGTGGCGCGCTCCCTGATAGTGAAGGGCGCGGGCAAAGAGCTCCTTGCCGGTGCCGGTCTCTCCTAGGATCAGAACGGGAGCACCGGAGCGGGCTAAAGGCGAGATCTTTTCAATTGCTTTGATAAAGAGCTCACTTTCACCCACTAACGATTCCAGACGCAATTTTTCTTTTATCGACTGACCGTGTAAGGAGCCAGGGACTTTTCCGTTGGTTTGGAGAAGACGCTCGACGCGAAGAAACAGTTCCGCCTCTCGAAAAGGACAGGAAAGAAAATCATCTACGCTGCTTAGGAGACAGGAAAACTCTCCTAGAGGCTGACCCCCTCGGGGACAAAGAAGGGCAAGAATGGCGGCACGATGCCATTTTTGTTTACAGGATTCGATGAGCTTCGCGGCGGCCTGATCAACCGAAGGCCGCACCAGGATGACATCCGGAACGGATGAGACTCTAGCGGGCAAGTAGTTATTGCATTGTTCCTGTAAACATCTGACGGCTAAGGAGCCTTGAAGTAAACCAAGCAGCGCGTCACACTTGTCTGCCGTGCACGGAGCGGAGCTCTGATTGAGAATCAGAACGCTCTGGTCCTTGTATGAGGGTACTGCGCTATTGGGAAGTCGCCCCCGCCAAATTTCCGCTTCCATCATTCTCCCACGGTTGCCTTAACCCGTTGTCTCTTCCAAAATTCGAGACCCACTCATTTCTCTGAATCATCCAATTCAAGGACCGGGCGGAGAATTTAGTACACAGCACCTAACTGCGATCGATGAAAATCCTTTCGATCATGCTCATGTGCTGAACCGCTCAATGCCGCGTCCGAATCGGACGCTAAGTTTCTCCACGAAACATTCTATGAGCAGCGGAATGTCCTCCTTGCGCTCCCTAAGCGGCGGTAGCTGAATGCTTGCCACGTTGAGCCGAAAATATAGACCTTGGCGAAACTCTCGAATTGAGCACATCTGTGCTTTCTGAAATTTTCGAATCAGCCAAGTGATTGGCGATCTCATTTTGGCAATTAATACAGCGGGAATTGAGCTGTCAATGGCTTTTCGTATTTTTAACGCAGCAACAATCGTGTCATTATAATTTCAAGGAACAACGCACGTAAATTCGCGTCAAAGATAAGAAAAATTATGCAAAAAGTGCCAACTAAAAAAGGCGCGCCGAAGGGGCCTCGTATCGAAGTTTCAATCTTTCCATCGACACTCCCTCAATTGGCTCTGGAGGCGCATCTCTTCCGGATTGACCACCGCGTAATCCTCATCAAACGAGATATCGAGCGAGATCGCCTTCTCGTTAACAACAAAAGTCAGCTCACCGAAGCGATGCGCCAGGAAATAGAACGAGGCGACATTTTCATATTGCTCTAGCTTATCATGGGCTGAG
>DASPXM010000263.1:0-7689 GCA_035637295.1 Verrucomicrobiia bacterium
ATCGATAGACCCGCTCCAACCGCAAAGTATGGCGCCGATTCAACCAGATAGTCGCGGTCGATATTCTTGTTCACGTTGAAGCCACGAAATGGTTCACTTAACTTAACCGGCACGCCCATCCGCTCCTCTAACAAAACCCGCAAGCCGGCCAGCTTGGCGCCTCCGCCGCTTAGATAAATCGTTTTCAGGCCATCGCCCTCTTCAGAGGGCACTGCGCCGTAGAGACTCACCGTTCTCCTGATCTCTTCCGCCAATTCCTCGGACGGTGGCCGCAGCGTGGCTGTTAAGTCCAATCCCTTTTTCCCTTCCAGTAGACCGGTCATTTTAAACGCTTCGGCGGCCTCAACACCGACATGGAGATGTTGGGCTAGGCTATCGGTAAAAGAACCACCGCCCATCGATAGATCACCGGTGAAGGTGGAAACGCCATTGTGCAACAGCGTAATGCTCGTGTATTGCGCGCCGATGTGAATGAGCCCGACCACGCCATTTTCAGTTTCAGTCGCGTAATTCGCCTCGTACATATTCTCCAGCGCAAAATAATCGACATCCATGAGTACGGGCGTGAGTCCGGCCTCTTCGATGGCCTCAGCGTAGCTGTTGACGATCTCCTTCTTGACGGCGACCAACAGGACGTCCATCCGGTTGCCGTCATCGGATTGGCTTAAAACTTGATGATCGAGGTTGACGTTTTCCAAATTCTCCGGGATGACATTTTGCGCTTCGAACTCAATATTCGCCTCTAATTCGGCCGGTTCCTGTTTCGGCATCTGCACCTTTTTCATGATAACGGCCCGCCCAGGAACGGCGGAAATGACCTGCTTGGACCTTACGCCGCTTGTTTCGACCAACTTACGAATCGTCTCGACAACGGGTTTAGAGTCCACCACCATATTGTTTTGAATTGCATTGACCGGTAGGGGCAAAATTCCCAAGTTCAAAATTCGATATCCACTCTTGTCGACGGCGGCTTCCACCATTTTGACCGAACTTGAACCGATATCGAGCGCAACGTAACCGTCGTGGCCGGCCAACGAATTCAAAAATCCGAGATTAAAATTTTTCCAGAATGAAGGCATGGATTATTGCTTGAAGAGCGTGTGCTTCTGTTCAATGGTCAGGCCCAAAGCCAGAAGGATCTTGCGTTTGGTTGCCATCCGACAATCCTTTCCCTTTTCAATGCGATCAAGTGTCAACGGTGAGATTCCCGCCAAGCGCGCAAGCTCAGCCTTGCTCAACATTTTCGCTTCGCGCATCTTTTTGACGTTATTCTCTTGATCGACTCGATCCATCGGCGCAATCGTTTATCGTGAGGAGCTTAGGAAATGCAAAAAAGTTGAGGATTTTCTACTCGATAGAATACTTTAAGTCAACAAAATTTATGAGTAATTATGGCTAATTATGTTAATTGGGAGTATTTTTTAAAGCAAAGCAACTGCCAGTCTTATCAATAGCAATCCAAGTCCATTTTTGCCGTAATATCCGTAATATCGGAAACTACCAGGATTACTGATGCCTTGAGCCAAGGGTCCGCCGACTGACAGAATTGAACAAAATAGTTCAGCGCTGGCGGGTTTATCTCGTATTGCTTTTGTGAGGGTCGCTGGGTACAAGTGCAGCGATGAAACCGGCACCAAAGCTCGCACGAATCATTGTCCCCGCGCCACTCAAAAATCCCCTAATTTACAGCATCCCCGATACCTTAGAAGACCAAATCGTTGTCGGCATCAGGGTCTTGATCCCGCTGCAAAAGCGCACCGTCACGGGCATTGTCTTGGATTTTGTTGCCGAAAATCCAACGGCCGAGACCAAACCAATTATTGAGCCGTTGGATCACCAACCGATTTTCGATCAGCAGCTCATTAATCTCGCTCACTGGATTTCACGCTACTACCTGACATCCCTCGGTGAAGTTGTGGCTACCATGATGCCACCGAACTCACGTCGACAGAGTCAGAGAACTGTCATTCTCGAGCGAGCCAACCCGACCATGACTGATGAACTCGGGAAGAAAGTGCTGCGCGAGCTGGAGCAACGCAAAGGAAGGATAAATGTCAAAACGTTGGCCCGAAGATTTTCCAACCATCCGATCGAGCGAATCTTGGCGCGCCTGGAATCGTTGGGGGCAATCAAAATTGAAGAGCATTTAGCCAAGCAGAGACGCGCTAAAATCGAACCGCTCTCTGCCGCAAGTCGTGAATCAAGTTCCACTCTGGTGAGATTTGAATTGACTGCCGAGCAGGACGCCGCTCTGTGCGCTATCGATGGCCGCATTAAAACCGGCGGTTTTGAAACCTTCTTGTTGCACGGCGTAACCGGCAGCGGCAAGACCGAAATTTACCTGCGCGCCATGGAGCGAGCTAAAGAACTCGGGCGGCGAAGTTTAATTCTTATCCCCGAGATCTCGCTCACCCCACAACTGATCGATCGGCTCGACGCCCGTTTTCCGGGAAAGATCGGCATGCTTCACAGCGCTCTCACCAACGCCGAACGGTGGACCCAGTGGCGACAAATTGCCAAAGGTAATTTAGACGTAATAGTCGGCGCCCGGTCCGCGGTATTCGCGCCGATTCCCGACCTCGGACTGATCGTTGTCGACGAAGAACACGATCCTTCTTACAAGCAAGAAGAAGGACTGCGCTACAATGGCCGAGATGTGGCTGTTGTCCGCGGCAAGCTTCTTGATTGCCCGGTTATTTTGGGCTCAGCGACGCCGGCGCTCGAGAGCTACGAAAACTGCCGCCAAAACCGTTATCGGCTTCTGGAAATCACTCAACGAGTGGAGCAGCGTCCATTACCTAAGATCGAAGCGATCGATGTCCGGGCTCAAGTTCACACGCCGAAATGGCATCCGGATTCACCGGCATCGTCAGCCGCGGTTGACCGTAAGAATCCCGATCGGCAGTTGTTTTCCGACACTTTCGTCGACGCTTTGAAAGAGAATTTTCAATCGCGCCGCCAGACGTTGATTTTCTTAAACCGCAGAGGCTTTGCCAACTTTCTTCAATGCACCGCGTGCGGCCACGTGTGGCGTTGCTCATACTGTAGCGTGACGCTGACCTTGCACTTGAAACAGAAAAAGCTCTCCTGCCACCATTGTGGTTATCAAAGATCAGTGACAGAGGTGTGCCCCGAGTGCAAAAATCCAACTCTTGCCGGCGTAGGAAGCGGGACGGAGCGGATCGAACAGAGGCTACGGCAGCTTGTCCCGCAAGCGCGAGTCGCGCGCATGGACAGGGATACGACGACCAGGCGAGGTTCTCACGAAACATTGATCCGCCAATGGGAAAGAGGCGAGATCGATATCCTCGTGGGCACGCAAATGATCACCAAAGGTCATGACGTTGCCGGCGTGACCCTGGTGGGCGCTCTATTGGCGGATCTTTCGTTAAATTTGCCCGATTTCCGTGCCGCCGAGCGAACTTTCCAATTGTTAAGTCAAGTCGCTGGTCGGTCCGGACGCGGCGATGACCCGGGGCGGGTCATTATACAAACCTATGCGCCCGATCATTACGCCATTCAGTACTTGGTTGCTCATGACTACGTGGGATTTTTCGAAGCCGAGAGCGAATTTCGTCGCGCCCTCAACTATCCGCCTTTTACTCGGTTGGTAAGCCTGCGGCTCGACGGGCCGAAGCTTGAAGAAGTCGAAAAAAGGGCCGGAACGTTAGCGAGTAAACTACGCGAGCTACAGCATTGCCAGTCGAGGTTCCGCGAGCACATCGAAGTGCTTGGCCCGGCGGCGGCGCCGATCGAAAAGCTCCGCAACCGCTACCGGTGGCAATTTTTGCTTCGAAGCAAGCAGAGCGCGACGTTGTTGGATTTCGCCCGGCAAGCGCGCGAGCTATTGCCCTGGTCGCGCGGCATACACCTCCACGTTGATGTAGATCCCTACAGTATGTTATGAAATTCTCCAAGATATGGCGATCTTAGAGATCCTTAAATACCCTGAACCGGTGCTTAGTAAAGTGGCTTCGCCGGTCAAAAGTATTACCGGCAAAACCGCGCAATTGGTCAGCGATCTACTCGAAACGATGTATGCTGCGCCAGGCGTCGGGCTCGCGGCACCGCAAGTCGGTGTCTCCGAGCGCATCCTGGTGCTGGACACCGACCATGAAAATCCTGGCAAACAAGTCTACAAGCTGATCAATCCTTTGATCACCCGCGCCGAGGGCGAGATCATTTGGGAAGAAGGCTGTTTGAGCGTTGTCGATTTCACTGCGGAAGTGCGCCGCGCGGCTCAGGTCGAAGTCGTCGCCTTCGATGAAAAGGAAAAAGAAGTAAAAATTGCCGCCGAAGGACTGCTCGCGGTCGCCCTCCAACATGAGATCGATCATCTCGATGGAAAACTCTTTATCGATAGGATTAGCCGCCTTAAGCGAGATCTCTATACTCGTCGACGTAAAAAAATGCTCCGCAGCGGCACGGAACCACCGCGAGAAAATGCGCGCGTCATGATCTGAGCCAAGTTGCGGCGTGCGCAATTTACGGTAATTCCTCACAACCCAGCGAATATCTCATGGCTACCCTATGGCCTATAGTATTCATGGGAACGCCCGAGATCGCTGCCGCTACTTTGGCGCAGCTGATTCAAGGACCCGATCCTATCGTCGGTGTCGTGACCCAGCCGGATCGCCCGTCGGGCCGAGGCCAGCAAACCGCTCGATCTCCCGTGCGCAAGTTCGCCGATAGCCACCGCCTCCCGGTCGTTGCGCCGGAAAAAATTCGCACGCCGGAACTTCTCGAGACTTTGAAAAACTGGCAGCCGGAGATCATCGTTGTTGTTGCATACGGGAGAATTTTGCCCAAAACCATTCTCGAATTGGCGCCACACGGTTGCCTCAACGTGCACTACTCGCTATTGCCCAAGTACCGTGGCGCCGCGCCAGCGGCTTGGACGATCATCAATGGTGAGGCGGAAGGCGGCGTGACGACTATGAAGCTCGTGGAAAAAATGGATGCCGGCGCGATCTACCTTCAGGAAGCGATCGGGCTGGCCCCCGACGAAACTACCGGATCGTTACAAGCGAGGCTCACGCCGATTGGTGCGCGTCTGCTTTTGGAAACACTCCGAAGGGTGAAAGAAGGCTCGTTAACTCCGACGGAACAGGATGAGTCCAAGGCGACCCCGGCGCCGATACTGAAAAAAGAGGACGGGCTCATTGCCTGGAACCGCTCTGCCATGGAGATTGAACGGCGCGTGCGTGGACTCGATCCGTGGCCCGGCAGTTTTACTCATTTCGATGGAAAATTGCTCAAGGTGCACCGCGCTAACCTCGTTTCCACTGAATTGCATGCAAGTCCCGGTGAGATTCTCAGAGCCGACGAAGGCGGCTTTTGGGTGGCCACCGCATCCGGTGTGATTGGCTTGGAAGAAGTTCAATTGGAAAATAAGAAACGCCTGCCGAGCATCGAATTTATCAGAGGGGCGAGGATCAAAGCCGGTGATCGTCTCGGTTGAAGAACGACGGCGAAACGTTCGCCAGCTCGCAAGTGACATTCTGGCCAAAGTCGATACCCGAAAAGCCTACGCTGACATTCTTCTCGACCAAGCCTTAAAAGCCACCACGCTCAATGAACGCGATCGCGCTCTGCTGACGGAGCTTACCTACGGCACGCTTCGCTGGCGCGGCAATATCGACGGGCAATTGAGTCGATACCTGCGCCAGCCATTGGCTAAAACGGATCCGCTCATTAGGAATCTCCTGCGCGTCAGCGTTTATCAATTACGCTTCCTCAATAAAATCCCCGACTATGCCGCGGTGGACGAAGCCGTCGAGCTGGCTAGGAATCATAGTGGCGGCAAATCAGCAGGATTCGTCAACGCCGTTCTGCGAAATTTTCTTCGTGGTAAGGATCGCGTCATCGGGCTTGCGCCGAAGGCCGAATCAGTGGCTGGACTGGCCGTTACTTACTCGCATCCGGAATGGCTGGTGAAAAGATGGATCGACGAGTTCGGCGCGGAAGCGGCAAAAACGCTGATGCGCGCAAACAACGAAAGAGCGACACTGGTATTGCGGGTGAATTATCTTAAGTGCACGAGAGAAAAGCTGCTTGATCGATTTCTCGAAGCCGGCATCAAGGCTGAAGCAACGCAGTGGTCGCCGCAAGGAATATCAGTTCTCTCAGGCCCCGCCGTCGACAAACTACCCGGTTTTGCGGAAGGTTATTTTCAGATTCAAGGGGAGGCGTCTCAACTGGTAACGTACCTAGTGTCGCCTTTATCCGGCGAGCGAATCCTCGACGCCTGCGCCGCGCCGGGAGGAAAAAGCACGCATGTCGGCGAGTTCATGAAGGACGAGGGCGAGCTAGTCGCGATCGACATTTCCGCGCGCGGAATTGCCAAGATCCGTGAAAATGCGGCCCGCTTAGGGCTCAAATCGTTGCGCGTTCTAAGCGCCGATGCCAGCGCCGAACTCGCCGATAAGTTCCGAAAACCATATGACCGTGTTTTGGTGGACGCTCCCTGCAGCGGCCTCGGCACGTTGCGCGGCCACCCAGAGATCAAATGGCATCGCGATGAAAATGACATTCGCCGCCTGAGCCGCTTGCAGTCGAAGATTCTCAGCCGAGTCGCAGGATATCTCAAGCCGGGCGGCGTGCTCGTCTATGCAACCTGCACTCTCTCGCGGGAAGAGAACGAAGAGATCGTGGAATCGTTTCTGGCACACCACAAAGAGTTTGAGTTGGAAGATGCAGCGCGGTATCTTCCCGGACAGGCGACACACATGGTGCGGGAAAAATATTTTGTCGCCTTACCGCATCGCGATAATACCGACGGCTTTTTCGCCGCGCGCATGCGAAAGGTTTGTTAGATGCAATCAATCAAGATCGCCCCGTCGATTCTATCCGCAGACTTCAGTTGCCTAAAGGATGAAATCCAGGCGGTTGAAGCCGCCGGGGCGGATTGGCTCCATGTCGACGTCATGGACGGTCACTTTGTGCCAAACATCACCATCGGCCCCGTGGTGGTCGAATGGGTGCGTAAAGTCACCGCGATCCCCGTCGACGTTCATCTGATGATCACCGACCCTGATAAATACGCGCCGGAATTCATCAAGGCCGGTGCTGACTGGGTATCCATCCATCCGGACACCTGCGCGAATCCCAACGCAACCCTCGTAAGAATTCGTGAATTGGGTGCTAAAGCCTCCATCGCCGTGAATCCCGATGTTCCCTTGAGCAAAGTTGAACGCTGCTTTTCAGACGTCGATATGATTTTAATGATGACTGTGTTCCCGGGTTTTGGTGGCCAGGCTTTTATATCGGACGTCCTGCCCAAGATTGAACAGGTGCGAAAACTAATCGATCAGCGAAAGCTCGCCGTGCTCGTCGAAGCCGACGGTGGGATCAAGGCTGATAATATCGCGCGCGTCGTTCGGGCCGGTGCCGAAGTTATCGTCTCGGGCTCAGGGATTTTCAAAACACCCGATTATGCCGAAACCATCCGCCAAATGAGGCAAGCGATTGGGCAGCTTTAGTGGCGATCAATCTGCTCTTCGGTCTGAGATTTGAAATTGTCGATTTGCAATGTCGCGCGCCGTGCGACCGCCTGTTGTTTTCTCGTTTCGGTATGTTAGTTTGTGCGGGTCGGGGCGTGGCTCAGCTTGGTAGAGCGCACGGTTCGGGACCGTGAAGTCGGTGGTTCAAATCCACTCGCCCCGACCATTTAATTCCCCCAGATTTTTT
>DASPXM010000264.1:0-4779 GCA_035637295.1 Verrucomicrobiia bacterium
ATCAGCCAGGATCTCGGGCTTACCCGGGCGGCAACCTCGCTGGCGTTTTCGCTGTCCCGCGCACAGGGCGCCATAGAAGCGCCGCTGGTCGGCTATCTCATCGATCGCTACGGCCCGCGTCCGATCATCGTCGTCGCAGTCTTTCTCGCCGGCGTTGGCTACATTCTGCTGTCCTGGGTGAATAATTATACGAACTTCATGATTGTCTATCTCGGCGTGATTTGCCTCGCATTCGTTGCCGGCTTCGTTCACTCGCCGTTGGTGGTCGCGAATAGTTGGTTTATTCGCCAGCGTGCCCGCGCCATGACCGTCGTGAGCGCTGCCGTCCCTATCGGCGGCGCGCTGATTTCTCCGCTCTTGGCCATCGGCGTTGCTTCCATCGGCTGGCGCTGGGCGGCGTTTGCTTCGGGCTGCATGTTTTTACTTGTGTGCCTGCCTTTGAGTTTTCAGTTGAAGCGCTCGCCGGAAAGTATGGGGCTGCTCCCTGACGGTGATTTGGCGTCGCCCAATGCGAGCGAAGACGCATCGGTCGATGAGGCCACGAACAAAAACTTGAGTGCGGAGGTCACCAGCCGCCAAGCGATGAAAACTTGGGCTTTCTGGCTGCTCGTTCTTTCCATGACCGCGCGAGTGACCTGTTACAGCACCGCCACCGTCCACTTCGTTCCGCTTATGGTTTGGAAAGGATTGTCGGAAGGCGCCGCCGCGACCCTGCTCGGCGCGTTTGCGTTTGTCAATTTGCTGGCGCATTTCGCGCTCGGTTGGATCGCAGACCGGGTGAACAAGCCGAAACTTTTGGCCGCATGCCATCTGCTTCCGGCGCTTTCGCTGCCGCCGCTTTTGTCGGGCTCGGGTTATTGGCAACTGCTGTTTTTCACCATTACGTTTACATTTTTGGATGCTTCGTTCCCCATCGTCTGGGCCACGGTGGGAGATTTTTTTGGCCGGCGCAATTTCGCGACGATCAGAGGCATGATGAGTTTCTTTTATATGTGGGGAAGCTTTGCCGGTCCTATCATGGCGGGCGCGATTTATGATCACACCCAGAGCTATACGATGGTTTTGTGGATTTTGTTGATCCTGCTTTTGCTCGCAATGGTATTGGTTTTGTTTTTGATCCGCCCCTGGACCAACTGCATGGCGGCGCTGACTTCGGGCGGTCGTCCCGTAGAACGAAAACCTGGGCTTGTGGTATAGAGGGCAGGAACAATTTTAAGCCCGAGGAAATTTAAGCGCAAAGAACGCAAAGTGTAGGGGCACGGCATGCCGTGCCTTTACAGACACGCACAGATATCGCTGCACGAGAGGCACGGGCACTTAGGAGACCATCCATGGCGCGAATCACAGGCAGTCATCTTATTTGTAAGGCGCTCAAGCTCGAGGGCGTGAAAAATATCTTCGGCTTGGCCGGCGATCATATTCTGCCGGTCCTCGACGTCATGGCGGATCAGGACTTCCGCATCATCGATACGCGTCATGAGCAAGCCGCGGTACACATGGCCGATGCCTGGAGTCGAATAACCCAACAACCCGGCGTTTGCATGTACACCACGCCGGGCTTCGCCAACGCGATTCCCGGCCTCACCAATGCCATGCACACCGAAGGCCCGGTAATTTCCATTGCGGGATGCGCGGACACGCATGACTTAGAGCGCGGCGCCCAGCAGGAAATCGATCAAGTCGCCATGGCTGGCCCCATGTGTAAAGGCTCGTTCATGGTCCATGACGCCCGAAGAATTCCGGAATTCATCGCCCGCGCCATGCGTCTGGCATTTAGCGGACGGCGCGGACCGGTCCACCTGACGATCCCCATCGACGTTCAGGAACAAAGCGTCGAAGAAGATGAAATCGTCCTAACAAATCCCGACGCCTATCGCGCTAAAGAATCAGTCTTGGCCGCTCTAGAACTCATTCGCCGCGCGATTGCGCTTCTGCGCGAGGCGCGCAAACCCTTGGTGATCGCCGGCAGCGCCGCCGGTTACACGCTTTCCGGTGATGCTTTGCAGCGCTTCGTCGAAACGACACGGTTGCCGGTCGTGACCGAAGAGCAAGCGCGCGGCTTGATTTCTGACGATCATCCGTACGCCTTCGGATTTTTCGAGCGAGGTCTGAATCGCGCCGCGGCGAAAGTTCGCGACGCCGACGTCGTCGTCCTCCTAGGACGCAAGCAAGATTTCGTCATTGGCTATTGCCGGCCGCCTCACGTTGCAGCCGAGGCAAAAATCATTCAAATCGATCCTTCGCCTCTGGAGATCGGCCGCAACCGAGGAGTCGCCGTCGGCATGGTCGGGGATGTCACCAGTGTGTTGGATCAACTGACGAAAGAAGCTTCGAATCACGTCTGGAAAGAGCTTCCCTGGATCGAGGAGCTGCGCGCGGCCCGTGCCGCCCAGGCCGAGTGGACGGAAAAGCTAGCTCATCCGAAGACGCCCATGCACGCCCTGTTCGTGCACAAAACGATTCAATCGAGGCTGCGCCCGGATGACTGCATCGTCTTCGACGGCGGCGACTTCTGCCATTTTGGCCGCTCTTTGTTGCCGGCGCTCAAGCCCAAGCACTGGTTCTACGTTTCCAGCCTGGGCATGCTGGGCTCATCACTGCCTCAGGCGCTCGCCGCCAAACTGGCTTATCCCGACTCGCGTGTGATCATGCTTACCGGCGACGGCGCGTTCGGATTTAACGCAATGGAATTCGACACCGCGGTGCGCCACAAGCTCACCATCGTCGCCATACTGGGAAACGATTCGGCTTGGGGCATTGACCGGCAGATTCAGCTTGGCCTCTACGGTCGACCGGTTGCGACTGACTTGTTGCAAACTCGCTATGACCAAGTCGTGCAGGGCCTGGGCGGTTACGGCGAGTTCGTCGAACGCCCTGAGGATCTCGCGCCGGCATTGGATCGAGCATTCGCCGCCGGACGGCCGGCGCTACTGAACGTCGCCGTCGAGCGCGCGATCAGCCCGAGAGCCGAAGCCGCCATCGGCCGACGTAAAGCAGCCACCGGTAAATAGGGTTTTTCATTCCGCGCTGGCATCCGGAATCGATATTTCTTGGATTTCAGCGCCACCTGGAGGTTTAAATGTCCACGCGGGTCAGTAAATACCTGATGGGCCATACGTCGTGTTTCTTCCTAGCCGTAGTCTTCGTCTTTGTTGCTGCGCACTCTTCCAAAGCCGCGACCAGGGACCAATGGATTGAAGGGGCGAAAAAAGAAGGTGAGGTGATCCTCTACGCCTCGATGAATCTGGAAGAAGCCAATACGATGATCTCTCGCTTCGAGCAAAAGTATCCGTTTGTAAAAGTCAGGCTAAACCGAACCGACAGCGAAAAACTTCTCACCAAGATACTCGTGGAAGCGCGAGCAAAAAAATCCTTTGCCGATGCCATCCAGACTCTCGGCTTCGCCATGCACGCGCTCAAGAAGAGCCAATTACTCGGTCATTATCTACCTACGGAAAACGCCAACTACCCGAGGGAGTTCAAGGAAGAGGGATCCTGGACCACGGTCTATACCAATCCCTATGTCGTCGCCTACAATCAGCGTCTGGTAAGCAAGGAAAATCTGCCGCGCAAGTACGAGGATCTTCTTCAACCCATGTGGCACGGAAAAATGATGATGGAACCGACCAAGGTGGATTGGTTCGCCGGAGTTCTGCAGCTCATGGGCAAAGAAAAGGGACTGAAGTATATGCGCGAGCTAGCGAAGCAGAATATCATGAACCGCATCGGTCACGATTTGATTGCCCAGCTGGTGGCCGCCGGAGAGGCGTCTTTGGATATCGACATCCCGGCTCCTTCGGTCGATCGGGTGCGCAAACGCGGCGGGCCCATCGATTGGGTTGCTTTTCCACCTGCGCCCGCCTCCCTGATAGGAATTGGGATATCCTCCCAGCCGGTCCACCCGAATGCCGCTCGGCTCTATGTCGATTTTGTCTTGTCGCTCGAGGGACAGAAAATCCTCGCGGAGTTGGGCCGGTATCTCGCGCACGCAGAAATCATGCAGGAACAGAGGGCGAAAGCCAAAGGACTCCAGATGATTCCCGTAAGCCCTGAGCTCGGCGAACACATTGTCGAATATTCCAAGCTCATGCGAGAAATTTTCGCTCAGTAGCGGGTACTAAACGGTTTGAACCATTTGAACCGCCGAAATCATTGGAACGTCTGGAACTTTTGGAACAATTGGAACACCTTTACAGCTATCCGTGGTCCGAGGGTCTCACGCCCGAGAATATTTCCCGCCGCGCCGCTGATTAGGCTGATCGCCGCCGAGCGAGCTCGCCGAAGCGCCAACGGCAACGCGTGCGAACCGGGCGCGGCAATTTATTTTTTCGCGAGGCCGGTGACAAACCCGCCATCTTCCAGTTCCTTGACGAATCGAGCGTCCACTAGCTCTTTGATATTGAGCCCTGCCGCTTTCGGTTGAGTCGACGCCATCTCCTGCACGACTCCTTGGTAGCCTTCGAGCGGCGGATAGGGATAATCCGGCATGTTTTGCGTGAACCAAGTCTGAGTGTGCTCGAGCACGTTGCGATCTTCCACCCGCGAATATTTGCGCATGATTTGCATGGTTTCCTCTTTGCGCGTTTTGAAAAAATGGATCGCCTCGACAAATGCTCGCATGTACCGCCGCACGGTATCCGGCTGTTCTTTGATGGTCTTCCCCGTCGTGTAAATGCCGCGCTGGGGAAAAGGAATCTTGAGCGAGATCAGATCGAGTAAGACTGGAAACCCTAACTTGTCGACGATCGGCTTCTCCGCTTCGGTGAGCACGGTGAACTG
>DASPXM010000265.1:0-5077 GCA_035637295.1 Verrucomicrobiia bacterium
TTCTTTGGTCGCGATGCGTGCGCCTTCGGCCATTGCCTGAAATTTCGCCCAACCGATTTGCGGATGACCGACTCTCGAACCAATCCCGCAGTCGGTGCCAGCGACGACGTTTTCCCGCCCGACGATCTTGGCGTAGCGCACCAGGCGATCGGCGATTGCTTGCGGGTGCTCGATAAAATCACTGTAATGACCGATGACACCGGGAATGAGGATTGTTCCATCCGGCAATTTTGTCTCTTGCCACACGCGCCACTCGTGATCGTGACATGGATTTGAAGCTTCGATGGAGTAGGCGCCGGCTTTCACTTTCAAGATCAGACCGACGATATCCTTCAAAGGAATGTCGTATTTGTGCGGGCCATGGTAGCTGCCCCAGCACACATGAAAGCGCAGGCGATCGATCGGCAAATCGCGCAGGCCGTGGTTCAGGGCATCGATACGCATCTCTTGGTATTTGCGATAATCCGCCACGCTCATTTCCGGATGCATCTGCCACGCATCGGCCAGGTCGGGATCGTCGATCTGAAGGATAAAACCGGCGTCCACAATCGCTTTGTATTCCTCGTGCATGGCATCGGCTATGGCGAACAGATAAGCCTCTGCGGTCGAGTAATATTCGTTTTTCATCCAGTGCTCCATAGTTCCCGGAGCAATCGCCGGCAGAAAAGCTTCTTCAAATTGTTTTCCTTGAAGCGCGGTCGTCAAATTGTCGATATCCGATTTCACTTCGTCATGGCCGATGTACTTGAGCGGCTCCGCACAGTAGAACACGCGGGCGTGATGGCCGATGGAAGTCCGTCCGCCGCGGTTGAAGTAGTCGGGAAACTCGACCATGTCGCGCCCGAAAATGGACGTCGGCTTGAAATTAGGATCCGCCGGCCGCTCGACAAAGCCGCTCAGCCGTTCGCGCGTGTAGCGCGAGAAATTCGATTTTCCGAGCTCGCCGTCGTTTACGATGTCGACGCCGCACTCGATCTGCTTCTGCACGACCTCCGCTACAGCTCCGTGGGTGCACGTAGCGAGAGCGCCACTGTCAAACGATTTTTCCTCATTCCGCGCCACCAGCATTTCCATTAAATCTTGGGGCCGCGCCAGACTGCCGACATGGGTGACAAGAATGCGATCAGTGCTTCGTTTCATGAGGCGTCCTCCTCTTTTTTGTAATTACCGAACAATGAGTCTACTTTGGAGTGGTGGAGTGCTGAAGGATTGGATGGTTCGAATATACTCCGGTTACCTATCGCTTTCTTCGCCTCCTGCCGTTGCTACTTTTTCCGCCGGACACCTTCTTCTCCATGATGTACTTGATTAAAAATGGCCAGACTTGTGTCGCGTCGGCGAGCATCTCGGCGTAAATGCCGTTTTTATCCGCTTTGCGCCAGGATTCATTCTCGGAATACGTGCACCCTGAAAGATGGCCGAAGTGAGGCCTGTCGGGGCAGATTCTCACTCCGTATGTGAAACGTCGGTTCGGAAACGTCGGCCCTAGCCGCTCGTTGATAATTTCGATCAACGGCGCGACGTTTTGCACGTTGTTGCGCGGCACACCGCCGCCGATGGAAAAAATGCCGAAACGCTTGGCGCCCGTCACCAACTCGATCAACTCTTTGCTGTCACGCTCCAAATCCATCAGGATCGGCTTCTTGCCGCGCCGTCTGCGCTTCATGTTGTGAATGTAGATGTCATTGCCAAGCTCCGAATCGACGAATGCCGGCACAAACACCGGCACGCCGTAAAGATAAGCAGATTTTAGAATGCCGCGTTCGTTTGGATAATAATCCGCCAGATGCTTGCCGATCAATTTGTTTAATACGGTCGGGCTGAGTGGTTCCTTGCCATCAATTTTCTCGATCACGTTGCCAATCACTTCTTCGACGGTGTCAAGATTCGTCTCGGGTTCCAGCGTATCCGTTACACGGTTGAGCTTGCGGCGCGCCAGTTCGGTGTCGTTGTACTTCGGATTGTATTTGTAATGCTTGAGTCCGATCGAAGATACCAACCCATGCGCCATCAACGCGCCGGTAGAAGAGATGGCGCTGATCAAACCTTGCTCGATCATATCGCAGATGATCAAATCCATCTTGGCGACCGTCATGGCTCCGCTGACGGTCAGGAAGCGAACACAGCCCTTGTCGTCCATCATCGCTTCGAGCGCTTCCGCTCCTCTCGCCACTTGCGCCGCCAGGCCGCCATACTTTGACAGCGCTAAAATAAAGCCGCCGACCGAACTGGGCTTGTTGTTAATCCATTCATCGAGCGCCGCGTAAATCGCCGGCATCACGTAGCGCGGATCAGCGAACACCGCATCGGGAAAATATCCGTCGCGGATCTGGCCGGGACGCGCCATGTCGAACTGATTGATAAAAAGCGCCCGCTCAGGTTTCGTGTAGATGGCTTCGGCGTCCCGTTCGGAGAAAGCGCCGATGACGACGACGTTGTCTCCCCGGCTTCCACTCTTCGCGTATTCGGACGGCAATAGCATTCGCCGGCACCATTGGTTCGAGACGAATTTGCCCAAGAGTGAACCGAGATGAGAATCGTCGGGTCCGTCGTAGATGAAAATCGGCTTGTCTTCCGCCGCTACCATTTCGCGAATCGTTTGAGCGACCTCGCCGAGCATGCGCGCGCCGAACGCGCAGTAGCGCATGCCATTGACGATATCGCCGACGGTTTCACATTTGCCAAGATCGAGCGACTTTAGCTCTTCGAATTTTAGCGCTTTCACGGAGTTTTTCATAAAGAGAAGTTTTTGCGTAACACGGCGATGGTGTGCAGTCAATTAGGAATCATCCAGATGGCGTTAAGAACGCAAGAAGTTTTCTGATAGCAGAGAACACGCCGGCGCGAATCGCTCAGGAATTAAATTAACCGCAGCGAGCGGCGGGGGATGGACAGGGTCTTCGATAATTTTCCCAAAAATTGCCCGTCCGAATGTTTTTATCGGGGGTCCAGTCAGAGCTTCGCCTGGATTCCCGCTAAAAGCATGCGGGAATGACGACTGTAAGAGGATCCATATTCGCAATTACACTGCAAGCGGCAGGGAATTAACCCGTAGCGATTACATCGGATTCTTAACCGTGGACTACCGACGAACCTATCGCAGTGCCGGTAGAACGAAACGGGCGCAACGCTCCATCGACTTCAATACTCTTTCCTGGCTCAGCCCGCCGAAGTGAAACGTCAATCCGATATGGGTTGTGCCGACGACATCGATGATCCGCTTGAGAATACGTGCGCAACTTTCCGGCCCGCCGAAGACACCCCGGCTATCCTGCACCATCGCTTCATAATCCAGGCGGCCGAACAGCCGCTGGTAGGCCGGGTTCTCGGGAGTTAGATTCAGCGTTTCAAGAGCGAAGTTGCGCCAGCGGTGCCAGTGCTCGATCACTTCATGGCGCGCCTGGGTATCGCTCTCGCCGACGTAAACCGGATACATGGTGAACACCTCTTTGTCTTCAACGCTGTGGCCGCCTTCACGCAGTCCCGCCCAATACATCTCCACCCGCGACCGTTGCTCCTCATTGCTGAAGAGCCATGGCAAGGTCATCAAATGATGCCCGCGCTTTCCAACCATTTGGAAGCTGTCCGGATCGCGGACCGCAGTAACATAAATGGGCGGATAGGGCTTTTGCAGAGGTTGCGGATAAACCCGCAGCTTGGGAAAGCGATAATGCTCTCCCTGCCATTCGAATTCATCGCCGCTCCATGCGCGCAGGATGATGTCGAGCGCCTCCGGCAGGCGTTTTTGCGCGTTATTCCACTCATAACCAAAGACCTGATACTCCGTCGGATGCATCCCACGTCCTGCGCCGAAATTCACCCGCCCGCCGGAGAGCTGGTCCACCATGGCGAATTCTTCGGCGATACGCAGCGGATTGTGCATTGGAATGATCGACACGGCTGCGCCCAGGCGCACTTTTTTCGTCCGCTGCGCAGCGGCAGCGAGCATAACCGATGGACTCGGCATCATGCCGCCAAAATTGCGGAAGTGATGTTCCGTCACCCAGAAAGAGTCGAAGCCGAGAGCCTCCGCCGCGTCGATCTGCTCCAGCCAATGGGAATAAACTTCCCGACTGCCGCCGTCCAATTCCGGAACATAGGTATTAAGAATGTAATATCCGAACTTCACTTGTTGGCAATCTCCTTGTCCAGCGACTGTGAACAAGCCGATGTTGTCGAAGCAATTATCATTTCCTCTAACAGTTGCTGAAAAATGGTTCGGAATGCTTCGAGAGCCTCAGCATGAACGGAGAATCATCGATGATATCAAAACTCCTCCGTTCGTCCTGAGCCCGTCGAAGGACTCCGAGGACGTTAATTCCTTCATTTAGTTTCGCGGCAGCGGCTTCACCAACTGGCCGTCCCCCGGCTTGCCGACGATCTTACCGTCTTGCATGACTGTTTTGCCGCGCAATATCGTCCGAATCGGCACGCCTTTAACTTTTTTACCGTCATAAGGCGTCCATCCGACTTTGGTGTACGTGGTTTCGTTGCTGATCATTTCTTCCTTGTCCATGTCGATGATCACCATGTCTGCATCGGAGCCTGGTTGGATCACGCCTTTTTTTGGATACACGTTGAAAATCTTTGCCGCATTATAGGAAGAAATTCTGACCAGGGTATCGAGCGACAACTTGCCTTCGTTCACCGCGGTGAGAAACAGACTGAGATAATCCTGGATCTGCGGCTCGCCGCCGGGACAACTCCACATGTCGTGCCAGCCTTTATCCTTTTCGTCTTTCGTGTGCGGCGCGTGGTCCGTTCCAATGACGTCAATTGTTCCGTCGTTGATCGCCCGCCAGAGCGCTTCGACGTGCGCCGGCGGCACCCAAAAACCCAAGCAATAGGGCCCCAACTTTTCGACGTTTTCCCAAGTGCCCAAAAACATCGCCCAAGGGTTGACCTCGCAGCTGCACGGCCTGCCTTCATCCTTGGCGCGGCGCAGCATCGCCAATCCTTCCGGCGTGCTCATGTGCAGAATATGCAGCTTGGCGCCGAGCGCTTTCTGCATTCTGAATAGCGTACTCATCGCGGTATCCCAGATAATGCCGTCGTAGTCGCGATAAGCTTTCGCGTA
>DASPXM010000266.1:0-9889 GCA_035637295.1 Verrucomicrobiia bacterium
CATCACCGCAGCGCAGGCGCTGGAACAGGGCCGATCGGTGTACGCAGTGCCGGGTCACATCAACGCCCCGAGCGCGATGGGATCGAATCGTCTGATCCAGCAAGGCGCCAAGCTTGTGATGGACGCCAGCGACATTCTGGAAGATTTGCAGATTCTTCTTCCCGAAACGAAACCGTCGCCGGAGGCTGCCGCGCGTCCGTTGCCGCCGCTTTCCGACGAAGAGCGTCGCATCTATGACGCAATTGAAGCGACCGAGACATCCATTGACGATATCGCGGCGAAGAGCGAATTGCCGAGCGCAGCCGTTTCATCGACATTGTTGCAGTTGGAGCTGAAGCGCTTGGTCAAGCAGTTGCCCGGAAAATATTTCGTCAAGCTGGGCTAAGCCAGAGACTTACAGCGCCGCTACGGCGGACGCAAAAACTGCTCTGACTTGCAAAGACGCCCTAACTGGGTTCGATTCCTGCCCCATGTCCAAGTCCCTCATCATTACCGAGAAGCCCTCAGTGGCTGGCGACATCGCCAAGGCGCTCGGCGGCTTCAAAAAAGGCAAGGACTACTACGAGAACGAGCAATACCTGATCTCTTGGGCGGTCGGCCATCTCTTTGCGCTCGCGGTGCCTGCTTCGATGAAAGAACAGGATAAATGGGACATGAAGAAGCTGCCTATCATGCCGATGGAATTCGAGCTCGAGCCCGCGGAAAAAATGAGCGGCCGCGCCAATGTTCTTCGCAAGCTCATCAGGGACAAGAATGTTTTCGAAATCATTAACGCGTGCGACGCCGGCCGGGAAGGCGAACTTATCTTTCGCTACATCATCCAATACGCCGGCACGAAAAAGCCGATCAAGCGTCTCTGGTTGCAATCGATGACACCGGAGGCGATCCGCGACGGGTTCGCGCGATTGCGCAGCGACGCCGAGATGCAACCGCTGGCCAGCGCCGCCCGGAGCCGAAACGAAGCGGACTGGCTCGTCGGGATCAACGCAACGCGCGCTTTTACTTTGCGGCTAAGCGGTGGCCGTGGGAGCACAGTCACTTCGCTTGGCCGCGTCCAGACGCCGACGCTGGCAATTATCGTCGATCGCGAGAACAAAATTAAGGAGTTTAAACCGCGCGAACTCCACGAGATCATCGGCACATTCCGCGCCGCTCGCGGCGAATACGACGGGCGCTGGTTCGATGAAGCGTTTAAGAAAGATGAAGAGGAAGCAGAGAGAACCAAGAGACTCCTACGCCGGCTCCAATTGAATCTGCCAAATGCCGAGCAACGGCTTGATTCTGAAAATGGCTCGCTGTGGGACGAGCATCGCGCCGCGCCGCGATTGTGGCACCACGAAATTGCCGAGGCCATTCAGCGCAAGTGCAGTGGTAAGCAGGGCGTCGTCGAGCTGGAAGAAAAGAAGCCGACTACGCAAGTCGCTCCTCAACTTTATGATCTCACTGCGTTGCAGCGCGAAGCGAACAGTCGGTTCGGGTTCTCGGCCAAACGCACGCTGCAAATCGCGCAGGCGCTTTACGAAAGGCACAAGGTCATTACCTATCCGCGCACGGATTCGCGCGCTTTGCCGGAAGATTATCTTCCGACAGTCAGATCGACATTGGGAAAGATCGACAATCCATTCGCGCGAAAAGTCCTCGACAATAATTGGGTCAAGCCAAACAAGCGCATCTTTAACAACGCAAAAGTGAGCGATCACTTTGCGATTATTCCCACCGGGACCGTTCCTCGTTCACTCGACACCAACGAGCGCGCGGTCTTCGACATGGTGACCAAACGCTTTGTGGCCGTATTCTTTCCACCGGCCCAATACGAGAACACCACACGGATCACGCGTGTGGAAGGCGAGCCGTTCAAAACGGAAGGAAAAATTCTGGTGGCGCCCGGATGGCTGGAGGTTTATGGCCGCGAAGCCGCCAGTGAGAAGCCGGAGGAAAATCTCCCTCGGGTGACCCAGGGCGAACGCGTCGCAACAGTCCACATCGAAATCAAGACAGATCAGACCAAGCCGCCAGCTCGTTATAACGAAGCGACCGTCCTCAGCGCAATGGAAGCCGCGGGAAAGCTCGTTGAGGACGAAGAGCTGCGCGATGCAATGAAGGAGAAAGGGCTCGGCACGCCGGCTACCCGCGCGTCCATCATCGAGACGCTGATTTCAGCGCATTACCTGGTGCGACATGGGAAGGAGTTACAGCCAACGGCGAAGGCCATCCAAACCATCACGCTATTAAAAAGCGCGGTGCCGGAGCTGACCAGCCCGGAGCTCACCGGCGAATGGGAATTCCGGTTACGCGAAATCGAGCATCGCAAGCTCACGCGGGACGCGTTCATGCGCGACATCCGCGAGCTCACGAATGATATCGTCGGAAAGGCCAAACATTTTCATCCCGACGAGCACATGCCCGACACCGAGCCGTTCGGCCAATGCCCCAAATGCGGTTCGCCCGTGATCGAACGATTCAAGAGCTTCACCTGCACAAATGAGGAATGCGATTTCACAATTTGGAAAACCATCGCCGGCCGGCTGCTGAGCCGAGACGAGTTCGAGACTCTCGTGCGCGACAAACAAGTTGGGCCATTGGGCGGCTTTCGCAGCAGGAAAGGCAAACGGTTTAATGCCGTGCTCAAACTAAGCGACGAGTTCAAAACAGAATTCGATTTCGGACCAAACGGTCAGGAGAACGGCGCAGGTGCGGGACAACCCGTGGATTTCTCAGGACAGGAGCCGCTTGGCACATGCCCAAAGTGCGGCGGACGCGTGTTCGAGAGCGGCATGAGCTATGTCTGCGAAAATTCAGTCGGCCCAAACAAAGCGTGCGACTTTCGATCGGGCAAAGTCATCCTGCAACGATCGATCGATCGCGAGCAGGTGAAAAAACTGCTCACCACCGGCAGGACCGATTTACTCGAACGTTTTATTTCGCGCAAGGGCAGACCGTTCAAGGCGTTTCTGGTGGTGACCGACAAAAAAGACGTCGGCTTCGAATTCGAAAAGCGCGAGCCGAAGCCGAAAGGAGAACGCAAGGCCAAGGCCTCTGCGCCGAAAATTGATTTCACAGGAAAGGAATCCGTCGGCGAATGCCCGAAATGCGGTGGTAAAATTTTTGACACCGAAAACAGTTACATTTGTGAACGCTCGCAGTCGGTCAAAAGCCCTTGCAAATTCAGAGTGAGCAAAACGATTCTCGGCCGCGACATTCCAAAAGAGCAGGCGCAGAAACTTCTTACCGCGGGTAAGACAGATCTTCTCGAGGGCTTCATCTCAAAACGAGGCCGCCCGTTCTCCGCCTATCTGAAATCGGAGGACGGAAAAGTCGGTTTCGAGTTTCCAGAGAAACTGGCACGAGCCACAGACTCGGCCACGTGAACCGCCGAACCGCGCCCTTGACAAAGCCGCGCTTGCCCAAATCCGAAGAAGCAGATCTGGCTCTCACGCGAACGCAAGCCGAACTACGCTCGGCGGGTAAATCAAGGAGCGACGGCTTCCGAAATCCCATCAAACGCGTGCATTCTGTCGCAAACCACCGTCTCGCTCCGATCGTAGATGTGCCAGAGTTGCAACCTCCAAGATATCGCGCTTAAGGGAACTTCGGACATCAACATCACCGTGTTGATAGTCAACATAGAGAAGCAATAACCTTGGACTAGAAAAATATTCGTACCGGGTGCTGACGTCCGCCCGCGCGATGTAATGAATGTGTTGCAGCATTCGCTGCAATACGTGTGGACATGTGAGTGCCAGATCGTCAAGAACAAACTTTACGTCGGCAGCGAAACAGTCGCGATATCTCGATTCTGTACTAGTCACGTCACAAATCACGATGTTCCTGTGGAAGCTCTTGACCGCAAAAAAAATCGCTAAACGCCACGCGAAGATAACTGGTAACTGCTGAAGGCGGCGTAATATCCTGCTATAACCCATGCATTTACAGTTAGGTTGTCATCGCATCGGCCATCTGCAATTCAGTGCTGCTCGCTGACGGCTCAATCTAAGAACGGCGGAGGTCCATATTTCGCACGAATATTTTCATCAAAACTCTTGTCTATATCGTAGTCCAAAGCGAAATCGAGATCATCAAATGGATCATAAAGAACACTTATGCATTTCATCGAAGCGCTTGGTTTTCTCGGCCGCTTCTGGCGCTCTTTCCTTATACGTTCATCATCGGCCATTCTTTGTGATGTGGGCGTTCTTGGAGCTTGGATGTCCCGGGGATTACCGGTTAGAGCTTCCCAAGTCATCACGCCTGCCGTGATGACCACATTGATTAATTCCCGAAGGGTCCCTGCCAGCCCGAAGGGATCGACAAAGTTGTCTGGGCTATTTCCGACATATCCATACAGGTTAAATCCACCGGTTTCGCCAATCGGATCTCTGCTAATCCACCTTCCGAGATCAGGATCGTAAGCGCGATAGACGGCTAGATCGAGATTGCTGGCGGAATGTCGATAAAGCCCAGTGAAGTTGAAATCAGGCAGCGTGGTGTTGATCACCGTTGTCGATCGTCCCCAAGGATCATAATCGTAGCGCGCCACGACCGTGTCGTTGCTCTTCCGCATCTCGCGAATGCTTCCCAGGTAATCGCGCGAGTAATAATAAGCTCTGTTGCTGTACTCACCCTGCGGGTAAACGTAGAGCGTGACCGCGTCATTAGCGCCTCGAAATTCACACCGTTCCATTCCGCACCAGACAAATTTCCTTGTCGATCGAACGTGGTTCCCGTCTTTCTCGACAATTTTCACGCAACGATTCAACCCGTCATAGGTAAACTCACTGCGATTGTTAGTCCCGGTGTAATTGACTGCCACCAGCCGGTTCGCTCCGTCCCATTCGAATGTGCGCGTGGACCCATCATCGATTAAACTACCATTCAAATCATATGTGAGCGTGCGATTTGCCCCGCCGCTTTGGCTTGTGATTTCGTTGACGTTGTTCGGTGTCGAGGTAGTTGTTACCGTGCCGACCAGCTCAGATGTTCGATTGCTGGCCAGATCATACCCGTAGGTATATTGCCTAATTAGTGCGTTCGTGGACGCGTTTTTGAGCGGCGCAGCGAGCAGCTGATCGGCGTTGTCGTATCCGAGATCGAACCGTTGCGGCGCAGGAGATAAGCCGGGATAGTTCTTGGTCCAGGTCAAGATCTGGCCTTCGGTGTCATACGTGTAATCGAACTGCGAGATCAATGCATTCGAGCTGGTCTGATTCTTGATTTCTTGGAGACGCTTGTCCTGAGCGTTCGGAAAATATGTGTACACGGAGGAAGAGCCGCCAGGATAAGTCATATTACTGAGTCGGTTCGTAACATCGACATAGGAATAGCTGAACGTGCCCAGCTTGTTCACTACCGAGCTGATGCGGCCGAGACTGTCGAACGTCCAGGCGACCGAATTCGCCGTTCCGTTGATCGAGCGAGTCGTGATGCGGCCGATCTGATCGTAGCCGAAAGTGATCGTGTCGTTTGCCAGCGCACCATCGATGCTCGCTAACTGTCCCGCACCGAGCGCGGGAGGCGATGCGATCGGATTGTATGCATAGGTAGTCGTGCCGGTCCCGTCGATCATCGTTCGCACACGATTGTAATTCGAATCGTAGGTATAGCTGACCGTTGGCGTTGTGTGGGCTGCGTTTGTGTAGCTGACTTGCTTCACATTATCGTCGGCGAAGTACTGGTAGTTTGTCGTCTGGTTCAGTGCATCCGTCATCGACTTCAAGCGGCTGGTCGTGTTCTCGTACGCGTAGGATACGGACGTATTGTCAGCAAAGATCTTGCCAGTGACACGACTTTGCAGGTCGCGGTTGAATGTGGTTGTTTGGTTCTTCGGATCTGTGATGCTGTTCAACGAGCCGCAGGCGCACCAGTCAAAGAGTGTTGTCCGGTTCTGCGGGTCGGTGGTCGAATCCATTTGGCGATTGGCATTGTAGTGCCGAGTGGTCCACAGCCCGCGGCGATCCTTGCTCTTGGTCAAGTCGAGAATGGTTGTCAGTCCTTGGCCAAAATCCTGTGAGTACTGGAACTGGCGATTGGTTCCGTCAGGGTAAGTAATCTGAGTTGGGCGATCGAGAGTGTCATAATCCTTCGTGACAGTGTAGCCGTCCGAGTTAGTTACGGTACGGACGCGGTTTGCGCTGTCGTAGGTGAAACTCGTCACCGCCGAGTTACCATTGAATTGCGGGCCCGTGATTGACGCGAGATATCCGTCTGGGACAGTCCCGCCATAAACGAAAGTGGTGGTTTCATTCTTCGCGTTTGTGCGGGTCAGCATCTGCCCATAGGCATTGTAGGTATACGTGGTCGCCTGGCCGGCCGCATCGGTGTCGGTGAGCGGCTTGTGCTGCGAATTGTAAGTAAACTTCCGCACCAGTTCATTTGCCGTGCCGGTCGTTTGGCGCACCTCCAGGAGATCGACATTGTTCGAATCATAGACATAACTCATGACCCGCCCGACCGGATCAGTCGATCTGGTCCTGTTACCAATGCTGTTGTACTCGTATAGGGAGGACTGCGCCGTGCCATCGTCGAGGATGCGCGCGACCTGACTCGGATTGGCGCTCGGTCCGGTGTGATTCGTGTCGGACTGACCGATGTACGCGTACCAAATGCGGTTCTCCAGCGGCGCCTTTTCACTGGCGGCGATTCCGGAAACCGTGCCATCGGAGTTGTAGGCCCAATGCGTGATCCTGGCCTTCGTGTAATTGTAAACGCCATTGACTGGCGGATACATCTCGATCGCCTTCTTGTCCCAGTAAAAGGTGTTCGCTACGTGAAGGCCCGAGTTGGTCATACCCGCCGGCGCTAGTGCTTCGCTCATGGCAATGCCCGGCGCATAGTCGCGAAATTCAACGCGTTCCTTGTCGCCCAATGGATCGGTCATCTCAATCCAGCGACTGGTTCCGTTCTCGCCGCTCGCAAAAGTCGTCGTCCCGTACGGGGTAGTTAGCGAATCAACTGAATCTGTTCCCGCCAGATAACTAAACTGTGATTGAATTCCGATTTGATCGATGATCCTAGTCAGTTGTCCGTTGGTGTATTCGAAGATGGCAAACCGGCCGAATGGGTCGGTAACTTTGGTGATCTTGAGAGGATCGCCCGGCAGCTCATAGGATAGATTTGTTATTTGTCCAAGTGCATCAGTAATCGTCGTCACGCGGAAGCTGCCGTCATAGCCGATGCTGACGGCGTTGCCGGCGGGATCGACCGTCTGGGTCATGAATATCCGGCGCGGATAAGAGGTCGCACCGTCACTCAAGCCGAAGACTTGTTTCGAGCCGTCCTGGAATCGCTTCTCGCAACTTGTCGGCGAGCTTCGAGCGAGGACGGCATGGCTTTGCGGATCTGGCAGATACGTTTGTGATACCGAGTCAAATCCGGAAAAATTCTCTGCTCCGCCGCCAGGAACATAAACGGCGGCGTCTGCCGCAGCATTATTCGGATCGTCTGTGACGTACGAAAGCCAGTTGAAAGTCCATTTTGAGCCGAGATTAGAGTAACTAAACGTTTGCGGCTGTTGACTCTCTCTTTGGTTATAGGTAACCGTAAAATTGATCGCGGGCCCGCGGGGCGGGGAATAGCGAAGCGGCATATCCTCGATGTTCAAGCTGGCCAGCATGGCGTGAGCGCTGTAGCGGGCCATTCCATAGCAATCGTCTTGATTGCCGCCTTCTTTGAGATCGTTTGGTTTGGTGTTTGCCTCGGACAGTTGAGCGGCTATGGCCTGGTCGAAATACACGTCTGCGTAGAGGTACATCTCGCCACGGAAGTTATTTTTAACCCCGAGCGTGATCTGCTCGCCGACATCCATCCATCGCCAGTACTGGTCGGAGTGCGCGCCATTCGCATCCGGGCAGGGATTAGTATAAGTGTCATGAAAGATAAAATTCGTCCCCGGGGACTGATACATTTGTCCATCAATGATTATGTCGTCATCGACCGAGAAGTAAACGAACACCAAACAAGGCTCGGAGAACGGATTCGTCAGCGTCTGGACGGTAACGGTCGGAACTCCGCAATCGGGCGCGGCAGCGTAATAGCTGACATACTCATGGACCGCGTCGGGACCCGGTCCACTATCTAATCCATTTCGTTGTGGTTGAACAATAATCCGTTTGCCATTGCCCTGGTCTCCGTTGGGCGTCGGACTTGGTGAAAGGGCAATGCAAGCGAGCATGAGCAGAATGAGAAAGAAACCGTGCCGTAAATGCGAGCGATTCATTGAATTTCTTATAGCTGGAGTTGTGGTTTTCATATAATTCTTTTTTGTCTTACGTGAGCGGGTTTGGGAATTCCAAAGAGCGCGATTTTACCAGAAGTCACCGGCGCTCCCAATCCCAAGTTGCCCATAATAGTTGTAACCCCAACTCCACAGCGTGCCATCCGGCTTGATCGCCAGATTATGATTCAGACCACTAACCACAGCACCCTGCGTTGCGTCAGCTTGCGAAGCGCCTGCACAAAGGCATGCGGAGAAGAGCAAACCGAATAAGTACGGGTTGCGGGAAAATTTCATGAATGGCGCAAAGTGGTCGCCGCTTTTGCCAGCTTCGCCAAAGAATGGCAAAAAAAAGGTTCGCCAGCGCTCAACTTTCTTGTTCACCGACAGTCCAACGCGCGAAACGACTGGGAGCCGTCAGCTCTGGGCACTCTGCGGATTGCGGGCTTCAATCTGTTGCTGGACCCGATGCACCATGGCCACAGCGGCGATGAGGACGATGGCTGCAATTACCTGGTGCAAGTGAAGGCTGGCATGGAAAAAACCCCATGTGATGCACACGGCAGCTAGCGTTTGCATCATCTCGAAGTAACCGGCTGTTGATGCGCGCGTGAGATGCAGCCCCTGAAAATAAATCAAGAGCGGAATCCCGCCTGAGATCGAGGCGAGGAAGAAAAGCAAAACGATCGCCTTTGTCGTGTGGGCCTGCGCAGCCGCGGGCCAGAGCGCTGCGCCGTTGAATTTGCGGTAGGCTAAAAGAATCAGCGTCATGCAGGTGAGTCCAACGACAATGCGCATGCTGGAGGCGAGTCGCAGCGACATGCCGATCATGACGCCGCGTCCAGCAACGGTGGAGAGGCCCCAAAAAAGTGCGCAGATCAAAGCGTAGCCCGTGCCAAGGTTTAGACCGGCGCGCTCGAAGGAGACGCCGATCATGGTTGGATGCGTGACGGAAACGAAAATGCCGGCGATGATCGCGACGCCGGCGTAAAAGAAAAACCGCCGGGCAAGCCGGTCACCAAAAAGCAGAAACGCGCCAATGGTTGAAATAACGGGCTGGATATTCAGGATCACGTTTACGACCGTTGGATTCCCGTATTTCAGCGCCAGCGTGAAGAAGACGGTGCCCACAGCAGACCCAGCGAATCCGGAGAAAAACATGTAGCCCCACGTGCGCGCGCTGATTTTAGGAATCTCGTTCATGCGCGAGATCAGAATCGGCAGGAACATGATGAGGATGAAAACGTGTTCCCAAAAAACGATCACCTTGGCGTCGAACAATTCATTGAGCGGGATGCGCCACGCGCTTTCCGTGCCCCAGAGCGCGGCGCCAAGGCCGACCAGCCACGGGCCGTAGGTTGCGCCCTTTACTGTGCGTTGTTGCATCGAATTGGGTTTAGCGTCGGCGCATTGAAGCGTCAACGCGGCGGTGGCGGCATCGCCCGCGGCGCGCCCTCGCCACGGCGAGCAGGGTTCGGTCGCGCCCTACCAAATCGCTCGATCGCTTGTATGAGGAAAAAGATGGAGACAACCCTAAAGAAGCATTGACGCCACAACTTATGGTGTGGTAATTAGCGCTTCAACACTATGCGTTGCCCCAAGTGCGGGTCTCGTGATGACAAAGTCATCGATTCCCGTCAATCGCGCGATAGCTCCAGTATCCGTCGTCGCCGCGAATGT
>DASPXM010000267.1:0-4267 GCA_035637295.1 Verrucomicrobiia bacterium
CTCGGCGGCTCGACGGGGTTTTTCTGGGTGGCGCATCGCTCCGGATCATTCGAGAAACATGGTGTAAAGGTCTTGCCGATCTTCATGCGTGGCGGCCGCGAAGCGGTTCAGGCGCTGATTTCGCGGGATGTCTTTGTCGAACAGCAAGGCAGTTCAGGTGTTATTACCGCCTGGGCCCAAGGGGCGAAGGATTTGGTCGTCATCGGCGCGACCGGCAACAAGCTCGACTACGTTTTCGTCAGCGGTCCAGCGATCAAAAAACCCGTGGATCTCAAGGGTAAGAAGATTGCCATCAGCCAAATCGGCGCGAGCACCGATTTTATTGCGCGCCTCGCCGTCCGCCAATTAGGACTGACGGAAAAAGATGTCGTCATTCTCGGCATCGGCTCGCAGGCAGAGCGCTGGGCGGCGCTTAGCGGCGGCCATGTCGATGCTTCGGTTTTTCAGCCGCCGGTGACATTGCGCGCGCGCAAACTCGGCTTTCCCGTCTGGTTGGACTTTTCCAAGATCGATTATGAATACGTCGTCGCCGGTCCCGTGACCACTCGATCCTTCATCCGGGCCGAGCGCGAGACGGTGATGAACTTCATGCGCGGCCTCGCCGACGGTATGGATTTTTACCGCGACGAAAAAAATAGAGACGCGGTGCTGAAGCATCTCGGCGAATTCTATCGATCTACGAATACCGAGGAGCTCGAAGAAACTCGCCGCGTCTACAGCCAGGTTTCGACCGGACTGCCGGTCGTCACGGCCAAAGCGCTGGAGAACATGATCGCTAGCGACAAAGTTTTGTCGACGATGAACATCAATGCCGCCGACATACTCGATCTATCATTTTTAAAACAGTTGGAGGAAGAACGAAGAACTAAAAGATAGTTCCATTCGTTCCAACAGTTCTAATAGTTCCAAGGGTTTTCGCCTAGGATTAAGGCGGCTTGAACGACTGGAACCATTGAAACAAAGGAGTTTAGATGTCCGACTACAAAGAAATTCTATATGAAAAGCAGCGCAACGGTGCTTTGATAACACTCAATCGCCCGGAGGCGATGAACGCGATCAGCCGGAGCATGATCAAGGAACTGCACGAAGCGTTAGATGACGTCGAACAGGACAAAGACGTACGCGCCGTGGTGCTCACTGGCGCGGGACGCGCCTTTTCCTCGGGAATGGACCAAGGAAATCGCGTGGGCCGCCGTCGGGATATCCAGTGGCCCTACGGCATTGTTACCGGGCAGACCGCCGCCGAGGTCATCGATTCATGGCGGGTCGATCCGCGCAATTTTCGCCGCATGTGGGAGTTCGGCAAACCGATCATTGGCGCGATCAACGGCTGGGCCATGGGCGCGGGTTCGTGGCTGTCTCTTTTCACCCACATCACGCTCGCATCGGAGAACGCAGTCTTCGCGCAACCCGAAGTGCGCCACGGCTCGAACACGAGTTTCATGTGGACTCTCCTCGGCGGCTACAAGAACGCGCTGCGTTATGGGCTCACCGGTGACCATATCGATGCCCAGGAAGCGCTACGCATCGGCTTGGTCGTCAAAGTCGTGCCGCCCGATCAACTCATCGACGAATGTTTCAAGATCGTCGAGCGCATCGCCCACGTGCCGCCGGAAACCGTGAAGATCAATTTGCAAATAGCCACCATGGGGTTGGATATGATGGGACTGCGCGACGCTTTGACGTTCGATAAGCAAATGTCCGCGCCTGCGCATGTGATGCTGCGCGAGGAATTACGCAAGCCGCTCGACGACGCTCGCGCCAACAAGGGCATTCGGGAATATCTGCAGATGCGCGACGGTCCGTTCCAGCCGGAACCGTTTGGACCGAGGGCGAGGAAAAAAACTGGATGACTGGAGTACTGGAATGATGGGTTTCGAACCCCAGTACTCCAACATTCCATCACTCCATCACTCCAATTTGACTAACAGGAGCGACATATGGCCACCTACCAAACCATTCTTTACCAGAAACAGCGAAAAGGCGTGCTCATCACACTCAACCGGCCTAAAGCGTTGAATGCGATGAACGACGAGATGATGAACGAGCTCGATCGAGCACTGGCCGACGCCGAAACCGATGCCGAGATCCGGGCCGTCGTAATTACCGGCGCGGGTGGCGCTTTTTCCACGGGGGAAGATATCAGCGGCGACGATCCGAAAACCGCCTGGCCGTACGGCATTCCGGAGGGCGCTTCACTCAATGCGACCTATAACAAATTCCGCGACGCCGACCGCAAAGATATTCTCGGACGCCAACTCTACCGCTGGCAGTATCCCAAACCGATTATCGGCGCGGTGAGCGGCTGGTGTTTCGGCGCGGCCTCTTGGCTCGCCCTCACCTGCCACGTGACCATCGCCGCCGATGACGCGGTGTTCGGACAGCCGGAGGTCAGACATGGCGCCAACACGGACTTTATCTGGGTCGCGCTTGCGGGATTTAAAAACGCACTTCGCTATTCGCTCACGGGCGATCACGTCGACGCCCAGGAAGCGTTGCGCATCGGCCTGGTCAATCAAGTCGTGCCGAAGGATCAGTTAATCGAGACCTGTTTTCAATTTGTCGAGCGCGTCGCGCACGTGCCGCCTGAAACGGTGAAGATTAACTTACACATTTCCACTCAAGGCCTTGAAATGATGGGCCTGCGCAAGGCATGGACCCTCAACGCGGAGCTTGCAGCCATGGCGCGCTTGACCAAGCGCGAAGAGTTCAACAAGCGTTTGGAAGAGGCGAAGAAAAAAGGCGGCTTGGAGGCATTTCTGCGCGAGCGGGATGCGCCGTTCCAACCCGAACCGTTCGGACCGCGGTCGAGAACGAAACCGGAATAATGGAGTATTGGAGTACTGGACGCCACCCAATACTCCACCCACTGCAGCACTCCAACTTTTATACACTCTCATGAGGAATAGATAAGTCTCATGTGGATCCCGCCTAAAAATCCGCGTGGAAGGAGACCAGAGCATGAAGTACGCAAGTTTCATCTGTTCGGCTCTCTTAATTTTGCCGTCATTGACATTGGCGCAACCTCGCAAGCCCGCCACGATCGCCGAGCTCGTGACTTATCGAGGACCTGATCGCGAGCAGCTCCTTTACGCCGGAGCAAAAGGCGAAGGCAAAGTAGTTTGGTACACCTCTCTCGCCGGCGATTCGTACAAAGAGCTCGTCAAAGCTTTTGAAAACAAGTACCCAGGAGTTAAGGTTGAGTCCTATCGTGCCGCCGGAGCCGATTTGGTCGCGCGCTTGGAGGAAGAAGCTAAAGCACGCCGCAACATTGCGGACACCATCGAGACCACGGAGGGAAGCCTCATATTCCTGCGTGACGACAAGCTGCTCCGCCCCTATGACTCGCCGTACTTGGACAAATATCCCGAAGACGGCAAGGAACGCGCTGAAAAAGGCCTGGTCTATTGGGCCCTAGCCAGAGAATCTTATATTGGCTTCACGTACAACAAAACGCTCGTGCCGAAAGACGCCGTGCCGAAGAATTTTGACGGACTCTTACATCCGCAGCTCAAAGGGAAGATGGGCATCAGCATTGGACAGACGAGCGACAAGATCATTGGCGCTATGCTCAAGACCAAAGGCGAAGAAATGGTACGCAAGCTCAAAGGCCAGGAGATCAAGCTCTATTCGATTGAGGCGCCGGCGCTGGTCAACACCATCGCATCCGGGGAGATTGCCGCGTCGCCCGCCATCTTTCAGACCCACACTTTGCTCGCGGCCTCCAAGGGAGCACCGGTGGAGTGGATTCCCATGGACTTGGTGCCGACCAATGTGGGCAGCGCCGCCGTCACTGCCAATCCGCCGCATCCACATGCGGCGCTTCTCATGGCGGATTTTCTATTAAGCCCCGCAGGGCAGCAAGTATTGGAAAGATATTACTATGGGAGCGGCGCGAAAGATTATGGATTTAAAAAGTGGCGCCCTGAGCGCGGACTAACAACGGATCAGTACGAGAAAGACTTGGAGCGTTGGGATAAGCTCTTGAATGCAATCACGCGCAAATAAAAATAGAGAAGAAAATAGATCGCGTACATGAGCGCCATATCGGAAGAGTCGGATGGTTCACCGCCGAGGTGCTGAGGACGGGGAGGGGGGAGTTTCAAAATAAAAACTCTGCGAGCTCTGTGCCTCGGCGGTGAATCCTGCGTTTTGTCCGGCTCGGCCGTGCGAGATTCTTTGCGGCTAAATTCTTCTCCTTCGGTTCTAGGAGGCATAGCGTGAACAATTTACGTATCATCGACGCGGACGGCCATGTGCAAGAGCG
>DASPXM010000268.1:0-7166 GCA_035637295.1 Verrucomicrobiia bacterium
CATGCGCGGTCCGTTCGAGGTTCTGATGGCTGACATAGTGAAACGGGATGCCGAACTGTTCAACTAAAGCTTTAAGTTTTTCGTGATTGCTGACCACCGCGCGAATCTGCGCCGGCAATTCGCCGGAGTAATGCCGGATCAAAAGGTCACCGAGGCAGTGGGCCTCCGTTGTTGCCATGATAACGATCGGTTGGTGCTCGACGGCGGTTAATTTCACCACGGCACTCTGCGGAAGAATTTGTTCGAGATACGAAACCACCCGAGCCGGCGCCGTCGGTCCCTCAAACGCCGTGCGCAAAAGAAATGCTTCGCTTCTAAATCGACAAACTGTTGATTGCTTAAGATATTATAACCGGCGTTATAGAGCACGCCCGTGATCTTGTGAACTAAGCCGGGCTCATCGGGACAGTCGATGCGCAAGATGTGAGGTGCCACTACTCGCTCTCTATTTCAATCATAAATCCCACCGAGTATGGCACGCTCCGCAGTAGAGATAAACCAGAACGCGAGCGCCTAAAATGAAAGTATTTGCTTGAGACGCGGGTTTCAATAATTCGCGGGTTTCCAAAATACATTCCGACCGCGCCATCACCTATATTTACGTGTCCGGCGTAATCTCAAACACCGGGTATCGGCCAACCAGAGGTTCAAACTCTTTCAAAGGCGAGCCCGCAGGGATCGGGAAATACCGTTGAACTGTGAGCTTGTAACGATCCAGATAGGCTTTCAAGATTTCCGCCTTCGCCTCGTCGGCTATCGGACGCAAACGGACGTTTTCTCGCTTGGCTCCCTTAACCAGAGTCGCCTTTAGGCTCACGACTACGTTTCTCACCCACTGCGTATCTCCACGCGGAGCCACAAGATACTTCTTTCCCCTGTATTCAAGCACATTCACAGGCGTCGAGTAGATGCGTCCACTCTTTCGGCCGCGAACTTCCAAGAGAAAATTATGCGACAGTCCAAAGCCGAGCTTAACCATTAACCCGAATATGCGGTTAATGATTCGATCAAGGAGAGTTGGTTGCATGAATTGTGTTGATGGTTGTTGCATAGCGACCGCACTGAATTACACACTAACCACCTGCCATAGCATGAGTAGCATGGCGCAGAGACCCAAGACGCTGCGCACTGCATGGAGCCGACCCCACTTCTTGAGTAGGGCGAGCGTTTCAACTGAATCGACATCGCGCCCCGGCGCCAAGAGCTCGTGATTGGTCGGCATGATGCCGATGAATGTGAACGGGACGACTGCCCCGATGAGAACGGCCGCGATCAGCCAAGTGACGCCGGCGCCGACCAGCCACACGGACACGCCGGCGATAAAGCCAATCACCGCGAGGGGAGCTTGCATTAACGTGGCGCGTTTGTAGCTCGGAGCCCACTGGGCGAAAGCGGCCCTGGTGTCGAGGCCCATGCGTGCAGGATGCTCCACGAAATTGATATAGAGGGCCGCACCAGTAAAGATCGCGCTACAGAAGGTGGCAAGAAACTGCAAGACCTCCAGCATCACCGGCATTTCCCTTGCGGGCCAAACGTTTCGATTGAGCTGAGCCTAGCGAGCGTCCATGCAATTCGTAAGCACTTTGGAAAATCGGACCGAATCTCAGTGATAAGTTTTTGTGTACCGGACTGCTCGTCACGATTTCAGCCCACCGTTCCCATGCAACCCAAACATTCTCATCGCATTGCCGCCAAGGACTTTATCTTTATCTACTTCCGATAGATTCTTCATGTGCTTAATTACGTCGACGGTTCTCGGCCAGGTGGCCACGGCGTCGCCGTGATCGAAGTCGCTGCCGATGATGATGTTGTGGTTGGGCCAGCCGTTGATGGTATCAGGCAAGTAAGATTCCCAGGAGACGCAAGCAATATAAAACTGATCGAAATACTGGCTCGGCAGTTTCTTTATGCGTTTCTTGCCTTCGAAGAATTGTTGAACCGAAACAGACACCCTCTCGTCGTTCGGCATATGTGCGTCGAGCGTGTGCATTAGCCACGGCACCCAGCCGATGCCGCCTTCGAAGAAGCCGAACTTCAGCGTCGGAAAGCGATCGAGCACGCCGCCAAAGATCAAGCGAGCGGCGCTGACCATATACGTCAATGGAAAACCGAGCGCCGTTGGAAAATGTTGGTAGCCTTGATAACGCTCGCTGCCGACCAACCAAGGATGGCTATGTTGCAGTTCAAACACCCGCGCGGCGGGATGAAGCAGAATCGGAATATCGAGGTCGGCGATTTCTTCGTAGAGCGGGAACAGCACTTCGTTGTCGAGATCGCCGTCGCCCCAACCGCCGTTGAACTTGACCGCTTTGAGCCCGAGTTCTTTCACGGAGCGGCGTAATTCCTTCACGGACTCTTTGATGTCCGGTAAATAGATCCATGCCACGCCGATGAAGCGATCGTCGCCCTGAATGTCTTCGGCGGCCGTATCGTTATACGCTCGCGCCAATTGACGCCCCAGTTCCGCATCGACTTCGTAAATCAACGGCCGGTTGTCGGGAATCAGGACCTGAACGTCGAATCCATCCTTCTTCATGAACTCCGCGCGCAGCGGAATGCTCCAGCGGCCTTCCTTGAAAGAATGAATCTTTTTACCGTCCCGGTAATAGGTCGCGACTTTACCAGGGACGACCTCGCCGTAACGAATCATGTCCCCTTTGTCTTCCACGATTTCGAGATGCCCGCGCCCGGGATGCTTCACCTTGTCGATGAAACGAAGCGGCCAGTAGTGGGTATCACCATCGATATACATAGAGTTGAATCCTTCTATGCTCAATTAGCTTCTGGATAGATGTCTCACCTGTCATTTCGACCAAAGGGAGAAATCCTTCTTTCTCGTTCTTTACTCTACAGATTTCCACTGCGCTCGAAACATCCGTCATTGCCCGGAATGAAGCCTAGATCCCTCACTTTGTTCGGGATGACAGCCTAGTGTAGTCAGTCTGCCCTGCCCCGTGCTTACAATTGCGATTCAATCATCGCGACACGATCCTTGGCCGTCACGGCTGTCATTTCACTCCATACTTCGCATACATCTCATCGATGAAGCCGCTTTGATCGAGCTTTTTCATAAACCGGTCGTCCACCAGGTCTTCAACTTTAACTTTTTCAACGCTCGGGTTGCGCAGTTTCATCAGCCGCTGAACGTTTCTCAATCCAGCCAAATTCGCGAACGGCTTGCGGTCCAGACCGGTGATCACGTCTTTATAGCCTTCCTCAGCTTCCTGGTCGTTGATTCGCAGGTGGCGCTTGAGGATCGCCATGGCAGTGCCTTTGTTGGACGGGCCGAAGATAAACGCCTCACTTTCCAAAAGCGCCTTCAGTAAATTTTCAATCGTCTGGGAATTGCTCTGGATGTAGCTGCCCTTGGCGACGATGCCGACGCTCGAGATGGGAAGATTCGCCTTGCTCAGCTCCGCCAGGATCGGATAGCCGTTTTCCCGCAAGGTTCGGCTCATGACTCCGTCGAGTACCGTTGCATCGATGGTTCCCGTCACCAGCGCCTGGGCAAGCACGGATTGATCGCCGGCGGCTATTAAACTGATCTTATCCTTGTTGGGGTCAAGGCCGAAATGTTCCAGCGCCAAAATTGCGCCCATCCAAACCGTGCCGCCGATGCTTTGCACGCCGAATATTTTTCCGCGCAAATCTTCAGGGCTCTTGATGCCCTTGCGCGCCACCACATCATAGGTCACACGATTCGTGAACGCGGCCAGTATCTTGAGATCAGACCCGCTCGCAGCAGCTCCCAACACCGCGGTTCCGCCCGTATAGCCGATTTGGATATCTCCAGAAGTCAACGCGGCGACCAAGGTCGGTGCCTGGCGGATGAAAATAGTTTCAGCCGGCACGCCGTACTTCGAGAAAAAGCCTTGATCCTTGGCAACCCAGAGCGGCAGGACTCGCGCGTTTACCGCAGCGTGGGCGACGATGCTTTTGGGCGGCCCGGACGCGGCGTCGAGAGATTTTAGCGGGATCGATAGTCCGAAGATTACTAGAGACAGAAAAACATATTTCCCCATGACCTACTCCTTTTCTCGACACGCGATCAGAGTAATCGGAGATACAACTTCGTCACGGCGAACTATAACCCTAAGCCGAGCAGGTTGATCGCATTCTCGCCCAGGACTTTTCTCTTGTTCTCCGGAGAAATCTTCGTGCTGCGCGAAATCGGTCCGGTCACCTGGCCCGGCTGTGATGAATCCCAGTGCGGTGAATCCGTCGCGAGCACGAGCCGGTCCCCGCCGAGATACTCCACCGCCCACTCGAACAAGCCGTCTTCAAAAGGTTCGCACCCGACATAAACGCTCTCATTGAAAATATCCGACGGCTTACGCTTCTGCCAAGGAACCAGGTGCGGCAGCTTTTCCCAGTGCTCGTCCATGCGCGACAGCCACCATGGCATCTGCGACGCACCGGTCTCAAGGCAAATAATTTTCAGATTCGGATGTTTTTCCATCACACCGCCGCAAAGATAAACCATCAGACAAACCATGCTCTCGATGGTGCGCCCGACCATGTGCGAGAAGAAAAAGTTGTCGGCGAACCGTTCCTGGCCCATGGAGCCGGTCTTGGTGTCGTGGAAGATGATCGGCGTGTTGGTTTTCTCCAGCTCGTCAAATATCGGATCGAAATATGGGTCCCACCATTCTTTGCCGGGGATCGGCGTCGCTTTGACGTTGAGCGCCTTGCTGCCCAGCCCGCGCGAGCGATGCAGCTCCTTAATCGCTTCCTTAGTATCTTGCAGCGGAATCACTCCCGCCCACATGAGGCGTCCCTGCTGCTGCGAGGCGTACCAGTTCATGTAATTGTTCTGCGCGCGCGCGCGTAGGCGGCGGCAAGTTCTGGATCGTCGACGAACCACAGGATGTCCAGCGCGGGAGAATTGGGCGAGAGCACCGCGACGTCGATGCCGTCCAGGTCCATGTTGCGCACGCGGCCGTGCGGTGTCAGATCGGCTTCCGTAACCCATTCCTTCTTATCGGCCTTTTGCCGGCCAAGCTCGGAGCCGATCATGATGCGGTTACTGATCAGCGTTTTGCGCCGCTCGTTGTCCTTGGTCGGAAGCTTGCGCGGCAAGAGCTCCTTGTACTTCGCTTCGACGGTTTGGTCCCAACTTTCCAGGTCGCCAACCAGGTGGCTGTCGAGATCGATCACTTTCATTCCATCTATCGCCATATCTTCATCCTTTCTATTTAGCGTGATGCGGCCTTGTTGCCCAAAGCCTGCTCAAGAAATCCACTTTTTTCCAGTTCTCGGAGAATGCTCTCGTCAATTAATCGATCTAAATTGATGTCGGCAATCTTGGGGTTTCGCAGTTTCATGAAACGTTGAATATTTTTGAGCCCATCGACCACCACGAAAGCCTTCTTGTCCGTGCGCCGCACATAATCGTCATAGCCGTCATTGGCCGCCATAGGGTCTGTGATACCAAGCTTCTTGGTCATGATTTCCATAACGGCAAGCTTATTCGCGGGGTTGAGAACAAAGCCGTGGCCCTCGATCAGCGCCCGTAACGCGTTGCGCATCGTCGCTTGATGGCTTGCCAAGAAATCGGCCTTGACCACGATGCTCGTGCCGACCAGAGGAATTTTCTCCACCTCCCCAAGAAAGTTATACCCGGACCGTTTTAGCCGCCGGCTAAAAACTCCGGCAAGGGCTCCCCCTTGAATCGTTCCGGTTTCCAGCGCTTGACTGATGACCCGCTGATCGCCGAAGGCTGCCAGAGAAATTTTGTCGCGCTCCGGGACCAAGCCAATCTGTTCCAGTGCCAACATCGCCGACATCCAGCCCGTGCCGCCGATGCTGGTCACGCCGATGCGCTTGCCTTTCATGTCGGCCGCCGTCTTGATCTCAGGGCGTGCGACCAGATCGGTTTGGATAAAGTTGGCGAACGCCGCGATGATCTTCATATCGAGTCCGCCGACCGCGGCGCCGAGTGTCGCCGTTCCACCCGTGTAGGCCATGTGCACATCGCCGGTATTGATGGAAGCAATCAAGGTCGGTGAACCGGGAATGAATACCGATTGCACGTCGAGGCCGTTCTTGGCGAAAAATCCCTTCTCCTGCGCCACCCACAAGGTCGTAACGACGGAACTCATCGACGCATAACCGACGACGATTTTCGTTCGGGATTGAGCGTTCCCTTTAGCCGGAATGAAGCAAAGAACGAGCAGTGCCGTGAAAATACAAAAGTGCTTTTGAAGCATTGAGACCATGTTGCAAGCCTGTTGTCGGGATAACAAAGCGGTCTGCTGCTGTCAATCAACACTTCTGCTGAATGACGGCCCAATCCAGCCTCAACATAGTGTTTGAACCCGATTGTTTGACAAACTCTCTTTCAAAGTCTAGTTGATCTTATCCGCGACGGAGTTTTACCGCATCACAATGATGACGAAGCTGACCCCTCTCCTGGTATTGTTGGCGTGGTTGCCATCGAACGCCCGCGCCCAAGCAAACTTCTATAACGGCAAGACTTTACGAGTCATCGTCGGCAGCAGCGCAGGCAACACTCAAGATCAGATGACTCGTTTGGTCGCGCGCTACCTGCCAAAGTATATTCCAGGCCATCCCAATGTCATCGTCGATAACATGAGCGGCGCCAGTTCGATGATCGCCGCGAATTATCTTTTCAAGCTGGCCAGACCCGACGGTTTGACTATCGGCACTGTTTCCCGGGCGCTCTATTTCGATCAGCTCGTCGGCCGCAAAGAGGTTCAGTTTGACTGGTCAAAATTCACCTGGATCGGCAGCCCAGTCGAAGGTCATGAAGTGCTTATTATCGCCGGTAGCACCCCGTATAAGAGCATCCGTGAAGTGCTGAACGCGGGCCAATCGCCAAAGTGCGGCGCTTCCGGGACCACTTCGACGGGCTATTATATTCCTAAGCTCGCCAACGAAATCTTCGGCACAAAATTTCACATCGTCACTGGATACGGCGGCGGCGCGGAGCTCGATCTTGCCATCCAGCGCGGTGAGACCCAATGCCGCGCGACCAGCGTCTCGGGCTTTACCGGTTTCGGGGCGTTTCGGGATTGGCGCCAATCGGGCTCGGCGCGGGTGTTGCTTCAAACCGGTCGTAAGAGAGATGCCAAATTACCCGATGTCCCAACGATTTATGAGCTTATGGATGATTTCAAAACTCCCGAGTGGGGCCGGCGCTTGGC
>DASPXM010000269.1:0-3718 GCA_035637295.1 Verrucomicrobiia bacterium
ACTTGGCGATTTTTTCGGTCAGGCGGCCCGATGAATTAGTTGCGACCGCGCGAAAATCGGCATATGGATCTAGGTTAATAACTTCCAAGGTAAAAAATTGTCGAAAGTCGAAAACGTTCAAACAATATCTGCACCATTCGCTACCTGGGGCCGGTTAGCCGCGAACTCTGTGGCGCATATGACCGAGCATCTATTCAATGGAGTGATCGCGGTCATATTGCCGCTGATCACGGCCTCCTTGGGGCTGAGCCTCGCGCAAGCGGGCGCTCTCGCTTCGGCGCGCACTTTGATGGCTGGGGTGGCGAGTTTTCCTTCCGGTTTTTTCGCGGATCTTGCCAGCCGACGCAACATCCTCCTGGGGCTTTGTATCGGTATGATTGGGTTCGCTTGTTTCGGATTGAGCACGGCGTCGAATTTTCCGGCATTGTTGATCTTTATGGCGCTTGCCGGACTGGGCGGCGGTTGGTTTCACCCACAGTCGTTGGCGATTCTATCTACTCGATACCAAGAGAAACGCGCTTTTGCTCTCGGTGTGCATGACAGTAGCGCCAACTTGGGTGAAGTGATCGGACCGTTAGCGATCGGATTACTACTGGTTTTTTTCGATTGGCGCACGACTTTGCAAATCTGGGCGATTCCAGGATTGACCATAGGACTGCTTTACGCATTGTTCGGCGCCGAAGGAGATCTGGCCGTTCCGCGCGGTCGAGACTATCGACGAGCACTGCGGGAGAACGTGCTCAAGAACAAGGCCGTATTTGGCTTGGTGGCGGTGTCCACGTTGCGCGCGATGGGTCAGACAGCGCTTGCCGCGTTCTTGCCGCTGTACTTATCGTTGCATCTTAAACTTGCCGCCGGAGTCGCCGGAGCTTACATGTCAGTATTATTTCTATTCGCCGGCATTGCTCCGGCATTTGTCGGGTGGATTTCAGACCGTTTCGGTCACAAACTGTTGATTGTCGTGTTTTCCATCCTGAGCGTTGTTACCATCATCGCAATTCCCTATCTTGGCTCCGGGTTGGTGTTAGCGGCGGGGCTCGGGGCCTTGGGTGCGCTGCTCTGGGCGCTGCGGCCAGTGATTATTTCCGCGGCGATGGCAGCCGCGCCGCAACATCTTACCGGCAGTATCGTCGCGGTTATCTTTGGCGCCAATATGGGAGTGTCGTTCCTGGCGCCGATTATGGCAGGGCTCATCGCGGACCGATACGGACTCCCGATGGCCGTGACTGCGATCGCGACATTTCCATTACTGGCATCGTTCATTTCATTGATGCTGATGAGCTCGCCGGGCAAACGAAACAAATAATTCTTACCGTTGCAATCTTTAACCGGCGCGCCGCACCGCCAGTGCGTTCGATTGGTTGTGGCGATGCGCAGGAAAAACGTTCCTGGTGGGTTCGGAACTTTACAACCCAGAGCTAAAGGTGTGACCAATACTTGCGTTTGTTGATTAGCGACGGCGTTTACGGGCTAGTTTGGCCGTTGTTGTCTTTGATTCCTTCGCTTCTGCCGCTACTTCGCCGGCTGAGCCTTCCAGCTTAGGCTGGATATTGTCATTGATCCACTTCTGGTCCCACCATTCGACTGGGAGAACCGGCACACCGTGGAGATAGACGCCGAAATGCAGGTGGTCTCCCGCGGCAAGGCCGGTTTCGCCGGTTTTGCCGATGATCTGCTTCTGCTTAATTTGCTCGCCGACTTTGACGTCCATGGAGCTCAAATGAGAATAGAGCGTAAACAGGCCCAGCCCATGATCGATGATCACGGTGTTGCCGTAGATTCCCAGATCGCCGACGAAAGCGACGATGCCGGTGTTAGCTGCTTCCGCCGGGTAATTTTTCGTGACGGATAGGTCGTAACCGACGTGATAAGCGTGGTCGATCGTTTCGTCTTTGTAAGTGTAGGTTCGGGCGTCCGCAAAATTCGCCTCGACTTTGGAATTGGTGAGCTGATTAAAAGCGCCGTGCCAGAGAATCGACGGCGTGGATTTCTCGGTGACCGACCTGATTTTGTCTTCGTTTTCTTTGCGAAGATCCTTATTCACTTTTATAAAGATGTCTTTAGGGCTTCCTTGGCGGGCGCCGACGTCATGGAGTAGGGGCGCCACTTTGCCCTGAATAAACTCGTCGGAAATCGCCAGCGTGCTCTTCTTGTATTTGACGTTCTTAAGCTCGTAGACAAGTCTCATCTCTCTCGTGTTGCCGGCTTTATCCGTAGCCACCAATGACGCCCTTTCGTTCTCAGCAACGTTGTAGGGGTGGGCGAAAAAAGCGATGTAGTGATCCGGATGCGCTTTAATCTGGTTTTTATATCCGGGAAAGAAATAATTGCCGATCTTTACGCCGGTCATGATCGCGTCGGCTGACGGCTTGTAAACGATCATGCCGACGCCGCCGAAGTTGACGTAGCGGTCGTCGGCCATGAGTTCCAGTGTCGGCGGCGTGATGTCGATGGTGACGTTTTTCTGGACGACCGTTTCGTTGCCACGAAAGAAACGCCACAAAGAGCGATCCCGCGCCGTAACGCGCAACACGGCCGGTCCTTCTTTCAGGCCGGCGAGCTTGGCGGAAAGCGCCACGGTAAATTTCTTTTGCATCACCGGTTGGTCGTATTCCTCGGACGCGAGCGCATACTCGGTACCGCCGGAACTCAAGACCGCCGCGAATGATTTTAAGCCGCTTCCCTGTTCGACGACCTCAATCTGGAGCGGCGCAAGGCCGATCGTGTCGGTGTCAGGGGTGATCTTGATTTGCGGCTTGTGCCATTCGAATCGTGGAAGAATAAAATAGCCGCCCGCGACCAGTAGGATCACGAACAAGATCAAAAAGGTCCCGACGCCGGGAAGAAGCCGTCGTTTAGGTCTACCGATTTCGAGAGCGCTCATGCTTTTAGATGGGTATGATGCGGAATGACTTCCCAGCTAAGATAAACGTGGCTCGCGGCGATGTCAACAAAAGTCTAGCGGATCTGATCACCACTGACGAAGTTTCGGAGAAACTCGATCGTGTCCCTTGCAATGAAATGAATCGCTAAAGCATGCCTTTGTCGCTGAAGCTAAAGAAGCGGTCGTACCCGATTACGACGTGATCGAGCACGCGCACCCCCATGACATCGCCGACTTCTTTGAGGCGCTTAGTGATGTCGATGTCTTCAGGACTTGGGGCGGGATCGCCGCTCGGATGGTTGTGGACGAAGATCACCGCCGCTGCGGATTCGCGAATCACCGGATTATAGACTTCGCGAGGATGGACGAGCGAGGCTGTAAGCGAACCTTCGGAGATTTTGACTTCGCGAATTTTGCGATTTTTGTTGTTGAGCAAGACCACGTAAAAGAGTTCGCGCTTTTCACGGCCGAGATTTTCCCGGAAATGGTGATAGACATCTTCTGCGGACCGAAGCGGCTCGCCGGTTTGCCATTTTTGGCTGCCCATACGTTTGGCGATCTCCAGGCACGCCTTAATCTCTGCGACCTTCGCCGGGCCGATCCCCTTAACCGTGACGAGCTCGCTGATGGACGCGTCGTCAATTCCCTTCAACCCGCCGAATTGACTCAAGAGTAAACGCGCGTGATCGATTGCGCTCTCGCCGGTGCTGGCGTTGCCATTTCGCAGGATAATCGCGAGAAGTTCAGTTTCGCTGAGCGACTGGGGGCCTTTGGCGAGAAGTTTTTCCCGCGGTCGATCTTCCTCGGGCCAATCTTTGATGGTCTGGTATGAAG
>DASPXM010000270.1:0-30512 GCA_035637295.1 Verrucomicrobiia bacterium
GCAGCGGGAAACCCCGCCGCCGCAAGCAAAGCGGCGATCACGCCGCTCTGTGACGCGAAGCCGACACCCAATCTTTTAGTCAAGGATGGCGCAACCGTGCTGTTCCCTGAAACTGTGGAGCGGCAAAAGGCGATGCCGAGGGCGTTGTGCAACCCATTCTCGTCCAAGCCGAGAATCTTGCCGCACGCCGCGGCGGCTGCGAATGGCCCCAGTGCGATAGCGCGAGCGTGAACCGGTTTTGGATTGGTCGCGAGGCCGAGACGGATCCCAAAATCGACGCCGAGGCAAATAGCCGTGATGAAATCTTTGCCCGAAATTTTCCCGACCTTTTCGGCGACTGCTAATGCCGCCGGGATGACCGTGATGCTCGACTTGTAAGCGATGCGGTCGTCGTTGATGTCGAGCTCGCGGCTGTGACCCATGGTCGCGTTGACCAATGCGACGGAAGCCGCCGGCAGCTTATCTCCCGTCACGAGTACCGTGCTTTCCTGACTTGCGCCGCTCAAAGCGCGCGCGCCTGCAAGTGCTTGCTTGATTCCCGGCGCACTCGAGCCGGCGAGAATAGTCCCCAGCGTATAAAGGGTATGTTCCTTGGTCGCGCGCAGCGCATCGTCATCGAGAGCATCAAATCCGGTGCGCGCTAGATATCCGGCGATCTGTTTTGTCAGTGTGCCGCTTCCGATCATTTGTTTTCCTTCGTCAATGAATAGGAACGGCCCGTTGACTTAGAGTCGAAGCGCCGCCACTACTTTGTGACCGCTTTTCGCGACTGTCAGTATTGGGGAACCGGACGAGGAGTGCCGTTTCTGCGGCATTAACGTCAACGCCCGGCAAATGAAAGAGTCGCGCTATGCATACCGTGACATGGTGACCGGCTCATGCTCATCAGGTGCCTGAGTCACAACCAGTTGTGGTTCTATACCATACAGCCGGCGCGCATTGGCGCCAAGCATCTTTTCTTGAACTTCTCGCGGTACTTTCCATTTGTCCATGTGATCGATCGCCTCCCAAACATCGGAAGCATCGAGATGCGGCATGTCCGAAGACCACAGACCAATGTTTTCATACAGATCCCACAATCGAAACGTTATTTCTTCGTCGCTCTCAAAAGCAATGTAGCAACTCTTATAGAAAACCTCGCGCGGATCGCCTATCTTCTCTCCTAGATGGCGGTACAACTCAAGATAAGTCTCGGCTTTCTCCAGCACCAACGGCAGCCAGCTTGAGTTGGACTCCAGAATCGCCACCTTGAGGCGCGGGAACTTTTCGAGCCAACCGGTCATTAAAACAACTCCGGTCCAGGTCATCGCCTCGGCGATGAACCCGTACGCTTGGTCCCCGAGCAGCCGCCGCGGCGTGCGGCAAGATTCTCGGCTTGGACGAGAATGGGTTGCACAACGCGCTCGGCATCGCCTTTTGCCGCTCCACAGTTTCAGGGAACAGCACGGTTGCGCCATCCTTGACTAAAAGATTGGGTGTCGGCTTCGCGTCACAGAGCGGCGTGATCGCCGCTTTGCTTGCGGCGGCGGGGTTTCCCGCTGCTGGTGAAGCTTTCCAGGGGGCCGCCGGTTTTTTCCAAACCTTCTACCGGCAGGAAGGTGACTACGACGCTCTGTTGGATCAACTCGGCAGCCGTTTTGAAATCGTCCTCGTCGGCCCGAAGCCTTTCCCGTCTTGCCGCTACACCCATTGCGCCGTCACCGGCGTTTTAGACCTCGTGCGCAAGCATGCGATCAAAGCGCGCGACATCGACGAAGTCCGAGTGCGGATCGGCGAGCGTGACATGCGCTCGGTGGGCGGCTGGACCGAAGATGAAAAAAAGAAAAAGCACCGCCCCGAAGGCGTGGTCGACGCGCAGTTCAGCATTCCCTACACCGTCGCCGCCACGCTCGTCAGCGGCGGGCTGTCGCTGGAGCAATTCACCGACGCGGAATTGCGCAGCGACGAAATCCTCGATCTCGCCGCGCGGGTGAAAACCATTCTCACACCTGAATTCGATCACGGTCCGATGGATGTAAAACCGCAAGTTGTCGAGATAGTCATGCGCGACGGCAAAGTTTTGAGCAAAAAAATCGTCTATCCGAAGGGCAATCCAAACAATCCGGTAACCTCCGAAGAACTCGTCGCCGCCTTTCGCGGCATGGCGAGCTACGCGGTAAAACCCCTCAGCGGCGCAAAGGTCGACGACGCGGTTGCGCTAGCGCTGCGGTTGGAAGAAGTAGACGATGTCGCGGTACTGACAAAGTTCTTAACCGCGTAACGCGTCAATCGAGCAGAGCGAGCAGCATTGGCGGCCCGGACCGATATCTCTTCCCCGTCGACCGGGAAGATCAAGATGGGGTGCCCAACCGTCAGCACCGGTTTCTACCCTCCGCGCAGGGAGACTGTGTCTCAATGGCATCCTGAAGCGATAGCCAAAGGATCTCGTCTTCGTAAGCGAAAGGAAATGCGAGATTCTTCGCTGACGCTCAGAATGACATTCTTGTGTGTATTGCGATTGCGACACCGTCTCAGGGCGGAGCGATTCAGAAAATAAAAGGACGGCGTTTCTATGCCGAAATGGTTTTTGTTCCAACCGTGCTTGAGTACTTTGGTTGCGCTCCCGTTAGTTAACGGATCGCTTGCCGCTGAGCCGTTCTACCAAGGCAAGACGTTGCGTGTGATTGTCGCCTCCGCCGCTGGCGGCGGGAGCGACATCGTCGCGCGCTTGATGATGCGCCATTTGCCACGCCATATTCCCGGCAACCCGACCCTCGTCGTCGAAAATATGCCCGGCGCCGGCGAGATCATAGGCACGACCTACGTCTACGGCAAAGCCAAGGCTGACGGGCTCACCGCGCTGTTCGCCACCGGCACGCCGATCAATCAGTTGATAGAGTTGCCCGGCATCGCGTTCGACGTCACGAAAATGCCGATCATTGGCGGCAGCTCCGAGTCCGTCGCCGCATTCGTTAGAACAGACAAAACCGGCGTGAAATCGGCACGCGATCTGCTGAACCCCAAAGCGCCCATCGTCATCGGCGGCTCAGGCTACGGCTCGATCAAAGATGTGTCGATGCTGGCGGCGATGAATCTACTCGGGGTAAAAAATCCGACTTATGTAACCGGTTACGGCGGCGCCGGCCCGATCCGTCTCGCCTATGAGCGCGCCGAAGTGAACTTCACGCAAGAGACCGCCGTCGGCATCTCGCGCTCGGTGCTTCCGTGGGTGCGTGATGGCTGGACGTCCGTTCTTTACCAGGTCGGTTTTCTTGACGGCAAAGGTAGCGTGATGAAAGACCCGGTGTGGAAAGAGCTCGGCATCGACGCGCCGTCGATCGCTGAAGTCTATCGCTTGCTATACGGAAGAGATGCCGCCGGACCCGCCTGGGAAGCGGAGAAGGCTTTGATCGGCGGCTACTCGCTGACACGAATCATGGCGGTCGCGCCCAACACTCCGCCAGCGCTCATCGCCGAGTTGCGCCAAGCGTTTCAGGTGATGAGTAAGGACCAAGCCTTCTTAGCGGAATGGACCAAGAGCCAAGGCTCCGCGCCGCGCTTGGTGCCCGGCGAAGAAGCCGGCAACATCGCCGCCTCGATCCTCAAAGCGCCCAAGGAAGCGGTGAACATCTTGAAAAAACTCTCGGCGCCGTAACCGCACCATGAAACTTCTGAACAATACCAGAGCCGCGTTCATCGGTGCGTTATTCGTCTTCATCCTCCAATGCGGCTTATGCACACCGAACGCGGCCGCAGTTGACAAACTGCGGATCGGCTACGGGGCGCCGTCGATTTCTATGTCGATACTCTGGATTACCAAAGAAGGAAAACTCTTCGAAAAGAATGGCTTGGACGTCGAGGTCCTTTATTGGAAAGTGCCTTGGTGCAGCGCGCGCTGATCGCGGGCAATATCGCGATGGGTCAGATGACCGGATCACTGATGGCAGCGCCTAAATTGCAGGGGGCGGATTTGGTTATGGTCTCGAGCTTTTTGAATAATCTTTTGTATCGCTTAGTCGCACGCCCTGAGATCAAATCGGTGGCCGATTTGAAAGGAAAACGCATCGGCGTTTCGCGCTTTGGAGCAGGAGCGGATCGAGCGACAAGGCTCTTGTTGACGAAACTCGGCCTCAACCCCGAAAAGGACGTCGTGCTTATACAGATTGGCGGCACTCCGACGCGGATTGCCGCCTTATCGGCCGCGTCCATCGATGCAACCATAGTCGACCCGCCTGATCACAAGAGACTCCAAGAGGCCGGTATGAGAATCTTGGCGAACATGGAGGAAATGAAAATTCCATTTCAGCACACCGGTCTGGTGACAACGCGAGCCCAAGTCTCCCAGTCACCCGATCTCGTTCGCAGGGTCGTGAAATCATTTATCGACGGCATTCAATTCATGACCATCAATCCGGAAGTGTCCAAGCGAGCGTTTCGCAAATACATGCGCCTGCAGCAGGAACGCGAGCTTGACGATGCCTATCACCTCTTGCGCAGTTTCATGCCGAGAAAGCCCTATCCCACGGTGGAAGGATTCAAAGCAGTGTTGGCCGAACTGGCCGAACAAATCCCCATGGCGAAAACCGCCGACCCCAAGTATTTTGTCGACACTCGATTTCTCGAAGAGTTCGATCGCTCCGGCTATATCGATGGACTTTACCGCTAAACGTTTCAGAATTTCGCTGGATTGACTATTGCCAAAGTTTATTGAAGAACCCTTCCAGTTCCAGTTCGTTCACGTAACGATTCTCATAATAAGCCGTCGGAGCGAACTTTTTCGCGGCGGAAGCTTCAATAGACTTCAGGTTCACCAGTTGCTCGACCAATGCCGCCATCGCATCATGTGGCACGGCGGCGTCCTTGCTGATCGCATCCACCGCAAAGCGATAACTTTCTTCCAGCATCTTCTCATCCGTGATCTTTGTATACTTGGCGATGGTTTTCATCGTCAGATCCTTGTTGTCGACCATGCGCCTAATGGCCTCGAAGGAAGCTTTGATGAATCGCTTCACCTGCTCGGAGTTCTTCTCTGCGTAAGAGCGCCGGGTCGCAAGCCCGTTCTCCACAGCGGGATATTCATTTCTCGCAGCTGCTTCGCGCCCACGAGCTCGCGAAAACCATTCTCTCTCAGCAGGACACTTTGCGGTGGAGGAACCATGGCTGCGGCGACATTGCCGGAACTAAGAGCGGCGGTGGATTCCGGGATACCGCCCGTTTGAATAATGGTTACTCCCGTGACACCCGCCCTTTGCAGAATCGATTGCGCAGTGAGATGAGAGACAGATGCCAACCGGCTAACCCCAACTTTCTGTCCCTTCAGCTGCGCCAGCTCCTTGATTGTCGGCTGAGAGTACATGGGTGTCGTAAGGATTCTCCTCCAACCGATGAAATCTTATCGATTCAGCGGGTTATCCATATCGCGTGCAAGGATCGATTCCAAGCTGCCAAGTTTGCTAATGGGATTGCCAGCGCATTTGATCTCGCCTTCTTGTTGATTGCGGCTGTGCCGCGTTATCCGCACTCCGGCTTCTCTGATTGCGGGCTTTACATCGCCATCGTAATAGTCGAACAGGACGTAACGATAATCTTCGGCGTCGACTGTTATTTCTATGCGTTCCACCTGAGCACGAAAATATTTGGCATAGCGGAAAACTCGCTGCGTGTTGGCACGGTCGCGTGGAAATTGCAGCTCCACCGCGCCGGCTTCGCCAAACCGATATTGAATGTAGCCGCGCCTGGAATCAATTGTCTTAGAGCCGCAGAGCGAAACTGTCTTCACTGACGCCGCGATCGGACAGTTAAAGAATATTTGCTCTTCGCTCCGGCAAAGTGAATTTGCTGGAGAATCGCTTTGGGCTGCCCCGGTGGACGCCGTTGAATAGTTTGCTGCCAGAAGGATAGCCAACACCAAACTCGTAACTGGACGGCGCGCGATGCTTACTCCATCAATTACTTGAGCCAATGCGGAGCATTGCACTCGGTGAACTGCAACGTTCAATCGGCGAGACCCGCTATCAATACATTCGTTCATGCCATTCGTGAGCTCCTCGCGCAACGCATTAATATGAAACGAGCTGCGCCTATTTACCGCAAAAAATGTAATCGGGCAAAGATTTTCAATTGAGACAAACTGCCGGTGATAGTATCCGTCGCCGGCTTTGGTAACCACTGATTCATCGTGTTACAAAAAGATCATGCCACTTTCCAAAGATGCACTTGCGAGACTCGTTGGCGGCGCGACGGGAGAAATTAAAGCGGATCTCATTATCGCCGGCGGCCGAGTCATCAATGTCTATTCGGGAGAAATTCTCGATGGGATGGAGATCGCGGTTCTCGACGGTCGGATATGCTACGTCGGGCCGAGTGCGCGGCATACACAAGGAAACGCAACGGAGATTCGAGATGCATCGGGAAGGTTTGTCTCTCCCGGGTTTATTGATGGCCATACCCACATCGGTCATTACGCGCGGCCGTTCGAAAACCTCCAGTCGCTCTTGCCACACGGCACGACCGCAGTCGTGGCTTCGTGCGACGAATTGTCGAGCGTACTCGGGTTTCGCGGTCTGAAACTTTTTCTCGATGAAGTCGAGAAACATCCGTTGCGAGTTTACACCCTGGTGTCGATGGCCGCGCCTCAGGACCCGTTGCTCTGTAGCACGGCAACTTTCACCGAGGCCGAAATCGAGGATGCATTGGCTGATCCGCGAGTGCTCGGCATGGGAGAGATTGTGTCCTGGTTGCGGCTCGTTCAGGGCGATCCAGAAATACTGGGACGATTAGAGCTCGCCCATCGCAACCGACAGATCATTCACGGACATACGGCTGGCGCGCGAGACCGGAAATTATGCGCGGTGGCGGCAGCGGGGATTTCGTCATGCCACGAGCCGATTCGCTTCGAAGACGCGCTCGAACGTTTACGCCTGGGTTACTGGACGATGCTGCGTGAAGGTTCGTTGCGCCAAGACTTAGCAGCAACGCTCCCTCGTTTCATCTCCGAGGGCATCAGCCTGCAACGGCTGGTCCTTGTGACGGACAGCATGTCGCCGGACGATGTCGAAGACCACGGCCACATGGACCACGTGGTTCGCAGGGCGATCGCGTGGGGACTTTCGCCGCTACAGGCGATTCAGTCGGTAACTTTGAATGCAGCGACCTATTCTGGTTTGGAGCGAGATATCGGCGGCATTGCTCCGGGCCGCTTCGCAGACATCGTCTTAATCGATGACTTGGAACAGTGCCATGTGCGCGAGGTTATGATCGCCGGGAAAGTCGTCGCCCGACAAGGCGTGTCGGAAGTGAAATCCAATGCCATCGAGCTACCCGCGAACATGATGCATTCGCTGCGGTTGGGACTGTCGATTGTGCCGGAGACGTTCAAGATTTCGAGCCCCGGGATGATTGTCAAAATCAGAGTCATGGAACTGCTCAATCAAACTATTACCGCCGAACGGATTGTCGAAGTCGGCGCGCCTTCAGGAATCGTCGAGGCAAATCTTTACGATGACTTATTGAAGGTCGCGATGTTCGATCGGCACCAAGGCTCGGCAAAGGTTTCGTTCGGTTTTGTTAAAGGATTTGGCGCTAAGGTGGGCGCCGTTGGACTAACGACGAACCTCGATGAAAACACGTTGATGGTCGTTGGTAGTGACGATCACGACATGGCACGTTGCGCCAATGTGCTGCTCGAAGCGGGCGGCGGAATCGCAATTGTCGACGGAGGAAACATCTTGGAAAAAATCGAGTTTCCCTTCGGTGGAATTTTTTCGTTACATCCGTGGCAGGAGGTGGGGAACGGGCTGAGAAGAATTCAGACCCGATTAAAAGAAATGGGCTCATCTTTCGACAAGCCCATTTTCGCTTTGGTCTTTTTGCCGTTCGTCACGCTGCCCGCGCTACGGATAACGGCGCGCGGTTTGATCGACGTGAAGGCGAGAAAGATTGTTCCGCTCTTTGCGGATTGAGCGATCTACAACGCGCTCTCTTTCTTTGGCTCTTGACGGAGCGGCAGGACTCGGCCTTCACTTTTTTTCATCGAGACATGGCCTTCGAGAACCGCGCCGTCGCCGATCACCAAACTTTGTGTGGTCACGTCGCCTATGACCGAACCTGGCGGCTGCACTTCGAGTTTCTTTTCCGCCACGACGTCAGCCATAACCTTACCCTGAACGAGGATGGATGCGGCGGAAATTTTGCCCTTCACGGTGGCTTGCTGTCCCACCGTCACGTGCGCCTGGCCGACGATTTCCCCTTCAACCTCGCCGTCGATGGTGGCTTGCCCATCGAACTGCAGTTTTCCATTGATCTTTGTGCCGGGGCCGAGATAAGCGCCTAAATCCGCCGGCAAGCCGCTAGGTCTGTTCATTTCTGCCATAAAAGTCCCCCTTTTGGTCGCTACCTACAAAAGCAAAATATAAATCACTGGGTAAATTTTGTCTACAGTTTTTCACCACCGTATTTTCCCGAGTTAGCGATCGAAATTGTTTTGCCTTCAAGCACTTAGGTCTGATATAAATGATCAAGATTTAAACGATCGGTCTGCTTGCCATTCCGCTAAACTTTTATCCGGCCAGATTGAGGAGCTTATGCTATGCAAATTGATGACCTAAGGGATTATCTCGACATCCTGCAAGAGTACCAGGAGGTGCAACGGATCGATGCCGAGGTGGATTGGAATCTCGAAATGGGTGCTATTACCCGCAGGGTCTACGATCTTGGCGCCCCCGCGGCTCTGTTCGAAAATGTGAAGGGCTATTCCAAAGGTTTTCGTGCGCTCGGCGCCCCATTAGGAGCGAGCAAACGCCCGGGTCATGGTCTTTTCGCGCGCACAGCCCTCGCTATGCACATGTCGCCGAGTTCCTCGCCCCAGGAAATTATGTCGAGCTACCTGAAGCGCAAAGAAAAACTCATTCCACCCATTTTGGTGAAGACTGGACCATGCAAAGAAAACATCGATTTAGGCGATGCAGTCGATGTGCTCAAGTTTCCGATTCCGCTGATTCACGGCGGTGACGGCGGACGCTATATCGGAACCTGGCACACGGTAATCACCAAGGACCCAGACAGCTCTTGGGTCAACTGGGGCATGTACCGATTGATGGTGCACGATCGCAACACGCTGGGGTGTTTGTTTCCGGCGCAACAACATATCGGGCAGATGTATCAAAAGTATGAAGCGATGAATAAACCCATGCCGGTGGCGGTGGCGATCGGCGGGCAACCGGTGATTCCCCTTGTGAGCTGCGTGATGCTGCCGCCGTATGTAAACGAGGTCGAGGTCGCCGGAGCTCTGCAAGGCGCGCCGATACCTCTGGTCAAGTGTGAAACTGTAGATTTGGAGGTTCCAGCGTCGGCTGAGATCGTTATTGAGGGAGAGGTGCTCCCGTATGAGCGCCGCGTCGAAGGTCCGTTCGGCGAGTATATGGGTTACGAAGCCGGGAAATCCTCGCCGAAGCCGATTTTGAAAATTAAGGCGATTACATACCGCAATAATCCCATCCTGCCATTTTCCAACATGGGAATGCCGATTCACGAAGGACAGACTGCAACCGCTTTGATCAAAGGCGCCGAGATTTATGCGGAACTCAAAAAGCTGGGTTTGCCCGTGAAAGGTGTATTCTGCCCCCCATTCGGCGTTGGGCACATGTGCGTGGTCTCCACGGAAGTTCCGTTCGTCAATTTCGCACGCCGGGTAGCCCACGCGGTGTGGGCGACTAAACCTGGACTATTTGTTTATTACATGGTTATCGTTGAGCCCGATGTCGATCCCACCAATATGGATGAAGTGACGCACGCCATTACGACCAAATGCCACCCGGTCAGCGGTATTCATCAGGTTCCGCATATTCCAGGCTTCCCAGTATTGTTGCCGTTCTTGCCGCCAAAAGAACGGCTGATCGGCGATGCCGCCGGCGTCATATTTGACTGCACTTGGCCAAAGGATTGGCCACAGGAGAGCATCCCCGTGAAGGCCAGTTTCGAAAACCTTTGGCCCGCCGATCTTCAAGAGAGGGTGCTAAAAAACTGGGAGGGCTACGGTTTCAGCAAGCCGGACTCCAAAAGGTCGGTTAAGTAACTCCTACCGCGAGCAATAATTTGGCTCGAGACTAATCTTGCTAGTAAACCGCGCGGAGAACCTCTGCTCTAGTGGCGCGATCGTTCGATCCCGCGTCTACAGATGACCCGTTAAACAACTTATACAACCGATGCAATACCATCGCCAAAATGACGGATTTCCCTCGGAAAATTCGGCAGCGCCTACTGCGGGCGGCGTGCCGCTAAAGTCCACCGTAGTTCTTATCCGCTGGCCCGTCGTGCTGATCAGCTCTTCGCTGATTTTGTATCGAACCGACGGATTGGCGATGCCGCCTTTTTTGGATGTGTTGGTTATTTTTTACGCGCTTTCGAACGCGGGATTGTATTTCGTCGACGAATCGGCGTTTCGTAATTTCAAGTTCAACGTCTCGCTAGTAGTGGTTGACACACTCGTTCTGACCGCTTCTCTGATTATTAACGGACAAGTCGAACCGAGCTTTTATCTTGCTTACTTTTTACTCATAATCATTTGTTCTATTTTCGAGAACCCAAGGATGATCGCAATTGTCTCTCTAGCCGCGCCGTTTGCGTATGCTGGCTTCTTTTTCCAGTCTACGGATTATCATCCCGGCAATTATCTCCAGCTCGCTTTCCTGTTCGTGGTCGGACTTTTCTATGGCCATTTCTCGCAGCTAGTTCGTACTCAGCGCGTGCTAGCGGAGCGGGCTGAACAGAAAAATCAAGCGAAGACCGAGCTGCTGAACATCCTTTCTCACGAGCTCAAAACCCCGCTCACGGTAATCACCAGCTATACGCAGGCTCTGAAAAGCGCGGCGCTCGGCGAGATCAATCGAGATCAAGAAGAAGCGTTGTCCAAGGTACTGCGGCAGACGGAGAATCTGGAAAATATCGTCAACGTTATCTTGGATTCGGCGAGCGTCGAAACCGGCGCTGTCGCGGTCCGTATTGAGGAGCTTGTTTTATCTGAGTTTCTCGAAGAGATGAAGCAAAACTATGAAGGCATTGTCGTAGATCCCAACGTGACTTTGGTATGGGACTATCCGGCGCCGATGCCGGTGGTGATGTCTGATCCTGGAAAGCTTAAGGTCATTCTGCAGAACTTGATCAACAATGCAGTAAAATTTACCGACACCGGCGAGATTCGCGTCGCCGCGCGGCTCGACCCGCAACGCCAAAGAATGGAGTTCACCGTCTCGGATACGGGTATTGGCATTCCTTCCGACCAGCTGCCGTTTGTATTCGATAAGTTTTGGCAGGTTGACGCGGCGCGGACGCGCACACAGAGCGGTATTGGTATGGGGCTCTACATCGTCAAGGCTTTCACTGAATTGCTGCGCGGAACAATAACCGTCAATAGCACTCCGGGCATGGGATCTGAATTTAGAGTCGAGCTGCCGAGCGTCTAGCGGGCGTTTTACTTTACTGTGGTTCGCGCCGCCCTAATCGTGGCGTTGCGCGTTTTTCTTCGTCGATATCTTGCCGATTCTCCACGGTACATGGACGAGCCAATCATTAAGGTCGGCTGCCGGCCTTGGCGGACACATCAAATAACCCTGAGCGGCGTCGCAATTGAGAGTTGCGAGTTTTTGCCAAATCCCTCGAGTTTCAACGCCTTCGGCGATCACTTCCAGGCCTAAGCGGTGCCCGAGGTCGATAATCGATCTGACGATCGCCGCATCATGCGCTTGGCTGGTCAGTTGGCTAATGAAGATCCTGTCGATTTTTACTCCAGCGATGGGCAACCTTTTTAAGTGACCGAGAGACGAATACCCTGTGCCGAAATCGTCGATGAAGATTCGCACACCCTTGCGGCTCAGATCATGCAACGCTTTTGAAATATGGCGCGTGTCGGTCAGGATCACACCCTCGGTGATCTCTATCTCGAGAAGTTTCGCTGGCAGTTTGTGTCTTTGTAATAGGCCATCGATGTAATCCGGCAGCTGATCGTCGTGGAAATTACGCGGTGAAAGATTGACGGCAACCGGCATTTCTCGGCCGAGTCTGCGCCAGATGTCGCACTGCGCGATGGCGCTGCGCAATACCCAGCGACTTAGCGCATGGATCAAGCCCGTGCGTTCCGCCACAGGCACAAATTGTTGAGCCGGTACCGTGCCGTGTATCGGGTGGTTCCAATGCACGAGCGCTTCTACGCCTCGGGTGCGGCCGGTGCGTAGATCGACCTTGGGCTGGTAGTATAACGTGATCTGGTTTTGCTCGATGGCGTTTCGCAAGCCTCCGACGTAAGCGCGCTTTAGCTGGGTATAGGGGTTGTCGGCTTCATTGTACACGGAATAGCCACGTCCAAACTGCTTGGTATATTCCAGCGCGATGTTCGCGTGCTGGAACAAAAAGTCGGCGTCCGCGCCATGTTTCGGACAAAGGGCAACGCCGATACTTGCCGACAGATCAATCGGCAGCTGTTCAATAACAAACGGAGCGTCTAATGTACGCAGAATTGCGTTGCAAATGATATCAATCTCCGACTCGCTCGCGGTGCCGAGGATCGCTGCAAATTCGTCACCCCCGATCCGCGCTTTTGTCGTGGCGTTGTCGATGGCCTGGTCGAATCGTTGCGCGACTTGCTTGAGCAAAAGGTCGCCACTCTTCGGTCCAAGGATGTGATTAATGTCGCGAAAGCGGTCGAGTCCTAAAACGATTAGGCCGAAGGGCATTCGGTGCCCTTTTGCCACTGCTTGGTGTAAGTGTTCGGTGAACCGGCGACGATTTGGTGGCTCCGTCAGCAAATCGTGGTGAGCCCACTCCGGAACTATCAGCTCCGCTTTGCTGTGGTTTTTTTGTCTTTGAGCCGCCTTCATTGGTCATCCTATACTCGCACGCAATTCAACGAAATGCTCGCCACGTCTTGCCAGAGCATATTTTAGATATCCGCGTGCATTCGAGGGGGTCAGCTAGCTAACAGGATGCAAAAGTCCGTGACGGACTCCTCTTTAAAGTGACAAGGGAGCTATGCGGGTGTCGGACGGAACGATGGCCCATAGATTAGAGACTAATAGAGGGAGGCAAGTGTTCATTAATGGAGTCAGTTTAGTTTGGCATTCCAATTTCAAATTTTCCTAGGATTGAGAAGCCTAGCCAGCTTTCGGAGTAATATTTTCCTCCTCTTGTACCCACTCCTGGAAGCGGCTTTCAAGGATCCGCCATTGGCCGCCGACCTTGAACGCGGGAATCTGACGATTTTGAATCATTCGATGCAAAGTTCTTTTGGAAATTTTTAGGATACTCGCCGCCTCGGCTAGGGTTAGAAGTTTTATGGAGGTATCGGGTTTTTTCATAGTTTTGGTGCTCCTAAAAGGGGCGAAAAAGAGCAAGTCACATGCCACGTCTAAGCCAAAACTATAACTATTTGAAATTTCAAAATTAGCGAGCAAAAAAGCATGCAAGGAAACTATGTTTTCGGCCAAAAATCGACAGATCCGAACTTGATACGACAATAATGGCGTTGCAAACTGCTAAAATTGACCTTTCAGATCGGAACAAAATTGATACTGAGGTAGCGCGATGATCGCAACGGAATTTGCGCTTAGAACGTCTTAATTCGGCCCACAAAACCCGGCATCTGACATGATTGCCGAAGATGTCGCAGGGCGATCGGTTCATTGTACTAAATCCGTCATACACTAAAGGCTCTATCGGCCGCGTGCGCTTCGTCGCGTGTCCGCACGCATCTGTACCTTCATCAAACAGGATGGTGTCAAGTATGCAGGGAATTGAGTTGGTGCGAGGAGGGGGATTTGAACCCCCACGCCATTTCTGGCACTAGCCCCTCAAACTAGCGCGTCTGCCGATTCCGCCACCCTCGCAGCCCATGAACTAAGGCGTTCCAGGTTTTTCCGGTGGACTTTTTTCTGGTGTAGTTGGCGCTGTAGGTTGAGTACTACCCGGAGCCGTTTGTTGTTGCTGAGGTGCTTGTGACGGCATCGGCGCTCGAGGTTCCACCGCCGGCGTGCGAGTGTCAAAAATAGTCGCCGACGGTTTTCGTCCGGCAAAATAGCCCAGTGTCAACGAGGTCATCATGAACACGATCGCCATACCTGTAGTTAAACGGGTCAAAAAATTGCCAGCGCCGCTGCTGCCAAAGATTGTCGAACTTGAGCCACCGAACACCGCTCCCACTTCGGCGCCTTTTCCAGTTTGCAATAATACCACAAGGATTAAACCCACACTGACAATTACGTGAATAATGGTTATTGCGAGGATCATAAGATTATCGATTTTTTGAAAACGAGCGTGCGATTGGCAAAAACGATTCCGCTTGTAAGCTGGCACCGCCGACCAATAGGCCGTTGACGCCATCAATCCCGGCTATCATCGTGGCATTATCGGGCTTAACGCTGCCTCCATAGAGTATCCGCATGCCATTGCCGTTTGATCTGCCGAACGACGCACCGACAAAATGTCGAATATGTGCGTGAACTTCGCGGATTTGGTCTGGAGTTGCGTTATGCCCCGTGCCGATTGCCCATACAGGCTCATACGCGATTTCGATCTTGTGTATAGCATCATTCCCGAGCCCCTTCAACGCAGACTCAAGCTGCCGTGCGATGATTTCAAAGGTTTGTTCACGCTGTCGTTCATCGAGCGTTTCGCCGACACACACAATCGGCCGCATACCCTGCGCAATAACCGGCGCAACCTTTTTGCCGATCATGTCGTCGCTTTCATAAAAGATATGCCGTCTTTCGGAATGGCCAAGTATCACGAATTCGCAGCCGAGCTCCTTTAGCATTGACGGACTGACTTCACCGGTGAAGGCGCCGTTCAGCTGCCAGTGGCAGTTTTGCGCGGCCAATTGAACTTTGCTGTCGTGCAGCGCCTTGCCGACTGCCGTCAGTGCCGTGAACGGCGGCGCCACAACGACTTGGACAGGCGCTGGTTTTGATTTGACATCTCGGGCGATCTGCCGAGCCAGATGGAGGCAGTCCGCTTGGCTGCCATTCATTTTCCAGTTTCCCACCACCAAAGGCGGTGTCATTGATCGTCCTCCAATGCTGTGATCCCGGGAAGCTCTTTACCTTCGAGAAACTCGAGAGTTGCCCCACCGCCCGTAGATAAATGCGTAATTTTCGCTTCTACACCAGAGGCGGTCACCGCAGCCACGGTATCTCCACCGGCAATGATGCTAATGACGCGCGGATGATTTTCCGCCAACGTTTTGGCTAACGTGCGGCTGCCTTGATCGTACGGCGGGACTTCAAAAAGGCCGACGGGTCCGTTCCACAGGACTATTCTTGCCTTGCGAATCTCATCAGCAAAAAGTTTGGCCGTCTTTGGGCCAATATCGAGGCCCATTCGCTCCGCGGGAATCTCGCCTTGGCATGTTTCGGGGTTCCTTTTCTCGGCGTCGCCCGTCACGTGATCGGCGGGCAGAAGAATTTTGACGCTGCGAGCAGCCGCTTCCTTTAATATGTCCGCGGCGAGACCGATTTTATCTTGCTCAACCAACGATCTACCGATCTCTAATCCCTGGCCTCTGAGAAATGTGTACGCCATTCCGCCGCCGATTAAGAGCGCACTGACTTTCGGCAGCAAATTCCTGATCACTCCAATCTTGTCAGAAACTTTCGCACCGCCCAAAATTGTCACGAACGGTTTTTCCGGGCTTGATAGAATAGGAGTAAGGTAGTCCAATTCCTTTTGCATCAGTAGACCGGCTGCCTTGTCCTTGAAAAAGGCCGCAATTCCAGCGATCGAGGCGTGCGCGCGGTGAGCTGCACCGAACGCATCGTTCACGTAAACATCGGCGAGAGATGCCAGTGCCTGAGAAAAGCCGCGATCGTTTTTTTCTTCTTCTTTATGAAAACGCAGGTTTTCAAGCAAAACGATTCGGTTTGCATCGTCCCGGACGATGCTTTCCACTTCCGTGCCGATACAGTCTGGCGCTAGAATTACCGGCTGTTTCAGTGCATGCTCCAAGTGCTCTCGGATCGGAGCAAGGCTATACTTCGGCACGACCTTGCCGTCGGGACGGCCCAAGTGCGAAGCGATCACTATTTTTCTTGCCCGTTCCAGAATTAAACGTATGGTCGGCAGCGCGCTATTGATTCGGTGCGGCTCAGTGATCTTGCCGTGATCGATTGGCACATTAAAGTCGACGCGCAGGAAAACACTCTTGTCGCGGAGGTCCAAGTCGGCGAGTTTTCGAATCATGATGATTTTCCGTTTCTATGACTGCACGACAAAATTGTGATTCTGAATTGACTAATTACAAGGCTTGTAATACTTTTTCAATTAGCTCCTCAAAAACGCGTGATGTCTTTTCTTTGGTCGCTCCAATTACGGGTGCAAGAAGGGCTTTCCACACCGCAACAACACGGCATCCTCGATCTCGTTCGTGGGTCAGGATTGGTCGTCCAAGCGATCCTCTATTTGTTGGTTCTGTTTTCCGTCGTCAGTTGGGGGATCATCGCTCAGAAATATCGGCAAATCCGGCGCGCCAAACGGGAATCAGAAAAGTTCATCGAAATATTTTGGGAGCGGCGTAATCTTTCATCGATTCACGACGCCAGCCGCGAGCTGAGCGCCAGTCCGGTTGGCCAAGTCTTTCGCTCCGGATATGAAGAGCTTGTCAGAGTCTCCCGTTCAAAAAAAGAGTCGTCCGCGGGGGAAAACCTGACGACGGAATTGGGCGGGGTGGAGAACGTGTCGCGCGCAATGAAACGAGCGACCAGCGTTGAGATCACCAAATTGGAAAAGAACTGCTCATTCCTGGCAACCACCGCCAGTTCCGCGCCGTTTATCGGGCTATTCGGCACGGTTTGGGGTATCATGAACGCGTTTCGGGGATTGAGTGTCACGCATTCGTCCAGCATTCAAGCTGTCGCGCCGGGCATCGCCGAAGCATTGATCGCCACCGCGGTTGGGCTGGCCGCAGCGATCCCGGCGCTCATGGCGTATAACTATTTCGTCCAGCAGATCAAAGTACTCGCGGTCGAAATGGATAACTTCTCCCATGAATTTCTCAATATCGCGGAGCGCCACTTCTTCAAGTAATAGAATAACAGAGTATAATTGATTGCTGGGGTTGCCGTTGCCGGGCGCGAACGTGTCGGACAAGAAACAGGTGATCGCGCTTACTTAGGAGGCGGAGTTAGTCTGGCGTATATCTCGAGCTGGGAATGAGGTCGCGATCTTTTAATCTCCAAACCACGAGGACTGAATGGCCATGGATTCCTCGTCGCCGCGTGATGCGACGACCATATCACAGATCAATGTAACTCCGCTGGTCGACGTAATGTTGGTGCTGCTGGTCATTTTTATGGTTACGGCACCGATCATTCAACAGGGCGTGCAAGTTAATCTACCTCAGGCCAAAACCAGCGCCATTCCCGGGACGGAAGAATACTTAATCGTTACCGTCGCTAAAAATGGTAATATCTACCTCAATGATAACGCAATGTCGCTTCGGGAATTGGGCGACAAGCTTCGGGCGATTAAAAAATTACAGGCGGACAAGCAAGTGTATCTGCGCGCGGATCAAGACGTCCGTTATGGCGCTGTCATGAAAGCCATTGCTGAAATCAAACAGGCCGGCATCGAGAGATTGGGCATGGTCACCCGGCCGCCGTCCGAAGAAGGGTAATCGTCCATGGCCAGCGAAATGCCATCGCCTACGATCAGTTTACGCGAACGGTCATTTTCGCTCGCAGGCGCCGAAGAGCGCCTGCCGAGGTGGCTGGTTGTTTCATTTCTACTGCACGTGGCACTCATCGCATGCTTTTTTCTTGCGCCGATGTTGCCAGCCCCCACCGGTCCAGTGCATCCGGTCTATGTTGTCGATCTTATTGGCGGAGAAAAAATTGGCGCGACGAATCTCGGTACCGAGCTAACGCGGACGCCGAAGCAAGCGATTAAGGCGCCAGAAGCGGAAAAGGCGCCGGTGATCCCCGAAACGAAAAAAGAAATCAAGAAAGAAACGGCGGAAAAAGCCAAGCCGGTCGAGAAAAAGGCTCCTCAGGAAGAAAAAATAGCCCTCAAAGAAAAACCCAAAACTGAACCGGTAAAGAAAGAACCGGTTAGAGAAACGAAAGACGAGACTAAGACCGAGTCGGCGTCCGCCGATAGCGTGCGCGAGAGGCTGCTTCAATCGGCAGTGGAACGGGCAAAAGCAAGGGGCGAAAGCGCGCAAAAAACAGCCAAAGGCGAAGTGTTGAGCTCTGGATCTGGGGAAGGTGAAGGCGCTGCGGCAATCGGTGCTGGCGGCCGCGGTGGCACCGGTATCGTCAAGGGAATGGATTTCGTTATCTATCAAAACCGCCTCTGGCGAATGATTCAGGACAATTGGGTTTGGGTGGGACAACGCAGCAATCTAAAGGTAGTCGTTCATTTCGGTATCAAAGACAACGGCGAAGTGATTGGTCTAAAGATCGTCCAGCCGTCAGGCGATCCGTCCTACGATGAATCGGTCCTGCGAGCAGTGAGAAAATCGAGCCCGCTTCCAGCGCCACCGGAAAGCTACCGCAAAGATTTTGCTGATGTCGAACTGACTGTTAGACCGAAAGATTTGGGAGCTTAAATCATGGTGTTTAGACTCATCCTGGTTAGCATTTTCTTTTTCGTCCAACCCCGGGCTGTTCTGACAGCTGTTACCGGCGAAATCGTCGGTCAGGGCGGGCAGCGCTTTCCCGTCGCTGTGTCGCCACTGAAAAACTTGGGCGCGAATACAGCGGATTCCAATCGATTGTCCACAGGTATCGCGGACGCGATGGTTCACGATCTCGAGCTTTCCGGCTGGTTTAAAGTGTTGGACCGGTCGGCTTATATCGAAAATCCGCAGTCGAGCGGCATTACGCTGGGCACTTTCGATTTCAAAGACTGGGCGACTATCGGCGCCGAAGGATTGGTGAAAGGCGGCTTTACCGTCCGGGGCGATGAAGTCACCGTTGAGCTGCGTCTGTTCGATGTTTATCAAAACAAAGAACGCATCGGTAAGCGCTATACGGGTGGAGTGAAAGAGTACCGCCGCATCGCGCACAAATTCGTCGATGAGATCATCAACCAATTCACCGGCATACCCGGCATCTTCAACACGAGGATCGCGTACGTGTCCAACAGCGGCGGGCGCTTCAAGGAAATTTATCTGTCACATTTAGACGGCAGCGAGAAATTTCAAGTCACGGACAATCACACGATCAATCTCTCACCGGATTGGAGTCCAGACGGTCGTTCTATTCTTTATTCTTCATTCAAAGACCGCAGTCAAACTCTATTCTTGTTTGATCTTGACAGTGGAAAAGAGGTCAAGTTCACGCCGCGTGGGGGCGGCCGATATCTTGGCGGCAAGTTTTCACCGGACGGTCAGACGATAGTGGCAACCTTGGAGTCGGGCGGTAATAGTAATCTTTATCTGCTCGATCGTAGCGGCAATGTCATCCGCCGACTGACCGACAATCCCGGGATTGAAGTCTCGCCATCGTGGTCGCCCGACGGCAAACAAATTGTATTCGTTTCGGATCGTAGTGGTTCGCCGCAATTGTATATTCTGGATTTGCAAGGCGGCAAGACGCGCAGGCTGACGTACAGCGGCAACTACAATACGTCGCCGGAGTGGTCACCCAAAGGCGACCGGGTCGTCTATACCGGTCGAGTTGGTAGTCGCTTCGCGGTGTTTACCATCTCAGCGGATGGCGGCGAGCCGCGCAAACTCACATCAGAATCGTCCGATAGCGAGGATCCGACATGGTCACCAGACGGCAGGTTCATCGCGTTCTCGTCGAATCGCGCAGGGAAATACCATCTCTATGTCATGCAGGCGAGCGGCGACAACCAGCGCAGATTGACAGGTTCTGGGGGGGATGATACAAAACCAAGTTGGTCCCCTCGATTAAATTAGTTTCTTCATAATTCCATGTCAGTGCTGCTGAAAAATTAAATCAAACGCAAGGAGGCAACCATGACGGCCAGCTTTAGAATGGCGTGCTACATTTTCATGGCTGGTATCACCTTAATCGGGGGAGCCTGCGCTCCGTCGGCGACGGGTAAAACCGACAGCGCGGCGTCCGGAGCGGCCGGTGCGCGCCAGCCTGGAGGGGATCAGCGCGCGGGTGAGGGTCAGCGGGGGAAGACAGGGGAGTCGGATACGGATCAGTCCAGCTTGAAACAATTACAAGAGGGGAAATCAGCGGCAACCGCGGCTTCGAGCCCGTTGAAAGACGTGTTCTTCGAATTTGACCGGTATGATTTGACATCCGATGCGCGCACAACCCTGCGTGCCAACGCCGACTGGCTCAAAAGTAATTCTTCAGCGCGGGTAGAGATCGAAGGGCACTGCGACGAGCGCGGCACCAATGAATACAATCTGGCGCTGGGCGCCAAACGAGCTCAAGCCGCTCGTGAATTTTTATCGACGCTCGGGATTCCAGCCGACCGGCTTTCGACGATAAGCTACGGTGAGGAGATTCCTGTCTGCAGAGAGCAGAGCGAATCTTGTTGGAAGCAGAACCGTCGCGCGCGCTTCGTGATTGTTCAGGGCCGTTCGACTTCATAAATTTGGATTGCGCTGTGAAGCTTTCGACACTCGTCTACAAGCTACTGATAGGCTTGATGCTCGTGAATGCAGCCTGGCTATCCTCCTGCGTCAACCCGCAGCAGGTTGAGCTACTCGAGAGGGAACAGCGCCGACTGCGCGGCGACATGACTACTTTACATACTGATGTCGACGGTTTCCGCGCCACCCTGGCCGACACGCGGGCAAATATTCAGCAGATGCAAAGAGAGTTGAGCGCGATCAAGGAGCGGATCGATGAAACGCGGGTTCAGGTGGGACGGCAGCTTGGCCAAACCAATCGCGACGACAATCAACGGGTCAAGAACCTAGAATCGCGTTTGGCGAAGCTCGAAGAGGACGCCAAGGCTCAGGCAGAAGCGCTGAAGAACCGCGAAGAAGAATTAAAGCAGGTGCGTGAGTCTATGGCACAAGCACAGCAAAAACCCTCCAGCGACGGCTTTGCCGATCTCTCCATGGCGGAGTCGGAGGGCGTCCGGAGGGATTTCGAGAGCGCTTGGCGCCTGTTCGAGAATAAAGATTACAAAACCGCAATTGTCCGTTTCAAAGATTTTCTCAAAAAAAATTCCAAGAGCAAGTTGGCTCCGAGCGCACAATATTGGATCGGCGAAAGCCATTTTGCTTTGCGCGAATTCGACAAAGCCATCGTTGAATATGACGAGGTGCGGAGACGCTATCCACAGACTGAAAAGGTTCCGGCAGCGCTGTTACGGCAAGGTTCCGCCTTTGCCGAGCTAGGGGAGAAGCTCAACGCCCGTCTGGTTTTGCAAGAATTGGTCGAAAAGTATCCGCAATCACCCGAGGCTGCGAGAGCGAAGCAAAGATTGAAAACTCTCGAATAAAGAGCCAGTTGCCCGCACTTGAATTCGACTTTCCCCACTGAAGCTGGTGTAAGTCAACTCGCCAGTCTGCGCGGATTTATAAGCTCTAGTCGTCGGTTTATGCAGATTTATCGCCACATCGGTGACCCAGGTCTGACGCTGCAGGGATCAATCGTAACACTCGGCAACTTCGATGGAATTCATCTTGGGCATCAAGCTCTCATTGGGGGCACGGTAGCTGAGGCCAAGGAGCAGGGAGTCCCAGCCGTGGTTCTCACCTTCGAACCGCACCCGCTGAAAGTTCTCGCGCCGGATCGCGCGCCGAAAATGCTCCTGGCTCACAAAGACAAGATGCAGTTGTTGCAAAACTTAGGCGTTGACATCGTGGTGGTGCAGCATTTTGACCTATCGTTCGCCAAAGTGAGTGCCGACCAGTTTGTGCGCGAGCTTCTCCTCGGCCGTCTCAAGGCGAAAAAGATTTGGGTCGGCAGGGATCTGCGCTTTGGCCAAGGCAGAAAGGGCAGCGTCGATGATCTTGTCCGGTGGAGCGCCGAATTGGGTTTCCAGGTGGCGGTCGTCGAGCCGATCTTGGTCCATGGCGTCAGAGTGAGTAGTTCCCACATACGACAGTTGATCATCGATGGACGCGTCGACGATGTCGAGCCGATGTTGGGCCGTTATCATTTCGTTTCCGGGCGTGTTACCGGCGGTCATCGCCGGGGTAGAGACCTCGGATTTCCTACCGCCAATATCTCCCCGCGTACGGAAGTCCTGCCGCTGGACGGGATCTACGCCACACTCTTTCACCTCGGCGAAGCAAAATTTCTCAGCGTCAGCAGCGTGGGACTCAATCCTACTTTCGGCAAAGGGCCTAGAACGATCGAGAGTTTTGTATTGAATTTCAAGGACGATATCTACGGTGAAGCCGTCAAGCTTTCGTTCGTTAAAAGGATCCGCGACGAAATAAAGTTTACGTCAGTCGAAGCCCTTATTAAACAAATCCGCGCGGACGTGGAATCTGCCGAGACCATGTTTCGCGACCTAAATTTGCATGCGTAGCCAATATTAGCTTGGTTATTTTGATGTCGGCGGAACAAGTAGTCATCGATCGGGGTTCGGCCGGGATGCGGCTGGACTTGTATTTGGTGCGTCATTCGATTGGGAATGCCCGGCCATGGCCTGCGCTTAGCCGAGCGGCAGTCCAAAAATTGATTGCCGAAGGTCAGATAACGCTTAATGGCGTTCCGGTAAAGGCGAGCATACGCCTTAAACTCAATGATCGCGTGCATATTCAAACATTGCCACCGCACCCATCGAAGCTCATCTCCGAAGCGCTACCACTGGAGATTCTGTATGAAGATTCGGATTGCATTGTGATTAACAAAGCTCCCGGAATCGTGGTTCACCCAGCTGCGGGTCGGCTTACCGGAACCCTAGTCAATGCACTTCTGCACCACTGTCCGGATTTGGATGGAATCGGCGGCGAGCGCCGACCCGGAATCGTTCACCGATTAGACAAGGACACTTCCGGTGTCATGATCGTCGCGAAGAATATGGTGGCGTTGCAAAAGCTCTTAGCACAGTTCAAAAATCGCACGGTCCAAAAAGAATACGTCGGTCTGGTTTGGGGAAAGATTGAACCGAAGGAAGGGATCATCGACCGCCCGATCGGCCGCCATCGCTCGGATCGGAAACGGATGTCGAGTGTTCATTTTTTACACAAACATCGAGAAGCAGTTACCGAGTGGCAGGTTGAAGAACAATTTGCAGTCGACGCGGGTGCAAGTTCGCATCGCTGGGTGACGCTGTTGAGACTGCGCCCGCGGACCGGGCGCACGCATCAAATTCGGGTGCATCTTGCCGATCTGGGATTTCCATTGGTGGGGGATAGGATTTACGGCCACAAACGCAAAAAGGCTATAGCAAAGCCGCCCGCCGCGTCGATGGTCGACGAGTTTCCACGCCAAGCTCTGCATGCCGAGAAATTGCTGATCGATCACGTGCGAACCGACCACCGCATGGAGTTTTGTGCACGTCTTCCGAAAGACCTACAAGATCTCCTTGGTTTTTTGCGGGATGGGAAGAATAGCGTGGGACTTCGATCAAAAAGAATATCGACGAACCGGGGTTGACAAGAATGGGGCTTTAAAATAAGATTACTTCAGGTCAACAATTTTCTTTGAGTCAATCCCCGCACGAATAACAAATTCACTCGACGTTTAATCGTTCAGAACTTGATTCGTTTTTCAAAAGAGAATTTTCCATCTGCGTTATACATCCTGTCGCACTGACATGTCTGTGCCTGAAACAGCGTCAAGCATACGCTCATTTTCATTGGGCTACTGCGAAAACGACGGCGCATTTTTGGGCACGGTAGCAGCGTGATTTGATAGATTTCACCAACAAGCGCACGTAATGCTCTAGCCGTGAGGCACTGCTCTACGGCGACGAAAGGAGAGTTATAGTTTATGGTTCGTGGTAGAACTCGAGCCGCCGAGCCGGAGGGCGTGGAGGATAACGGGCTGAATCTTAAAGCTCTGAAAGAGAAAAAGATCAGCGATCTGGCGTTGATCGGTAAGAATTTTAACATCGAGGGCGCCGCCAATATGCGCAAGCAAGAGCTGATCTTTGCAATCTTGCAAGCCCAGACGGAGCAAAACGGCCATATCTATGGTGAGGGAGTATTGGAAACACTGCCGGATGGTTTCGGCTTCCTCAGAGCGCCGGACTACAATTACCTTCCGGGACCTGACGACATTTATGTTTCGCCAAGTCAGATTCGCCGTTTCAATTTGCGAACCGGCGATATCATATCAGGTCATATTCGGCCGCCCAAGGAAGGGGAACGCTATTTCGCGCTGCTCAAGGTCGAGACGATCAATTACGAGGATCCCGAAAAGGCCCGCGAAAAAATTCTCTTTGATAACCTCACGCCGCTCTATCCGAACGAACGGGCGCAACTGGAATACCAGCCGGACGACTACACGACCCGCATCGTTGATTTACTGACCCCCATCGGCAAGGGGCAACGCGGTCTCATCGTGGCGGCGCCGCGTACCGGCAAGACCATGATGCTACAACACATCGCTAAGGCGATCGCCCATAACCACCACGAGGTTATTCTCATTGTGCTTCTAATCGATGAGCGGCCGGAAGAAGTCACCGATATGCAACGCTCGGTGGACGGAGAAGTGATCAGCTCAACGTTTGACGAACCAGCGACCCGGCACGTTCAAGTCGCCGAAATGGTCATCGAAAAAGCGAAGCGCTTGGTGGAGCATGGGAAAGACGTCGTGATTCTGCTCGATAGTATCACGCGGCTGGCGCGCGCTTATAACACCGTCGTCCCCCCCAGCGGAAAAATACTCTCCGGCGGCGTCGATTCCAATGCATTGCATAAGCCGAAGAAGTTCTTCGGCGCGGCGCGCAATATTGAGGATGGCGGAAGCCTGACCATCATCGCGACGGCGCTGATCGATACCGGCAGCCGGATGGACGAAGTCATTTTCGAAGAGTTTAAGGGTACGGGGAACATGGAAGTGCATCTGGACCGCCGCTTGATGGACAAGCGCGTTTTCCCGGCCATCGACATCAACAAGTCAGGAACCCGCAAAGAAGAGTTGTTAATCGCCAAAGAGGACCTCAACCGCATCTGGATTTTGCGCAAAGTCCTGTCACAACTCAGCGTGGTCGAAGCTATGGAATTCTTGCTTGACAAAATGCATGGAACCAAGACGAACAAAGAGTTTCTCGAGTCCATGAACCAGTAAGCTTACCCGTTTTCCTCGCAATCTTGCGTCGTCCTCCGAACTCTGTTAAAAACGCAAGAATATCACAACCTTTAACCAATTTTTGGATTCGGGGGTGGCAACGTGGTTGGACCCACTGCGCAAACCCCGCGACACTAGTAACATTTCACACCCTTTCCGATCCCTATCGCGGTGCCGTCTACGGTGCGGTGGTGGAAATGACGAAAGGGGAGGTCAAAACTAAAGGAGAAAAGCATGGGTGATATTTCGATGAAACAATTGCTCGAGGCGGGCGTCCACTTCGGACACCAGACCAGCCGCTGGAATCCGAAGATGAAGCCCTATATTTTCGGCGCTCGCAACGGCATTCACATTATCGACTTGCAACAGACCGTGACGATGTTCAAAGACTTGGAAGCGGTGGTGCGGGATTTGGCCGCCTCGGGCGGACATATTCTTTTCGTCGGGACCAAGAAACAGGCCCAAGAGGCGATCAAAGAGGAAGCCGAACGCTGCGGCATGTATTACGTACATAATCGCTGGTTGGGCGGTACGCTCACCAACTTTGCGACCATTCGTCAAAGTATCGAACGCCTGCGCAAGCTTGAAGAAATGGAAAACGACCCGAAGATCATCGACGCATTGACGAAAAAGGAAATGCTCGGCCTGAAGCGGGAAAAAGCCAAACTTGAGCAATCCCTCGGCGGCATCAAGGCGATGCGCAAGCTGCCGGATGCCATTTTCGTGATCGATCCCAAGCAGGAAGAGATCGCTGTCAAGGAAGCCCGCAAGCTTGGTATCCCAGTGATCGCCGTAATCGACAGCAATTGCGATCCCGACATGGTGGACTATAAGGTGCCAGGGAACGACGATGCGATTCGTGCCATTCGTCTCTTCTGCGCGGCCATTGCCGCCGCGATTGTCGATGGCAAAACCATATACGAACAATCTCTAATCAAGGGCAAAGAAGAACACAAACCCGCGGCTGAGGCAGCAATTGGGGCCGCTGAAATTTCCGCTGCGGGAGGGGCCTAAGAGCAATGGACGTGAGTGCGAGTGTAGTGAAAGAGCTCCGGGAAAAAACCGGAGCGGGCATGATGGATTGCAAGAAAGCTCTCGCCGAGACCGCGGGCGACGTGCAGAAAGCGGTTGACTACCTGCGTCAGAAAGGACTGGCTGCGGCGACGAAGAAAGCGGATCGCGTGGCGGCTGACGGGGCCGTCGCGGCATACGTTCACGCCGGGGGAAAACTGGGCGCGCTCGTGGAGATCAATTGCGAAACAGACTTTGTCGCTCGCACGACGGAGTTTCAAGCCCTGCTAAAAGACATTGCGATGCAGGTGGCGGCAGCGAACCCCCGCTATGTTCGGCGTGAAGAAATTCCAGAAGCAGAGTTAGATAAAGAAAAAACGATTTACCGCCAGCAGGCTCTGGAATCGGGTAAACCAGAAAAAATCGTCGATAAAATCGTCGAGGGCAAAATGGAGCGTTTTTATTCCGAAATCTGCTTGCTGGAACAGTCGTTCATCAAAGATCAGGACAAGAAAGTTTCAGAGATTATTAATGATGCAATCGCACGGCTTGGTGAGAACATCCAGATCCGGCGGTTTGCGCGTTATCATCTCGGCGAAGGAGTAACGAAAGATTAGACTTGTAACGGGTCATGGATAACGGCACGCCGAAGTACAAACGCATCATTCTCAAAGTTACCGGCGAAGTTTTCGCCGGGCCTCAAAATTTTGGCATCGATGGCAACACGGTCAGGGCGTTCGCTCAAGAGATCAAAGAAGTTAAGGAACTTGGTTGCGAGCTGGCGCTCGTGATCGGTGGCGGCAACATCTTCCGCGGCGCGATCGCGAGCGAGATCGGGATGGATCGCGCTAGTGCCGACACGATGGGCATGTTGGCGACTGTGATCAACAGTCTCGCGCTGCAAGATGCGCTCGAAAAACTGGGAGTTTCGACGAGGGTGTTATCAGCGATCGAAATGCGTCAGGTGGCGGAACCTTACATCCGGCGACGCGCCACGCGGCATTTGGAGAAGGGGCGAGTGGTGATCTTCGCAGGCGGGACGGGCAACCCCTATTTTACAACCGACACGACTGCGAGTTTGCGTGCCATGGAAGTCGGTGCGGAAGTTATTCTGAAAGCGACCAAAGTCGATGGCGTATACGACGCCGACCCAGTCAAGAATGAGGGCGCTCGGAAGTTCGCAGAGTTGAGCTATATCGAAGTCTTGAACCGCGAGCTTAAAGTTATGGATTCTACCGCGATTTCTCTCTGCATGGATAATAATTTGCCGATTATCATTTTCAATTTGATGGAGAAAGGAAATATCAAGCGAGTCGTTTCCGGTGAGCCGATCGGCACTCTGGTCTGCGGAGGAAAGCGATGAACGAAGCAATTTTCACACACACGCAAAAAGAAATGGACGGTTCTGTGGGCGCGCTGCGTAAGGAACTCAGCAAGCTCCGGACCGGCCGGGCCTCAACCGCTCTGCTCGAACATATCATGGTGGATTATTACGGCGCGTCGACGCCGCTGAACCAACTTGCGACGCTGAGCGCGCCGGAACCGAGGCTACTCGTGATTCAACCGTTCGATCGCAGCGCGATGGCGGAAATCGAGAAAGCGATTCTCAAATCCGATCTCGGCCTGACACCAAACAATGACGGCAAAATCATCCGCATTCCTATTCCTCAGCTGACCGAGGAGCGGCGCAAGGAACTGGTCAAGCACGTCAAGAAAATCGCCGAAGAATATCGCGTTTCGGTGCGCAATCACCGTCGCCTCGCCATCGAGCAGCTTAAGGAGGCAGAAAAGAAAAAGGAAATAACCGCGGATAACGTCAAGCATGGTCAGGACCGCGTGCAGAAGATCACCGATGAATTCATCGCCCGGATTGACAAGATTATTAAGGCCAAAGAAGATGAAGTCATGGAAGTCTAACACCACGGCGACTTCGGACGCGGAGTTGCCAGTTTCCCCAATGGCTTGAATGTTCTCAAACCCGTCCCCATCCTTTGATTCTCTCATCCGCGAAATTGCATCGGCCTAGGTAGCAATGGAGCTAGACGGCTTAGATCAAACCCGACTGCCCCGACATGTCGCTATCATCATGGACGGCAATGGTCGTTGGGCGAAGCGACGGGGTAAAAGCCGAATCGAAGGACACCGACGCGGTAAGACGTCGGTGCGCGTCATCGTCGAAATGAGTCGCAGGATCGGCATCCGTTACCTGACGCTATATGCGTTTTCTATGGAAAATTGGCTTCGGCCACACGATGAGGTCGACGCGCTCATGGGGTTATTAGAGCATTATCTGGCAGCCGAGCAGACGAAGATGATGCGCTATAGTATTCGCCTCGTTGCCGTGGGCGATAGATCCCGCTTGCCGCCGAATGTCCTTACGATCTTAGAGAAAGTCATCGATTTGACGAGCAAAAATAAGAGGATGACGGTTATCCTCGCGCTTAGTTACAGCGGTCGCGACGAGATCGTGAGAATGGTTCGGGGCTTGGCTCGCGCGGCGCGCGAAGGAAAATGCGACCCGGAGCAAATCGACGAACGGGCGGTTGCCGCAGAACTCGACACCCGAGGTGTGCCGGACCCCGATCTCCTGATCCGTACCAGCGGCGAGATGCGTATCAGCAACTTTTACCTGTGGCAGATCGCCTACAGCGAGTTATACGTGACCCCGACGTTATGGCCCGATTTCCGCGAAAAGGAATACCTGCAGGCGCTGCTCGAATACCAGCGACGTCGCCGACGATTCGGCCGGACCGACGAACAGCTCGAAGAATTATTGACGCCGTCGGTGGAGGCCGGTGGACGCCGATCTTAGCTCGCGCTTAGCAACGGCAATCGTTGGCATCCCGTTGCTGGTGTTGCTGGTCGGCTGGAGCCCACCGTGGTTGTTCTCCTGCGTTTTTTTTCTTCTCACCGTGGCCGCGCTGCGCGAGTACTTCGCCATGGCGTTCCCACAACGCTGGCAAGATCAAGGCATGGGAATCGCCTTTGGGATTGCCGTGTCCTGCGTCGTGTTTTTGAACGAAGGCCTCGACTCCGGCGCTTGGTTAAGCGCAGTTTTGCTGATCGGTTTTGCGACTTATCTTTTTACCGCCGGTAAACTGGTTGAACGGTTGAACCGACTTCTGTTTACGTTATTAGGCGGGTTTTACATCGGTTATCTTTTTCCCCAGTGGGTTCTGTTGTTTCGCCAATCTCAGGGGCGGGCATGGGTATTTTGGGTTTTGCTGGTCGTTATGGTCGGTGATACGGTTGCGTACTTCGTCGGCCGGCGCTTCGGCACCAGGAAGCTGGCGCCGGAAATCAGTCCAGGAAAGACGGTCGAGGGGGCATGGGGTTATGTTGCGGGCGCAGTCCTGGCAGGTCTTGTGAGCGCGACCTTTTTGTTTGAGCAGATTTTTTGGCCCGAAGTCCTCGGCTTATCATTGGCGATCAGCATTTTAGGGCAGATCGGTGATCTCTTCGAATCGTGGATTAAAAGAGCCTTCGCTGTCAAGGATTCGGGAAATCTTCTGCCGGGTCATGGTGGTTTGCTGGACCGGCTCGATAGCCTGATCTTTCCAGCGGTCTTTACGACGACCTATCTAAGGGTATTTCATTCGTGAAAACGATCGCCTTACTTGGTTCCACGGGTTCCATTGGCGTGAGCACGCTCGCTTTGGTGCGCGAGTTTCCTGACCGGTTTCGGGTTCACGGAATGGTGGCTGGACGAAATTTGACGCGCCTAGCCCATCAGGTGAAAGAGTTTGCTCCCGAGTGCGTGGCGATTCAGCATGAAACGGACGTGCCACGGCTGCGCCAGCTGCTTGGCCGCAGAAAAGTAGAGATCCTCTGGGGCGAATCGGGCGCGTCGATCGTCGCGACTGCCCCGGAAGTCGACGTTGTGCTCGCGGCCATCGTTGGTGGGGCGGGATTGATCCCCTCTCTCGCAGGTCTTCTCGCCGGCAAAGAGATTGCCTTAGCCAATAAAGAGGCGCTCGTCATGGCCGGTGAAATTTTTGTCGATGCGGCCAAAAAAAAGGGCGTTCGCCTATTGCCCGTCGACAGCGAGCATAGCGCGATCTTTCAATGCTTACAGGGCAACCAGCGCGCCGAGGTCGATAAGATTATTCTCACCGCCTCCGGTGGACCATTCCGGCAAACGCCGCTCAGCCGGTTGGCCAAGGTGAGTGTCGAGCAAGCGCTGATGCATCCGAATTGGAAGATGGGACCAAAAATCACCATTGACTCGGCGACGATGATGAATAAGGGACTGGAAGTGATCGAAGCGCGATGGGAATTCGATATGGATCCTGGAGGGATTGAAGTCGTCATCCATCCGGAAAGCGTAATTCATTCCATGGTGCGGTATCAAGATGG
>DASPXM010000271.1:0-55519 GCA_035637295.1 Verrucomicrobiia bacterium
GGTATCGATCTCACCGGCTTGGCAATCATTCTTGGTTTTTTGTCTGTCGGCATCGGCTTTGGATTGCAGAACATCACTTCCAATTTCGTTGCCGGCCTTATTCTGCTTCTCGAGCGACCGATCAAGGTTGGGGACAGGATCATGGTAGGAAATCAGGAGGGAGACGTCGTGGAAATCAACATGCGCTCAACGACGATTCGCACTTTGAACAACGTCGCCGTGATCGTGCCGAATTCGGAGTTTGTTTCATCGAAGGTGGAGAACTGGTCTTACGGCGACGAAACGGTCAGGGTGGACGTGAATGTGGGCGTATCGTACGAGTCCGACCTGGAAACCGTGATCCGTTCCCTGAGGGAGGTGGCCGCAGAACATCCGCAGGTTCTCAAGAACCCCGCTCCCGATGTTTTGCATACAGGATTCGGCGACTCGGCATGGAACATGCGCCTGCGCATTTGGCTCGAAGATTCGCAGCGGCATTTGGAGGTTCACTCGGAAATCAATTGCGCGATAGTGCGAAAGTTCCAGCAGAACCGCGTGGAAATTCCATTCCCGCAGCGCGACCTGCACGTGCGATCGCCCCTTCCGATTCCGATAACGCCTGAGGCCGAGTTTCGGCGATCGGCCTAATGATTTGTTGCGCTTGCCAGAGAAAAATTGGCTAAACCGGTAGCCTCATTCAATGCCCTGGAATTCTTGGATTAAAGAACTAAGCTATTAGTGAAAGCGCGGTTCTCGTATGAGTACGATTTTCCACAAGATTCACAGCTCTCTTTACCGGGCAACCGTCGTCGCCAATACGAGATATCGCGACGACGTGCTGAGTCTCCAGGCAATGAGCTTGACCTACTCCACGTTGCTTTCGCTCGTGCCCTTTCTTGCCGTGATGTTCTCCGTGCTGAAAGCCTTCGAGGTTCAGAACGCGCTCGAGCCCTTTTTGGCGCAGATGCTTCAGCCGCTCGGCGCCGACGCATCCGAGGTGACGAAAAAGATCATCGACTTTGTCGACAATCTCCGCCTCGGCATCCTGGGCGCGGCCGGTTTGGCCATGTTGTTTTACACGGTGGTCACGCTCGTGGCCAAGGTCGAGGACGCGCTGAATCGAATCTGGCGCTTGCCGCGTTCCCGCACTTGGGGCCAGAGGATTACGGCGTATCTGAGCGTGGTCTTGGTCGGACCGGTCATGGTCTTTACCGCTTTAACTCTTACCGCCTCGGCGCAAAGTTATTGGTTGGTAGAGCGCCTCGTCCAGATCGGATTCGTCAGTTACATCTTTACCTTGACGACCAACGTCATGCCGTTCGTGCTGTTTTGCGGGACGTTCACTTTCCTTTACAAGTTGATTCCTTACACCAACGTGCGGCTCAGCTCGGCGCTCATCGGCGGCGCCACCGCGGGTATCTTGTGGCAGCTCATAGGCACTGCCTTCGCGGCCTTCGTTGCCAACTCCGCTCGCTACGCCGCCATCTATTCGAGCTTTGCGATCATGATCGTGTTTCTCATTTGGTTGTATGTGGGATGGCTGATTTTCCTGGTCGGCGCCGAGGTCGCTTATTTTCATCAGCATCCTTCCGCCTTCATTCGCGAATCGCTTCCCGGTTTGAAAGGTCATAGATTCCAGGAATGGCTGGCCCTTTCGGCGTTAGTCGAGATTACCCGCCGCCATCTTTCTCAAGCGCCTCCCTGGCAGCCAACCGAGCTTGCGGCAAATCTTGGAGTGTTGAGTCTGGAAAATATGTTTGACGAATTTGTCAGAGCCGGTATTCTGCTCAGGTCGATCGAGCCCGAGGGAATAGCATTGGCGCGACCACCCGAAGCGGTACCGGTCAAGGATATTCTGGATATCGTGAGTGACTCGGCCGCGCCAGCGGTCGAGAACGCCGGACCTGCCGCCCACGTTCTGTCACGGCGCGATCAAGCGGTCCAAAAAGCCCTGGAAGGGATGACTCTAAGATCCTTGGCCGCGGAGACCCCCTCGACAGTCGTAAGGTTTCCTCAGTCAGGATCAGGCGCAGCGCTGGAAAAAAGTCTCGTATCTCAGTAGTGGGTCATTTTGTCAGAGATCAATGTGATTTTGCGATTGTCAAAATGACCCACTACACGCATATTTTTGCCTGCCCAATACGGCGTGTGAAAAACTCAAGTCAAAACATAACAGCCCCGACTCTACAGAGCTTCAGCTTTTCTTCGATTTGAAAGGTTCCTTCAACACAATTTTCACGCCACTGATCGTTCCCGTTACGGCCTTGCGCACCTGTTGCGCCGCCTTTGAGCTGATCTCTTCAGCGGCCTTGAGCGCTCCGGTGGCCGCAGCGGAGGCCGCTTCAGTGGCATCCAAACTGATTTCTTTTGCTCCCGTTATCGCGCCCTGCACAGCGCCTTTGGCTGCCTTCGCGATATCGCCCGCAACATCCGAGGTTCCTTTGACGATATTGCTGCTGGTCTCGCTGATTGTATTCAATGCTTCTTTTCCGCTGTGTTTGGTTCCTTGTAAAACTCCCAGAATCGCACCCTTGGCACCTGAACCGACGTCCCCACCAACTTCGACCACCGCTTGAATGGCAGCACGAACCACGCCGGAGGTGGCTTCAATCAAGGAGGCACCGGCTTTACCGGTACCAGACAGAATCTCGCTAGTCGATTTTAGGACGCCGTTTGCCGCCGCGGCGGTTGCTTCGGTTACGCTCACCCCGACTTCCTTGGCACCGGCTATCGCTCCTTGCATGGCGCCTTTTGCCGCGTTGCCAAGATCACCGGCAACCTCTGATGTCTCTTTGATTACGCCGCCGGTCGCTGCCCGGATAGCATCCAATGCTTCCCCACTGGCCTCTTTAGTGCCGCGCAGAGTTCCCACCACCGCTCCCTTCGCAGCCGATCCCACGTCGCCGCCGACATCGGCTACTCCGCGGATCGCAGCGCGGCCCACGTCTGAAACAGTTTCGATCAATGAAGTGCCGACTGCGCCCGTTCCCTTGATGGTATGGGACAGGGTGCCGCTGACGGTATCGACCACCGCTTTTGCCACGTCACCCGTTCCTCTAATCGTCCCAACGACTCCATCTTTTACGGATTCAAAAATTCCTCTTTTCTCTTCCATTGGCCTATCCTTTCATTCGTTTTAGAGAAGAAAGACGCAAAACCTTACGGAAGTAAGATTAAAATGAGGATCAGGCTAAAAGTAAGTTTGCGTATGGCTAAGCCGAAGTTTGGTACTTTTCGATGTGCCAGGGGGGAGGAGATCTCGCGTGCATCGGTCTAACATCCCTGTCAAAAGGATGTCACTGAGGTGGGCAATGTCAAGGTGCCAAATTCAAATGATCACGGGAAGGAACCGGGCCGGGGTTTGGGATCCTGTTGCCTTTCGAAGATCTTTTTTTATCGATCAAGATCGAGGGGTTAGCGAAGACGCCAGGTTGCAGGGGACGTGCTTTCTCCCATCAGCATTAGGCGCGGAGCAGCGGACGCAAGCCGCGAACATCGCGAACCTTTTCCAGCTGCCAGACAGCGTCGCAAAGCTTGCGGGCGCGCGCCCTGCCGATCACCGGAGCCATCAGATCGTAGCTCTTTTCGTCCACCTCGGCTCGCGTCATTGGGTTCTCGGCGGTGCCGCGCACGGCCTCAGTGTGATGCCGAAGCTCGCGCCCGTCGCGCCGGCTGATCTCGACGATTCCTTGGCGGCTCGGCATGGCCGCGGACAGTGCATCGTCGGCGCGAAGTTCGATACGGCTGCGCAGCGCCAATACTCGACGGTCGCGCATGCGCCTTACGTCGTGCGACGATGCGAATGTGACGTTGCTGTCGATCAACATGATAGCGCACATATGCTGTAGGCAGATATCGGGCATATCGCGGTTGTCGACGGTGTTGGCGCCCTGGCGCGCCACTCGCACTACGACTTTCTCGACTTCTTGCCCGTTGATGCCCTGCTCGCGGATGAGGTGGTACAGCGAATCGAGGGGCGCCTGGATCGGCGAGCCCACCGACCAGCGCTTGATGTTGGTATTCATAATTTCATACATAACGCCGAGTCCGCGAACCAGCACGGCGGGATCCGGCTTGCGGCCATAGGCCACGAAAAAATTGCGCTCCCCCGCGAACACGTCGTCGACGCCCGTGAATCCATTGGCGACCATCGTGGCCGCCGCGACGCCGTTCCGTGCCGGCATGCCGCCGAAGTCGAAAGCCTTTTCAACGTGTTTCCCGTCACGCATCCAGCACGAGATACCCGATGCTTGTTGGGCGGTAAATGAGAGTAAATGGCAAACCTGGCGCTGCCGCAGGCCCGCCAGCGCCGCGGCGGCGGCAGCGGCCCCGAACATCGGCCCGAAGCTATGCGTCGAATGGCCATCCTCGCGAAACTGATAGGCGTCGAGGGCTTGTGTCAACCGGCAGCCAACGTCGTAACCGAGCGCGACGGCTCGGAGAAAGGCGATTCCATCGCGCCGTTCTCGCTCCGCCATGGCGAGCGCAGCAGGCACGATACCGCAGCCTGGATGAGTCAGCGACGGCGCGTGCGAGTCGTCGGTTTCGTCGGCGTGAGCGAGCATGCCGTTGGCCAATGCGGCGTTCACGGCGGTTGTGACAATATTGGTACCAATCACGCAGGCTTCTTTGACGCCGCCGAGTGTTTTCACATAGGCGATCGCTTTGATTCCGGGAGCGAGGCGCGATCCAGAGACCATGGCGGCGATCGTGTCGAGAATGTGGTGTCGGGTCTTTTCGGTCACTGCGGCAGGGAGCGACCTGCGCAGCGCCGCTGCGATGTAAGCGCTTAGCCGGCTCATGACCGGCGACATTTGTGACGCCGGTTGCCTAGTCATGAGATAAAAGCTGATGGGAAATAAATTGGCCCGGGAGTACAGCAACGCCTGGCTTGGTGACTTGGTGGAAAGCTTAACATCATCTTATCGCCAGCGCGGCCGCCGCGGTTTTGGTTTCGGTGAAGAGCCCAAGCTTCCTGAGCGTATACCGGCCGGAGCCGTAAACCGGGCCCTCATCCAAGCGACAGCCGAGGCCAAGCGACATGTGCAGTTGAGCGAACTGCATGTCCATCCGATGTTCGATCTCGATATAATAACCGTCGATGAGACCGGCGGGCGTTTCGAACTGCGAACGTGAGACCCGTTTCACCAGATGACTGGCGTGGCCGGTTCGCTTGAGCTTGCCAGTGTCACGATCGTACATTCTGAAATTTGCCTGGCGAAGAATGGCGACACCGGAAGCTATGTCACGCGTCAAAATCGGCAGCGCCGGTTCATAAATGATAAAGCTACGGCTTTTGAACAAGTCGAGTCGCTCCATCATCAATGTCCCACTCGTGTCGTTCCTCAGGTGTACGCCCGCGTAGTCGCCGAAGTCGAGGCGCCATCCTTCCCGAGTACCGTTCTGGAATGTCAGCGGGACGAGTTTTCCCTGGTCCCTACCGTCAGTAATCTTGAACTGTTTCTGCCAGTTAGCCAACGGAATTAGCTGCCTGACGGTGACTTCGTATGGTGGGGCAAATGCCCACGTCGCGGGCCCAAAGACCGTCGCGCATAAGACAAACGTGAGAATTAGAACGATACGGGCACGCTCCATTGATACTTCTCCTCTATGTCCGAGCTCCTAAAAATTAAGACAAACAAAAAACAATACAAAGATTAATCGTCAAGGTCAAAGAGGGTCAAAATCCGAATTTCTCCGTCCCTAGCGATTGACTTTTGTCAATTTAGCGCAGCGCTAATCCTGCGCGCCCGATTTATTGCCTTTGGAAGGCGCGAAGAATTGGACGAACGAAGAAAGCAAAAGTTCGAATCGTTCAAGTCGCTCGGTAAGCGATAAAATTGTTAGTCAAGCTGTCAGAAGCTTGCCAATTTTTCTCGCATCGTCGAGTTTTTCGAGATTGAGAAGCGTGTCTTCCAGCTTCTCAACTCGAGAGCGTGAGAGCATGCGTGAAGCCAGCAGACGAAATTTGTCTAACACCTCTTCCCGCGTCATCGGATGCTTATCGCTTCCCTTGGCGTGCAGGACTTTCTCACTGTAGTTTTTGCCATCGCGGAGTTGCACCTCCAGTTCTACGCCGTGGCGTCCCTCGTCGCCTAGAGCATCGAACTGCGGATCCTCGAGAACTTCAATTTTTTTAGTGGTTTGTAGAATATCGCTGCGGCGAATCGATTTTTCGGTAACCTGATCGACAAAAAAGTCGCGGTCGTGGAGCAGAATGGTGACACAGAAAAGTAGATTCATTTGCGCGGTGGTCATACTTTTGGGCTCATAAGGCCAGCCGACGTGGAGCTTAGTGGCGCGGGTGGTTCGGATCCGAATCTTTTCAACGTTCTGTGCGCTGACCTCCGGGTGGTCACGAAGGATCTTCTTCAGGGCATCGATCGACGTATGATTACTGCCGCAGCAGGGGTAGGGCTTAAAACCGACATTGAGCGTCTCGAACCGGTCCCCTAATCTGTCAGTCAGGTGTGAGAGATTTGGTTTATCGATGAAAGTCGAGCAAAAACCGCCGTACGGCGCCTCCAGGACATCTTCGATCCCGGTAAAGCCTTTGGCCGCAAGTAGCGCGCCGTAGACTCCGGCCTGAGCGGAGCGGCCGGGGTGCATGCGCTTCACCATGGAAGCGTGCTGGGCGGCCATCAGTCCTGCTGCCTGCGTGCCGGCGATACCTAGCGCGTGGACTGTCTTGACCGGATTCAAGCGGAGCATCTTGGCGGCAGCGGCTCCCGCCGCAAACGTGCCGGACGTTGCGCTCGGGTGAAAGCCGCGGCGAAGCTGTGCGGCTCCGCCGGTCATGCCGACCCGGCAGCCGATTTCGTAGCCCGCTACGACCGCAGTGAGAAACCGCTTGCCGTCAACGTCGCCGACATGGCGGACCAAAGCATCCGCGGCGGGTATGGCTTCTGAACCGGGGTGAATGACTCCGACACGGTGAAGGTCGTCCATTTCGAAACTATGAATCAACGTGCCATTGGCGAGCGGCGCGCTGGTGCTGGGCACCTCGGCGCCATCTCCCCAGATGAGAGCCCCTTTTCCTTTGCCCAATTCCTTAGTGAACGCAGTGATAATCTTGCCCCACGGGAGCGTGGAGCCGAACAGGGCACAACCGAGCGAATCGATAAGGCAAAATTTGATGTGCGAGACCACTTCCGGCGGGATATCTTTGTAGGAGAGTCCGGCGATGTATTCTGCGAGGCTTCGAGTTGGCGAGTTGTCCGTCGCGCTTTCTCGTAACTCTGGTTTGGCCATATATTGCTCCTTGACCTAAATGAACTTCTGTGACTTTTGATATGACGAAGCCGCTATTGTCAAGCATCAACGTATGGGGGATCTATGACCACAACGAGCCGTGTCATTCGCTTCCTATTTCTGTTTACTATCATTATTGTCTTTCTTTCCGACTCACCGGGCCTTACCCAAAGCTCTAACATACTTAAAAAGTACGACGGGTTGGGAAAAGAGCGGGAACAAAAACTCATTGAAGGCGCTAAAAAGGAAGGCAAAGTAGTCGTTTACAGTTTTACAGCTGTCGATCAGCTGAAGCCGCTGCTCGACGAGTTTCAAAAAAAATACCCGTTCATCACTCCCGAGCACTATCGAGCTAATGCGACCGGGGTTTTCAACAAGTTCGCCACCGAAGCGCGCGCCGGACAAACTTTGGCTGACGTCATCGACATCTCCGCCGGCGAAACTCACACACTTGGGCAGATGGGATTGATCGATCCCTATGTTTCACCCAGCCGGGAAGGGATTCCAAAAGACTTCATGGACGAAAAGGGATTTTGGACCGCGCACTATCATTTCGTCATCGCGCTTGGTTTCAACACGCAGCATATAAAACCGCCCGAGGCACCAAAGAGCTATGAGGAGCTTCTCAATCCGAAGTGGAAAGGACGTTTCTCGCTCGATCCGGCCGATCAGGATTTATTCGGGGCTCTATTGCTTCATTGGGGCAAAGAAAAGGCTCTAAGTTATTTCAGAAATCTCGCAAAGCTCGACCCCAGAATGGTTTCGGGTCACACCCAACAGGCCAACCTAATCGGCGCGGGCGAAATGCAAATGGCGCCGTGGCTGTATGGCTACAGACCGCTGCAATTAAAAGACGAAGGCGCCCCCGTAGAAACAGTTCTCTTCGACCCGGTGTTGTCGAACCCCGCTTACTTGCTCCTCACCAAACACTCTTCCCATCCTCACGCGGCGGCTCTGTTGATCGACTGGGCGCTGGCCGCAGATGGGGGTATGAAATTTTTTGCCGAAAAGTTCGGCCGGACGCCGACACGGACCGGCTTGAAAGAACGCTTTCCCAAGCTCCGTGTCGACCGCTATCTCGTAGTAAAGCCGGAGATCGTCGGACCTAACTTTAAAGAGTTTACCAGCCTCTACAACGAAATCTTCGGCATCGGTAAGTAGACATTTTCAGAAAATGCTAAGGTTTGGGAGATTCATGAATTTTTGTCCGACTATTTCTTAGGCCTTTTCTTAGGCCTTGAAAATTGTATCGAGTTTGTTGACGGGTCTAATAGTTCAGTCGCATAGCAATATTCATCCTTGCGGCAATAAAGCTATAAAACTCTGCAGGAAATATAGGGTCAAAATAAACCCGAGAATAGTCAGTAATTTGAATCCCCAGGAAACTTTTTTCGCATTGAAGCCGCTCCTGGCCAACAGGAAAATGATAATAGGTAAGAAATCGAGGGAGAATCTATAACCGACCTGTAGCTGCCCAGTCGAACGCCACGCAAGCACCATCAGCAGTACCGCTGTACAATTCGCAAGTGCGAGATAGTTAAAGCGATCCATCCTTAGCGAACCGAGAAGCAAAAGCCAGGGCGAAAGGAGCAGCACACTCATGCCGTAAGTATTAGCGCCGAAAAAGGGAAATTTGTCTAACGCCGCAGGTGGGCCGAATAAAAAGATGCGCAAATGCGGGATTATGTTTGTGAGCGAAATCGTGGAGAAGTCCCCGGGCGACGGTAGCTGATAGCTGTATCCTGTTTCAACGATTGAGCCGAATCGGACGAAATTATATGCAGCTAGGAAAAAAATAGGAATTGTGAAGCCCGACGCCAGCGATGCAAGTATTTTGGCTCGTTCCTTTTTCTCACAAAACGAGGCGGCGCCTGCAAAAAGTGCGACGTTCAACCCGGCGGAAATCCGCGCGGCTGCCGTCAGTCCCAGAAGAAACCCTAACAACCACCACCGTCGCCGCGTGAGCCATTCATCAATGGCAAGGAAGATGAGAAATACTGCGACAACCTGAGCGAACGGCCAACTCATCGAAATCACGGCAATACTAAGATACGAAGAGGAGCCGCAAAACGCGAGTGTCAACCAGGCCGATTCTTTCTTCGAGCGGCGGCACTTCTGAGCAATTCGAAAGCATAACCAGCCACTCGTGAGTGCGAGCGGCAATGATGCATAGCTCTGATAGAAATCAGCACCAATCAACCGAAAGAACGACACGAAAGGCATGAGCAGCACTGCGGGCAAAGGTCCTAACGGCCAGTAATATCGCTGACCAAAGGCTGCCGTATCATGCAGATGCTCTGGAATCGATGTGAAATAAAACTTGCCGATAAGAAAGGATTCGGCTAGTCGGACATATTGTTGCTCATGGCTGACCAATAGACTGCCGACGATCACTGCTGACGCGCAAAGTGACAAACATCCCGCCAGCAGCATGCGCTCTGCCCATTTGACATTTTGGCTACCGGATAAACGATCAACCAGCCACACTTGAGGAGCTTCCCTCGCTACACGGCTGGGGCAAAGCTAGCGTTCTCATGCTTTTGTGTCCGTGCACACACTAGAGGCGGCAATGCTGCTGAGAAACATGGCATGCTGTCCGGTCACTGGGATGTTCGGCCTCACGCTGATCAAGAACGTCTGTAGCGGTAACCCTTGTCGTGGGCTATTAGAATCTGAAGCGCTCAGCTTTAGTTCGCGGGTTGGGCTTTTGAATTGTGGGTTGGGATTCTCTATCGAGCATTTTTTCCTTCAGGGTCGAATTTCGTAAAGTGCGGCGGCGTTGTCGTGAATAACCCGCTTTTTCATCTCGGGCGATAAGTGAGCCGAGTCCTTGTCGATGATATCCTTGGAGAACGGCCAGGTGCTGTCGGGGTGCGGGTAGTCCGATCCCCACATGATGTGGCCTTCACCGAAGAACTGGATCAGGTGCAATCCGACTAGGTCGGTTTGATAGGTCGCCCAAACTTGGCGTTTGAAGATCTCGCTCGGCATCGCTTTGAGCGGGATGTCTTCGGATTTCTTCCGCTCGAATTGTCTGCGGTAGCGGTAGTCCATCTCTTGCACGACGAACGGAATCCAGCCGATCGCGGATTCGGCGAGACAGAACTTCAGCTTTGGATGGCGCTCCAGTGTTCCGAAATTGAACATGTTTACAAATGGATTGAAAAATGAAGTAGCGCCATTACTCAGCCCCATATCGAAAACCCCGGGGCGCTGTCCCGGTTTCATCGCGTCGATCGTCGCTCTAACGGTTCCGGATTGCGTGCTGCCACCGACATGATATGAGACGACGATGCCGGCGTCCTCGGCGGCGTCCCAGAAAACGTCCCACGGCTTCTGATTCATGGCGAGAGTGACATCGTTGACCAGGAAGTTCGCTTCGCGGAAGCCCAACTTTGCCACACGGATGACCTCGTCCTTGGCGGCTTCGGCATCGACGGATGAGAGCATCGCAACCGGAAAAAAACGCTTGGGCGCGGATTGACCGAATTCAACCGCCCAATCGTTGTACGCTCGTACGCAAGCGTTTCTGAGCTCGGTATCGCCCACTTGCATCGCGATAATCGGCGGAAACATGAGCGACGCTTCGACGCCGTCGCGGTCCATATCGATGAGCCGTTTCTCCGCTGTCGTCGGCCGGTGTGGTTCGCCGACTCCGCCTCGGTCCAGAGCCAGTCGGGTTCGATTGGGCCTGGCAAACCAGCGCTCGCCGCGATAGTCCGCCCAAGTCTCGCCGTCGCACACCCAGTATTCGCCTTTCTCGCCTCTATCCTCGACATGCGGCGCTCGATCACGCAAAGATTTAGGCAGGCGTTCTATCCACAAGTTCTTGGGTAAGTAACCCAAGTCAATGTGATCGTCGGCTGAAATCATGGTGTATGACACGATTATTCTCCTTCTGACCTCGGTGAATCGTAGAATCATATTCCGGCTATTGGCAGGGTTTTGTCAAGCAGCGCAACGCAGATGGCGTGCTCGCTTCGAAAAGCCAACGGCGAGTGTTAAAATACGTCTGCACAAGATTTGAAATCCCGGCGTCGTCGTACGATTACGGCTGCTGAAAACGCTTAGCCGGGATAACCATTAATAGGCAGCACCATCGTGGAGTCAGAAAGCTTATGAGAAGGTCTCTTTCACGCATCGTCGAAATTATCTTGATCACATTGGCGCTCGGCGGTTGCACGACCACCACTCCGATCGTCAGTGAATGGCGCAATCCCGCCTACGCCTCGGGTTCGTTCAAACGAATCCTGGTCGGCGGTCTGGGTGGAGAAACCAGCGTTCGGCGTAACTTTGAAGACGAGTTTCTAGTGCAGCTCCGCGCAGCCGGTATCGACGCCTTGCCGAGCTATCGATACATTGCGGAGGACGAAAAGATCGACGAAACCAAGCTCAAACAGGCGGCGCAAAAGATCGGCGCGGATGCGGTGCTGTTCGCGCGATCGGTTCAGGTGGATCAGAGGAGCCAGCTGGGCCCGAGTTATTTTCCGTATACTTCGTTCGGCATCTTTGGCTCGCACGTCGGCGCCAGCTGGTACGGTCTCGGCGGCGTGCCGAGTGTCTACCGATACAACGAATATGTCTCGGAGATTACATTGTACGACGTTGTCAAAAACGACGTGGTCTGGACCGGTACGATCAAGACAACAGAGCCGGAGAACGTGCGAACGGCGATCAAGTCCTACGTCGAAACAGTCATGAAAGTGCTCGACGAGAAGAATCTGATTCGCAAACGCCAATGATTTATCGAGCAGACCACGCGGTGCTCTGGCGTAACAAATCCGATTGAATCGCTACTCGTCAGACCCCCTTGGCCGAACATTGTTCAAGGTTCCAAGTTCAATGTTCAAGGGTAAAATTCAAAAACGCGGAGAATAAGCCGCTAGACGATTTGAACGAGCTGGAACCAGCCGAGCGATCGTTTACCTTGAACTTTGAACATGAACTTTTGAACTGCCGCTTGCCGGGTGCGTTTATTTTTTGCCGTGCTCTCTCAATAACTGCTGCACCTTCTCCCGTGCTTCTCTCCTGCCGGTAACAGTCCAGTTCCATTCCGTGTCGTCGAAATATTTGACGCCAGCGCGTGGAACCGTTCCGCGCTCCAGAAAGGATTCATCCACATCCGTGCGCAGCGTAGTCGCCCCGTAGCCTCTGGAGTAAGTTTCAAGACCCTCTTTGGATGCAATCCAATTCGCAAACACGCGCGCCGCGTTCGGGTGCGGAGCCTTATTGGCAAGCGAAAGGAGCCACGGAGAGCCGTTCACCCGGGGGCTAATGTCCGACATCTCAAAAACCTCGACAAATTTGAATCCCTCTTGGCGCAGCGGCTTCAAGTCGTCTTCGCGACAGTTCAAACAGATTGGCTGCGTGCCCCGCGCCAGCCAATCCGTGTATTGGCGCCGTTCACGAGAAAAGACGGTCTTTTGGTCGATATAGAGCCGTTTTACAAACTCTGAGCCGAGCTCCACGTAAAGCATTGCCGCGTTCGCCGCTCCGGTTCCGGCGACCATCGGATCATCGGTGGAAATTTTGCCGCGCCATTTAGGATTGAGCAGATCCTTGGGTGACCGAATTTCTTCGGCTTTCACGTGATCGGCATTATAGAAGAGAAGGCCGGTCATGGAGCGGAAGACCCTGAGGACAAATCTTTGCTCGGGATCGATAAACCAGAGCTTTCCGGTTTTCCACTTGGTGGGGTCAACCACCTCGGGAAGAATCATCAGCGGCCGCAGGGGATCGATCAGCTTTTCCGGGTAAAGCGTATTGACCGTGCTGTCTACGCCGGTCATAAAAATGTCCACGGAATAGAGGCCGGCGGAGCGCTCGGTTTGAACTTTCGCGATGTATTGGCTCGCGCGCCCGGCAATGAATTCGACTTGAATCCCAAACCGGGAGGTAAATTTCGGAATGACCTCGTTGCGCATCACAGGGTCCGGTGAGCCTGCGACGGCAACTCGCCCCTCCTTTTTCGCCGCCGTCAGCATTTCGTTCCAGTCCTTTTCCCATCCCTTTTGCTGAGCAAACGCAGTCGGCGCCAGGAGCAAGAGAAGAAACATTGCTCTAAACATAAGGCCTCCTCTTATGGCCCGTTCTACCACCGGCTGATAGTTGGGCCGAATCCGCGACGGCCATTGTTCCAAGTTAAAGCGAACGCGATTGCTCCGTTCAGGAAAAACTCCGGCTCGCATCCTCTATAGCATCGGAGACATTTACGTGCGAGGCATGGGCGCGCGCGACCAGCCACTCGGGAATCGACAACACCTGCATCGCGAAGCGGCATTCTAGATCGGAATGCTGGTTATCGGTTCAATCCAAATCCAAAACTGGTTAGGTGAAGCATGCGCGGTTGATTTCGCTGCGCAAAGTGATTGCTAATGCCTGGAACTTCTGTCCATTCGCAGAGAAAACGCGATCAGTCGAGTCTCGACTTTTTCCAGCTAGTCAATCACGTCTCTTAGTGGTCCCCACGGTTTTGGATTCTTCGCTTCAGTTGTTCTGCCATCCGTAGCCCGATCAGCGCGACGCGGTCCTTTCGCTTGACAAGGGATTCTCATTCATACGATAAGCGGCTGTCAGGATTGGTTGAGCGACTCGTGTCGGCAAACCTTTCAGGCGAATTCGCAAACGAAGGCTTGGAGTCCAACTGAGAAGAAACCATGTTTTTAAATCAAATACCTACAATTGGTAGCGTGGCAGATATCACCAACAGAAAATTGACGGTTCATGGATGAGTAATCTAGGCGGCCGAATATGAACATCCAATTGAGCGTTGGTATGGCTCCGAACCCGCGTACCTGGCCGCTCTTTGACGGCGCTGTGAAGCCGGATGGCATCGACCTTATCATGTCTCCGGTTCATGCTTCCGAGCTGTTTTGGCGTCAGCTGCGCTTCGCTGACTTCGACCTGTCGGACATGTCGTTCTCGTCATTGCTTATCGCCATCGCCCATGGCGACAAACGTTGGATCGGCTTGCCGATCTTTACCACTCGCCGCTTATTCCATACTCGAATCTTGGTGCGGCGGGATGCAGGCATTGATGCTCCGGCCGATCTCAAAGGCAAGCGCGTCGGTGTGCCGGAATATCAGCAGACGGCGGCGTTATGGACGCGCGGTGTGTTACAGCATGAGTTCGGTGTCGAGCCCAAGGACATGGAATTTTGGATGGAGCGAAATCCGGAGCACAGCCACGGTGGCGCGACTGAATTCAAGGCGCCGCCAGGCGTAACGATTCATCAGATTCCGATCGGCAAAGACATTGGCTCGATGATGCTCTCGGGTGAGCTTCAGGCCACGCTGCTTTATATCGTGAACCAAAATCTTGTCGACCGCAGCAGCGCTGATCTGTGGAATCACCCGGAGATCAGATTTTTATTCCCTGACCCAAGAGCCGAAGGCATAAGGTATTATAACAAGACAGGACTCTATCCGATCAACCACTGCGTGGCGATCAAACGGGAAATCGCCGAGCGGCATCCTTGGGCGATTCTTAATCTGTATAAAGCCTTCGAGCGCGCCAATGCTATTGCCAATGAGCAAAGGATGGAACATATCGATTACTACATCGAGACGGGTCGCCTCGCGCAGGAAGCAAGGAAGGCGCTCATGGCTCCGCTGCTCGAATATGGTATTAAAGCCAACTGGCGGGTATTGGAAACAGCGGCGCAGTATTCTGTTGAACAGGGTCTAACCCCCCGGCTGCTCAAGCTAGAAGAGGTCTTTGCGCCAAGTACGATGGAACAGTAACGATGAGATCACTGGTGAGATCAGCCGTTAAGGCATCGGTATCATGATTTTGATTACAGGTGGTCTTGGATTTATCGGCCTCCACACCGCCGGGCGATTCCTCGATGTTGGCGAACAGGTCGTGCTCACCCAATATCGGGTGAGGCGCGAGCCTGATTTCATCAAAGCCGCCATCGGCAAACACGCTTTCATTGAGACGTTGGATGTCACCTCGGCCCACGACGTGATCGAAATCGTGCGCAGGCACAAGGTCACCGGCATCGTTCACCTTGCTGTTCCCGGCCTGGGCGCTTTGTCGGCGGCAGAAGATTACCGCGTTAACGTCATAGGATTTTTGAATATCCTCGAGGCCGCTCGGTTGTATGACGTGAGGCGCGTGAGCTTAGCGAGTTCCGTGGCCGTTTACGCGAGCCTTGCCGAGGGGCCTTTCCGCGAGGGCGCGCTCGTGCCGGTGCAGTCGGGCAATCCGACGGAGACGTTCAAGAAAGCGCTAGAGATCCTTGGGATGCACTTCGCCTCTCGGACAGGTCTCGAGGTCGTGGCACTGCGCATCGGAACCCCGTTCGGCCCGCTCTATCATAGCCTGGCTGCGCCGACGAGTCGCATCTTGCATGCCGTTGCCAAAGGTGTGGCTGCGGATTTTACCGGAGCGCGTGGCGGCGCGCCGCATCAAGCGGATGATACCGGCGCTTTCTACGTGAAGGACTGCGCCGCGGCGATCCAGCTTGTCCAAATGGCCGACAAATTATCCCATCGAATATATAACATCAGCGGCGAGAGTCCGATCACCTACGGTGAATTTGTCGACGTGGTGAAAAAGGTCGTGCCCAACGCAGAGATCAACTTGCCGCCGGGGCGTGGCCCGCGATATCGACCGAACGCTTATTTGGACATAACCCGGCTCAAGCAAGAAGTCGGCTACCTACCGCAGTACACCGTCGAACGTGCGGTGGGAGAGTACATCGACTGGTTGCGACAGCATCCAGAATAGTCAGCGAATGCCGTGATGCTGCTGGCGTCCCGTTCGGTAAATGAAAATTGGCACGGCATGTTTTGACAGTTTCGGTTGAATTTGTCTTACGCAAGTGAAAAATAAGATGACTCGCGCAAGACGCAACGCAAGCCGGGTTCGGAGAAATAAGTAAGGCCTCTCTTCGCGCCTCGGCGTCTTGGCGGGAGAAATTTCTTAAAATGGTTCTGTCGAACCTGTAGAATGGAACAATCCATTAAAGGAGTCGCCAATGCTTACCCGTGAAGAAAATGAACGACTAACACACGTTGGACGTGGGACTCCCATGGGAGAGCTGGTGCGAAGATTCTGGTTGCCATTCTTGCTGGAATCAGATCTCCATGAACCGGACGGCGCGCCTCTGCGGGTCACGTTGTTGGGCGAAAGGCTCCTGGCGTTTCGCGACACCAGCGGCCGTGTCGGTCTCATCGACCGCGCCTGCGCCCATCGCTGCGCTGACCTTTTTTTCGGCCGCAACGAGGAGAACGGCCTGCGCTGCACGTATCATGGCTGGAAGTATGACGTAGCTGGGAAGTGCGTAGACATGCCCACCGAAGATGAGAAGAGCTCTTTCAAGCAAAATATCAAGCTCACCGCTTATCCGGTGCGCGAGCGCGCGGGTGTGTTGTGGACCTACATGGGACCGAAAGAACAAATTCCGGAACTGCCGGAATTTGAATGGGCCCGGGTTCCTGACGGGCACCGATTTACTTCTTGGAATTTCCAGAAAACCAATTTCGTTCAGGCAATCGATGGCGGCATCGACACCATCCATTCGGTATTTCTCCATAGCACGTTGGACTCGCACCGTAGGCTCGACGAATGGCAGGAGCAGGGAAAGCGCGATGGAAATCCCCGCCTGGTGCACCGTGTGCGCAGCAATCCGCCTCAGCTGGTTGCGAAGGATACCGACTATGGCGTCCTGATCGGCGGCAAATACAAAGGCCGTGAAGGCAAGGACTACTGGCGCTACAACAATTTTCTCATGCCGTTCTACACCATGCCGCCCGGCGGCGGCAGCGGTATAAGCAAAAAAATCGCCCACGCCTTTGTGCCCATCGACGACGAAAATTGCATGCGTTGGGTCTTCACCTGGAACTTCGACGAACCTTTGAGCGCGAGAGAAATCGCCGAGATGAGAGCCGGGTCCAGCGTCCACGTCGAATTTATCCCCGGCACCCATTATCCGACGCGAAACATCGCCAACGATTATCTGATCGACCGTGAGCTGCAGAAAACTCTTACCTTCACTGGCATCAAGGGGATCGGCGAACAAGATTTCTCGGTTCAGGAAGGCATGGGTGCGATCGTGGACCGGACCCGGGAGCATTTGGGCAGCAGCGATATCGGCATCGCCGCCATGCGACGGCGGCTACTTAAGGCCGCGGCCGATCTTCAGGAAGGCGCTCCGCCGCACGCGGCGCTGCATGGGGAGGCGTATCACATACGGTCGGTAGAATTGATGCTGGGGGCGGATGCGCAGTGGGACGACAATGAGAACTTAAAAGCCGCGATGGCGGCCCGATGGTAGCTCAATGGAACGATTGCATTCGGTTCTGGGTATTGTCTCTGGAAGAATGGGGATCAGAATTCAGCAAACCCGAACCGTGCCTCAGATCATGGTGAAGTCTCTCGCGGCGCTGGAGCGCGCGAGATTTTTTCCAGCTCGTCAACAACGTCGGCCTAATATTGCCCTCTAAAACTTGCCCGGGATCGAGGGCGTCACCTGCGTTAATATGAGGAAGAGCTGCTGCAAGAAACTTCGCACGACTGGCGCGTTGCCCCCGTTCTTGAAAGTATTCCTCAGTTAGAAGCGCCGCCATTTTTTCAGCCAACGCCGGGGATATAACTGCCACCGCTCACCGCCGTTGCCACCCGAAATACGCGAGCGTTGTTTTTTTCGAGCAACACGGTGACCACGGGTGCCGCGGCGCTGAATAACTCAGAAAACTTGGACGAATTGACGAGTATCAAGTGGTCCTCCGACGCCTGCTGATGTTGTCTGTTGGCAGAGAAACGCCCCCGGGGCCATGTATCAATCGGTCGCAGGCGATCGGCAAGAGCTCATATTTTTAGACGACGGTTTAATTTCTACAGGAGGCACATCGACTCAGCATGGCGCAAAAATTTTACGTGGTATGGTCAGGACGGCAGACCGGTGTATTCACGGATTGGACGACCACCCAGCGGGCCGTGGACAAGTATGCCGGGGTGCGCTTAAAATCCTTCCCCACCCGTGCCTTACGAGCCTCGGCATGAAAAGGAATCATGATTCTCCCGATGGCAGAGAAACTTTTAAAAACTTAGAGGCATAGCATCGTCCGACCCCGAGAGGGTGACAGGGTCAGAGGGTGACAGGGTCAGGCCTGAGTTAGGACTTATTTGTCGATCAACGCAGCAATGTTCTTTTCTGTCTTGGCATCTCGAGCTGCTTGATAATTTGCGCAGAGCCGACTCACCATGGATGCATCACGATGGAGCCGACGAGCGATCTCAATTGCCTTCATAGCGCACCAGTCGCGCGCCAGGTACGCAAGTTGCGCCCGCGGCTTAGCCCACGCTCGCTTCCGTCCCGTCGCCGTGAGATCGAGGACTCCGCAACCGTGAACCTGCGCGACAGCGGGCAGTAATTTTTCAAATCTCAGCTTACGTCCGCCTGGTCTGATCTCGCCCTTTGGTGCTCGCTCGGCAATCTGCCCAATGAATTTCTCATCGCCGAGAAATCTCTGATCGACCACTTGGTAGTAACGATCGTCGTGACCCAGGCCCCGCCCGTTGTCGATAAATTTTCGATAGGCCTTATACGCTTGGCTTGCCGAGTTTCCCAATTGATTCGAAACCAGTGTGGTGTCTATAACGACCGCCCCCTTCCTTCCTAAATATGCACCATGACTGCTCCAGCGATACGTGGCTATTGCTTCAGGATGTTTCAGGCGAGCGGGATTCAGGTGAATGTAGCGGACCAGCTCCAGAAGGTAAGCATTCCGGTCACAAAGAATCGCTTTGTACCGGCCCTGGAAGAGATGGCCGACGGTCCCGTAACGGCGGTTATAGTACTGCGTGTATGTAAATTGAATTCCTTGGAGGATTTTCGATAGCGGCGTCTTGCCGGTTTCGAGCAAGAAATGGACGTGGTTGGACATCAGGACGTAGGCGTAAATTCTAAATTGATAGCGTTGCCGGTAGTGTTCGACTCGCTCCAGGTAATACAACCGGTCCTGGTCGTCGCGAAAGATCTTCTGGCGCTGATTGCCACGGACAATGACGTGATAGAATGCGCCTTCGAATTCCACCCGCGGTTTCCTAGCCACGCGGGCAACCATATCCGAAGGTTAGCCAATAAGTCAATACTCAGGTCTGACCCCAAATCGGGTTGACCCCAAATCGGTGCTCCTGACCCCAAATCTGTGTTGACGAGGGAGTGACAGGTCAGAGTGACCCCAAACTCTGACTCACCCCAAACTCGAACGCGATCTGCGCCCGCTCGCACGCCGTTATCTCGGAAAAGAAATGGGCCACCGCTATGTGGAGGAGACGCGAAACTTACCTACGCATGCCGACAACGTCATTATCCGCATGCGTCCGGAACGATGGCTGACCACCGACTACTCTAAGGAAGACGGCGCTTGAGCGAGGCGCGGAGGTTTCTGGAGCAGTTCCAACTCTGAATTCAGTTCAAAACGTTCAAGTCATTCAAAACGTTTGAAGTTAAACGGAGTTTAGGAATCTACAGGCTAACCACGAAGCAAAGGAAGCACACGAAGGATTCGGAAATGATGCTTTTAATTTTCTTAACCTCGTGCTTTTCGCGATCTTCGTGGTGAATTACTCATCCAGTTCCGGATAGTAGCGAAAAATGCCTTCCTGATTGAAAGGTATCCGCCGATCGGACGTGAGATAGGCAGCGAGGCGAGGGCGGGTGGATACGCGATCGTGCAGTGCGACCAGGCGTTGGTACTTGGGTTCGAGTCCCGCCATCGCGCGCGGGAAGGCGTAGCGCAGTCCGGCAATCATCTGAAACATCGAGAGATCCACGTAGGAAAATTTTTTGCCTAAAAGATATTCCGTTCCTGTGGGATTACGCTTCAGTATTCGCTCAAAGCACCCGAGGTACTTCGGCATGCGCTCGGCTGTGAAATCGGCGGCGCGTCGTTTGGCTTCGGCTTTCTGCTCTTCGTAATAAAGGCCGCCTCCTATCGGATGGTGTGTATCGTGGACCTCGGAAACCCAGTCGGCGATAGTCAGTTGCAGCTGATGAGCCCAGAGGCGGCTCGGTTCGGTTTTCGGAACGAGACTCAGTCGTGGGCTTAAATAGAGCAAGATATTGGCCGTTTGCGCGATCACCAGCTCGCCGGCCTTGAGAAATGGCGGCGCAAACGGTGGGCGTGCAATCGATCGGTTTTCCATGAAGCGCATCATTGCGGCCATGCCGCGTTTCGCCCCACGCGCGACGTCAACATAGTCCGCACCGGCGTCCTCTAGCGCGAGACGAACAAACTCGCCGCGGCCTTGAATGGACGGCCAATAGTAAAGCTCGTAGCGCATTTAGGGGCTCCTCAGAGTTACCGGTATAGGCAATTTTGGAAGGGCACGGCACGCCGTGCCCCTACGTAGCGGCCAAATGCGATTGTTTGCCCGACTCATTTCAGGATCTTCCGGGCAAACTCGCCGGCGGGTTCGCGCCATTCTGTGATGATGTCTTCACCGTAGAACCTGACTTTCTCGAACTCTTCGGGGGACGTCACATCTTTTGCGGCAGGCGTGTGAAACTTCGCCAGCCATTTGGTATCGACGTCGAATCGGCGACTGCCTTGGGTGAGCGCCCGTCCGTAAAGGTCCTGGCCCTCCTTGCCGAGGAGCCAGTTGATATAGACCTTCGTCGCGTTTGGATGCGGCGTGTTTTTCATCACCGCGACTGTGCCGAAGCCGTTACTGCCGCCCATACCTTCCTTGATGGAGCTCAATACTTTGATAGGCAGGCCGCCCTTGATGTAGGGGTCGACGAAGCGTTGCGCCAGTCCCAGCGCGACCGCGAGAGTGCCCTTGGCCAATCCCACCGCGAGCTGCTGGCCGTCGCGGTGGATGAATAAATTCTGATCGGCGAGTCGCTGCAAGAATTCTTTTCCTTTTGCTCTCATCAAATAGCCCCAGAGTCCCTGGCCCGCGCTCGGAATGCGCGGCTCGAACATACCGATTTTACCTTTCCACTTTGGACTCAAAAGATCATCGTACGAATTAATTTCACCCGGTTTGACCAAATCGGAATTGTAAAAAGGAGGCACCGAGAAGTCGGCGGAGAATGAATAGATGAAGCGATTGGTCTTAACGTCCTCCCACATATGGCCTCCCCACCACTGGCGCGGATCCTTAACCTCCGGAAGAATCATGGAGTCACTGAACGGCGCAAGCATGTTCTCGTTCCTGAGCGGCTCCAAAGTCCCCGAGCCGCCGTGAAGAACGTCGAAGTAGCGGACTCCGGCTTTAAACTCGGCCATTGCCTTCCCGGCATTCTGCGGGCCGGGCGCCGAGATAAGTTCCAATTCAAGACCAAATCTGTTCTCGAAGGTATCTTTATACTGTTTTCTCAGCACCGCGGTGGGCGGGCCACCGGCGACGACTTTGCTTTCCTTCTTTGCGGCTTCGACGATCCTTTTCCAATCCTCTGGTGCTTCTGCCGCTAGTGAGTTGCTGGCAAACAACAACGCAATGACGATCAGCAAGCCCGGCGCTTGAGTTCTGGCAAATATTCCTCTTCTGAACATTAGATGCTTCTCCTCAATATTCCAGCCATTCACGCCGATGGTTTTATCTCGACTAGACGGAGGACAGCAAGTCTGACCCGCCAAAGGTTAATTTAGAACACCAAACGTATTCCACAAGGCTCGGAAAACGACATGGATCGAGTCAAAGCACCTAAACTCAGTCCCGCAGCGGGGCAAAGATCGACTGGAACTAGGATCCCTTGCGTTAGTTTGCAACGGTTGGCATGGGACCACGCGAGTGATAGACGTATTGGCAGGTCGAGGGCGGGGCAAAGAGAACGCCTGATGGAAACGTGCTTTGTTAGACCGGAATTTACGAATAGCGAGTTTCGATCGCTCCTTGATCCGCCATTGTCGCTAGTGCCGCAAGACCTCACGTACTGCAAGCATTTCGGCTTTGCAGAGCCGCCTTTCAGCGGCACCTCTGATCCGCAATTTTTCTACAGTAACGCGTCCAATGAGAAAATACTTAGTGCTCTAGCGCGCGAAATCGCGGGAAAGGGCGCGTTTGTCGCCGTTACCGGCGAGGCGGGAACCGGCAAAACAACGCTGCTGAGGCGATTGATCGGTAACTCGGCAGACAAGATCGATTACATCTTCATTGGCGTTAATGCTCGCCTGAGCTTCATCGGGCTACTCCGCGAGATCCTAGAGGAAACGGGTGTTTCCAGCATTTCAACGGACCGAGAATCCTTGCTCAAGCAGCTCGATGGCTATCTACAGGAACGGCGCGGCAAAGACCGCGGTGTCGCATTGGTTTTCGACGAGGCCCAGCCCATCAGCGAGGAAGTGTTGGAGGAAGTGTTGAAGGAGCTTCCGCTCCTATGCAGCTCTGAGGGCAAAGGGTTGATGTCGATTGTGTTGGCAGGTCAGCCGGGCCTTCAAGGCCGGCTCGCCCAGCTCAAATCACTCAAAGAGCGCATGACTCTGACGAAACGGTTGACCCCTCTTAGAAAGAATGACGTCGCTCCCTATATTGCATTTAGACTCAATAAGGTCGGATATCAGGGCGAAGAGCTGTTCGAGCAGCGGGCCATTGAGAGGATCATCGATTCGTCCGGCGGGGTTCCGCGGCTGATCAACGCGGTTTGCGATAGCGCTTTGCTGCGCGCCTATCGAGCATGCGAATACAAGGTCACTGCCAAGATGATTGATCAGGCCGCCTATGAATTGCGCTTGAGCGGGTATTTGCCGAGTATGGATCAGCGGACTGGGGCGGAAAGGATTCAATTGCGGAATCTTGAAAGAGCGTTTTTAGCCCCGCAAGTAAAAGCCGAGAGTAGAGTCAGTGATTCTGAGAAGGAAGAAGATGAAAGCCGGCCAATACAACCGATCCATGAATTGAAAAAATCGGGCCAGCATCACTATCAGTTCTCTAACGTCAAACGCTTGAGGTTATCAATCGGCGCCTTGATGATCCTGGTTATGTCGGCGTGGAGTTTCATAATGTTTTACCCGCAACAACGAAACGGTACAGGATCGACCGTTACCCAGCGCGAGAAGATCAAAGCAGAACCAGTCCATACGCCCCCTGAAAAAACGCGCGTTGAAAATAAAGCCGTGACAAAGGAGCCATTCCAGTCTGCACCCGCTTCCATTCCAAGTCTTGCAGTTGCCGAGAAGAACGAGAAGCGGAATGATCTGGCCGGCGCGAAAAAGCCGGTTGAAGGTCCGAGCGTCGGCAAAGTTGAGAGCCCGGCATCGGAGCAAATCTACCGGGTCAGCGGATCTTCATTCCTCCGAAACATGCCTACAGCGGATGCGGAGATCATCGAGACTCTCCAGCCCGGGACGCGCATCGCGGTCACCAGCAGGTCGGGCGAATATTTTCGCGTGCGCTCGCTGAGTGAGGAAAAGATTTCGGGGTTTGTCCATAGAGAAGATGCGTTCTTCGAACGCATTCAATAGGCGCTTTGCGCACAGTTCACAAAAGAAATCGTTTCTCTGATTTTCAGCGCGGCTTTAATTTGTCTACAAAGCGGTCATTCTCCAGTCCCTTGAGCAGGCTGTTATCAAGAAGCGCTTTCACGTCGACTCTCTTATCCTGACTGTGTTGATGAGTTCAAGCGTGAAGGTTTAAGATGAGTCGGCTATTGCGGGTCGGGTTTCGGTGGGGCCGAGTCTAATAGTAGGTCGGTGCGACTGGTTGGCTGCTAGCGATAGCAAGAGTTTTGCACCGGCTTGCGGTGGTTGGCAGGAGACCAGACAAGTGATAGACCTGCTGGCGTGTGGGAGGGCGAAGGTAGTAGATTAGATATGCGTAACTATTACAACGGTTGGTAGTGCCAACGCGAGATAAAAGGGCCAGAGATTTCAAGCGGAAGGCCGTATGTACAGCAAATATTTCGGTTTTGAAGAGTTCCCTTTCAGCGTTAATCCCGATCCGCGTTTTTTTTATAGCAATGCAGCTTATCAGGATGTGCTCGCAGGTTTGCAGCATGGAATCGAGGCCCGGAACGGGTTTACTGTAATTACTGGCGAGGCGGGAACCGGTAAGACGACACTGCTACATCGATTGGTTTCTAGTTCGGTAGACACTATTGGATACGCCCTCATTATTAACCCGCGCTTGAGCTTCATCCCGCTCCTGCGCACTATTCTACAGAATCTTGGGCTGCCCAGTTCCTCAACAGACAGAGAGACTTTGTTGGAGCAACTCAATAGTCACTTACGTGAACAATTCACGAAGGGGCGTACCGTCGCATTGCTTTTTGATGAGGCCCAAAGCTTAAGCGACGAAGTCTTAGAAGAGCTCCGGTTGCTTTGCAATCAAGAGATTGACGGCGCAACGCTGACTTCGATTGTCCTGATGGGTCAGCCCGAACTTGAACATCGCCTTGACCATTCGAGACTCCATCAGATCAAACAACGCATTACTTCAAGGCGGCGCCTGACGCCCCTTCAGGACCCTGACGTCCGTCACTACGTAGCATCGCGACTCGAGCATGTCGGATATGAGGGCGATGAGCTGTTTGAGCCGGCCGCCATCGAGCGGATAATCAGTTGGTCAAGCGGAATTCCACGGCTCATCAATACTATTTGTGATAACGCTTTGCTGCTTGCATACCAGGCATCCGAACGTAGGGTCACGGCCGGTATGATCGATGAGGTTGCGCATCATTTGAGTTTGGTTGAGCGTCCCGCACGTGGGCACCAAAAAAACATTGATGAGGTTGCCAATCGATTGCGCTTGGTTGAGCACTCCCAACGTGCGAGGCAAAAAAAGATTGATGAGGCTGGCGATCAACTGCGCTTCGTTGGCCGATCCCCAATTGCAGAAAAGATTGATGCGGTTGCTAACCAACCGCGCTTCGTCGACTGGCCGCCAGTTGAGGAACAAAGAAAGCTTGATGAAGTTGCCAATCGATTGCGCTTGGTTGAGCTTTGCCAACGCGCGAGCCAAGAAGAGATTGACGAGGCTGGCGATCAAGCGCGCTTCGTTGGCCGATCCCCAATTGCAGAAAAGATTGATGCGGTTGCTAACCAACCGCGCTTCGACGACCAGCCGCCAGTTGAGGACCAAAGAGAGAGTGATGAAGTTGTCAATCAATTGCACTTAGACCACCGGCCCCCGATTGAGGACCCAGAAAAGATTGATGAGGTTGCTAACCAACCGCGTTTCGACGACCGGCCGCCAGTTGAGAACCAAAGAAAGATTGATGAGGCTGTCGATCAATTGCGCTTCGTCGGGCATTCCCCAGTTGCGGACCACGAAAGGGTTGACGAGGTTGTCAATCAGCCGCGCCTTGTCGACGACCGGTCCTCAGATAAAACTGTGCCGGCAATCGAACAACCGCAGAAGTTAGACATAGCTTTTCCACCTAAGTCTGTAGAGGCGGGCAGTATAGTCGACGACAACGCTAGAGAAGTTAGTGACCAATTAATTCCTCCGATCTATCAGGCGAAGACCGTAGGTTGGCGCAATTATCAATTTAGTAAAGTCAATCGACTGAGGATTTCGATCGGGGCGTTGATGATCCTGGTTGTGGTGGCGGGAGGTTTAGCGGTGTTTTATCCTCGGCAGCGTGAAGCGGCTGTACCGGGTAACCGCTACGTCGAAAATCTTTCGCGTGGGGCAAACAAGACGGCTGTGCCGGCCGTGCCAGTCGAGGATGTTAAAAATAACATTGATGTTAGCAACAAAAAGATGGTGGAAGAGCCACCACAGCCGGTGTTGGCCACTCCGCCACCTTCATCCCGTGTTCTAGAAAAGAGAGATCAGAATCGAGAGACTCCAAAAAAACAAAACATTGTCGAAGCTGGGAATAGTGGCAAAACAACTGATCCGGCGTCACAGGAGATTTATCGGGTCAGCGGAGCTTCATTTCTCAGGAAGAGGCCCGCAGCGGATGCCGAGATTATTGATACTCTAAAGCCCGGGATTCGCATCGTGGTCACAAATAGGTCGGGGGAATATCTTCGCGTGCGCTCGTTAGCTGATGAGAAGGTTTCCGGTTTTGTTCATAAAGAAGATGCTTTCTTCGAACGTATCCGGTAGTAAGTCTTGCGTCCATATTCAATAATTGCGTCTTTCCCCCGGCCTTTCACCGGGGCTTTAATCTCTCTACAAACCCGTCATTCTCCAGTCCCTTGAGCAGGCTGTTATCGAAAAGCGCTTTTACATCGACTTTCGGCAGCGGCGGCCCCTGAATCTGCATCGCTTCGACCGTGGCGCGCGCCGAGACCTCGTCGATATAAGGGATGCGCGGTAAATCAGGTACGAGGTCATCGTAAAATTTACTGAGCACCTCCGGGTCACGATGACGGGTGTATTTCGCGATCACTTTCATCGTCACGTCGCGTTGAGATTTCACGTAAGCGAGCGCCTCGACGTAGGCGCGCAGGAAGGCGTCGACGACATCGCGTCGCTCGCGCAAATATTTTTTTGGCGTCGCCGTCACAGTGATCAGTTGGCGGATACCCAGATCGCGAATGATCGAAAACTTTCTCAGCCCCTGCTTTTCCGCCGCATAGGTATTCGGCGCGGTTAGAATAGTTGCCGCGGCCTGTTTTCTGAGCACGGCCATCGCTCGTTCCGGTTGACCCGCCGTGCCGAACTGCACGAAGGTGACGTCCTCCTTTTTCAAGCCGACTTGTTCCAGCGCTTTGAGCATGTAGCCGTAGGTCGGACTGGTAGGATCGAGCGCGATTCTCTTGCCTCGCAGATCTTCCAAGCGGTTGATGCTGGCGTCGGTCATCAGCACGTAATGGCCGACGAAATTATATTGAGTCGCGACGAAGATGCCGTCGCCGCCGCCTGAGACGAGCCGGATCAAACCTTCCGCGCCCCCTTGATAAAGTTGGATTTCGCCGGCCGTCAGCGCCGACATCATCACTCGGTTCCCCTGAATGTAGGCCATCTTTACGTCGAGGCCGTATTTCGTGAAAAAACCTTGATCGAAACCGACCCAGAGGGGCGCGAAGCTGCCGCTGATGGCTGAATAGCCGACGTTCACGGTGGTGAGTTTTTTGTCTTGCGCGGCGAGAGGAGAAAAAAGGCTCATGACAGAAAGAAAGACCAGCAGCGGGCGAAAAATTTTCATCTTTTCCCAATCCCGTTAGGATGAATTCTTGAAGCCACTAAGGGCGAGCAGCCGTGATCGCGTCTGGTCTTACCGTACCGGGATTGGAGATTGCAATAGCCCGAGGTTATAACGCGGACGAATTCCTGGCGAAGCTCCGGTCTTGTTCAAGCCGCAACGACTGTGTTACGAGGACCTACACGGTGTGTCCATGCGTCGCACAGCCATTCAAATTTTGCTTAGCATTATCTTCGTTTGCTTTTCTGCGTCGTGGTCGAGCCTTCTGTCTCAGGAGCGACCGCGGCTCAGGGTCAGCACGCTATTCATCGGCTCTTCTTTGTTGCCCTTTTGGATTGCCCAAGACCAGGGTCATTTCAATCGCGCGGGCGTGGATGTCGAGCTTATCTCGATGCAGTCCAACCTCTCCACCAGCGCGCTTCTCGCCGGTGAAGTCGATGTGATCTTTGGCACCCCGCAAGTGCCGCTTACCGTGATGAGCGCCAAGAGTGCGCCGAATTTTGTTGCCATTGCCGCCTGGGCGAGTGCGAGCGAACACTGGTTAGTCGTTAATCCGGCGATCAAATCGGTTAAAGACTTGGACGGAAAAGTGCTGGCAACGAGCCGCCCGAAATCTGCCGATCATGGCTACGCTCTCATCATTCTCGAACGAAACGGCATCGACAGTCGGCGGGTAACCTTCTTGTCTACGGGTGGACAGGCGGGACGGGTAGCCGCGATCGAATCGGGCCGAGTGATGGGCTCGGTAGTGAATCGCTATTATGCTCTCATGTTACAAAGAAAAGGGTTCCGGTCCATCGAAAGGTTGGAGCGCTCGGACTATCCATTTCCGCCGTCGATTTTTGTCGTCGCGCGAGAAAGTTTACAAACCAAGCGACCCACTTTGAGAAGTTTCTTCACCGCATTGATCGAGGCCACGAAGAGGCAGAAGAGCGACAAGGAACTGGCATTAAGGCTCATTCGCAAAAACTTGCGTCTCGATAACCCGGAGATCGTCGAGACGGCGTACGAAGACGGGCTGACGGTATCTTACCCGTATTTCACTGAGCGGCAGTTTCAAGTGAGTTTGGATCTCTTGAGCAAGAGCTTGGGACAGCCGGTAGAGCTCTCTTACCAGAGGGTTGTGGACTACAGTGTGGTCGAAGAGATTGCGCGAGCCGGCGGGCTGTAAGAGGACATCATTGATGTTCTCTCTGGAGATGGCTTAAATCCCAGCCTTGAACCGAAGTAAAATCTCATCATGCCGGCGAACGCCGGCATCCAGGTTCGTTCGGTCAAGTTCAGAAACGCCTGGATTCCGGCTCTCGCCGGAATGACCGCGAATAAGACGCGACTTCTAGTCAACGAATTTGGAACCCATCGGGTTGGAGCAGAGGATTGTTTAGGTTAGCTTATTGAGGAAGGAACGATGAACACTTTATCCCTTACCATCGGCTTGAGCGCTTCGCCTTACACGCAAGCCTTGTTTGACGCAACCGTGAGGCCCAATGGCATCGAGTTGCAGCTCCAAACGCGCTTCGGCGATGGCTTAGACAACGTCGGCGCGCGCCACCGTGAAATCATCGCAGGAAAAATAGACGGCGGAGAGCTGTCGATTTCGTCTTACATCCTAGCGCGGCTGAGAGGCGTGCCGCTCATCGCACTGCCGGTTTTTTTGTCGCGCCGTTTTCGCCTGCGCTGCATGTACTGCCGCGCCGATTCGCCGTTGCAACACCCATCGGAATTGGCCGGAAAGAAAGCCACAGTGCATCGCTTCAACGCGACCACGCCGGTGTGGCTGAAGGGAATATTGCAGAACGAATTCGGTGTTAAGCCCAAGGACATCGAGTGGTATGTAGCTGAGCCGGACATCGCCGAGGAAAGTCTGCGGCCGCCGCCGTCCGATGTACGAGTGAATTTTGTTTCTCCGCCACGAACCCGTGAGCATGCGGTGGAATTGGTCGAGCAGGGCGAGATCGATGCCGCGCTGGAACCTTATGCGCTCCATGCCAACCCCAACATGCGCTATCTGATGAGCGATTATCGCCGTGCCGAAGAAGAATTTTTTCATCGTACCGGCGCCTATACGACCAACCATCTCTTTGCCCTCCGCGAGGCAATTGCCAAAGAGCATCCTTCGGCCGTGCAGAATCTTTTCGCGGCACTGAAAGAGGCGAACTCAATGGCGGACAGGTATCGCGATGAAAAACAGCGGCGCGAGGCGGCGTGGGAAAGGGAAGTTATGGGAGAGGAATTTCGCTATAGCTTGCGAGAAGGCTGTGCCCGCCGATCGCTCGAAGTTCTGATAGAATACCAAGTCCAGCAGGGCATTCTCGATAAAAAACCTATGATCGAAGATCTGTTTGTTCCTCAAACGCTCACCTCCTAGCACTACGCGCTCGGCGAGCATGATTTCTGTCATTAGCGTCGATGCTTGCCGGAAAACTGCCCTTGTTATAAGAGTGGCGTCGCTCGTGGGTAGAGCTATGGTGATTCACGCGCTTTGGATTCTGATCGCGGTCGTCTTGATTCCGAATGCAACGATCCACGCCCAGTCACCGGGCAAAAAGCTCCGGATGGGCATTCAGTCCACCAACATCGGCTTTCTGCCGTTTCACGCCGCCTTCCACAGGGGATTCTATCGCGAACAGGGAATTGAATTGGAAACGATTTTCATGTCGACACAAGCGGTGAATGCGGCCTTCATCCGCGGCGACATCGACTACAGCGCCGCGGTGAACGGTATCATTCAGGGCATCGTGCGCGGCGCGCCGGCCAAAATTCTCGCGTGCGCCGTCGACCGGCCGCTGCAGTCTTTCATCGTCAGAAAAGGTATTCGAACGCCGCGTGATCTCAAGGGGAAGAAAGTCGCGGGCAGCACAGCGGGCGGGACGGCAACGTTGATGGCCGACGCCGCGCTCAAACACTTCGGCCTCGACCCGGGACGCGACGTTAGTGTGGTTCCGCTTAGAGGCAACCGGCTGACGGCTTTGGAGAGCGGAGCGGTGGACGCGGCGCTCCTCGGCGTGCCGGAAAATATCATCGCCATGGAGAAAGGCTACGGCGAACTGCTTTTCTTGGGCGACGTTGTCAATTTTCCTCAGAACGGTTTCGGCGCTTTGGTGAAAAAGATTCAAGACAACCCGGACGAAGTCTACGCCATGGTGCGCGCCACGCTTCGTGGTTTCATTTTCAGTGTCGATCCGCGGAATCGCGAAGAGGTCATCAACATCATCATGAAGCAGTGGCAACTGCACGACCGACGGCTCGCGGGCGAGATGTTGAAGCAATTTGGCCGCGGCATCATTCGCGATATGTCGGTCAAAACCGAAGGCATGCAGCTGATGATCGACATGGTGCGTGAAGATTCCAAAGTCGCTCAGCCGTTCACGGTTTCTCAGGTTGTCGACTACAGCTTTCTCGAAAAAGCCCGCCGCGAGCTCAACGTGCCGCGGGTGCAATGAGGGACCGGTTAATATCGGCGAAGCATACCACGCGATATGCATTGAAAAATGGCTTTCACCACGAAATTGCAATCAAGTTTCACCACGAAAGGGCCCCCACCTCTTTCCTCCCCCGCGCGACGCGGGGGAGGATGAAGGAGGGGTCAGATCTTCGCGTCCTTCGTGGTGGAAAAGTTTTTCTCATGGCAGAAACTAAATCACCGCTGGACGTCCTGATCGTCGGCGGCGGCAACGCGGGACTGTGCGCCGCGATCACCGCGCGATGCGCCGGCGCGCGTGTGCTATTGCTCGAGAGCGCGACGAAGGATTTGCGCGGTGGCAACAGCCGGCATACGCGCAACATCCGCGCCATGCACAAGGCGGCCACGGCTTACCTCACCGGCCCCTACGGGGAGGAGGAATTTTGGGAGGACCTCCTGCAAGTCACCGGTGGCGAGACAAACGAGCATCTCGCCCGGCTGACGATTCGCGCTTCGGAGGAGCTGGGAGAGTGGATGCCGGCGAATGGCGTCCGTTGGCAGGGTTCGCTGCGCGGCACCCTTCACTTGGGGAGGACCAACCTGTTCATGCTGGGCGGTGGCAAGGCAATGGTAAACGCCTACTACAACGCCGCTTCCAGGCTCGGCATAGAGGTCGCTTACGAATCAGAGGTTCGCGAGCTCAAGATAGGTGACAAAGAGTTCCTCTCGGCGGTAGCGATTTGCAATGGGGCAGCTCGTGAGTTCAACGCGAAGGCCATCGTCGTTGCCTCGGGCGGATTCGAAGCGAACATTCCTTGGCTGAAGGAGTACTGGGGAGAAGCGGCCGACAACTTCATCATCCGCGGCACCAAGCATAATCAGGGCCAGATGTTAAAAGAACTGCTCCAGCACGGCGCGAAGCCGGTTGGGAATCCGCGTGGCTGTCACGCCGTGGCGCTCGACGCGCGGGCGCCGAAGTTTGACGGCGGCATTGTAACCCGGCTCGATAGCGTGCCGTTCGGCATCGTGGTCAACAAAGAAATCAAGCGGTTTTACGATGAGGGCGAAGATTTTTGGCCCAAGCGCTATGCCATCTGGGGCAAGCTCATCGCGGAGCAGCCGGATCAAATCGCCTATTCGATCGTCGACGCCAAGGCGCTGCCGCTTTTCATGCCCTCGGTGTTCCCTCCAGTCAAGGCTGGCTCGATCGCAGAGTTGGCCGCGGCTCTGGGTCTTGATCCGTCGGCGCTGGTGGCGGTCGTAGATAAATTTAACCGGGAGGTGCGACCAGGCGCATTCGACCCGGCAAGCCTGGACTCCTGTCGGACCGAGGGACTCCATCCACCGAAGAGCCACTGGGCACGGGCGATCGACACGCCACCTTACTATGGCTACCCTTTGCGCCCGGGCATTACGTTTACTTATCTGGGCGTCACCGTGGACGAGCAGGCGAGGGTCATCATGCAGGGAGACCGGCCGGCAAAAAACATTTTCGCAGCCGGTGAAGTGATGGCCGGCAACATCCTCGGAAAGGGATATTTGGGTGGGTTTGGGCTAACAATCGGTTCCGTCTTCGGCAGAATTGCCGGTCGGGAGGCAGCGCGCTATGCTATTTCCTGAATTGCTCAAAGAAGGCGAGCGACAGATGACGATCTGCAACGCTTGCCGTTATTGCGAGGGCTACTGCGCGGTTTTTCCCGCGCTGGAGCTGCGCCGGAATTTTACCAAAGCCGACCTGACTTATCTCGCCAACCTGTGCTTCGATTGCCGCGACTGTTACTACGCCTGCCAGTACGCGCCGCCGCATGAATTTGCGATGAACGTTCCTAAGCTCATGTCGCAACTGCGCGTGGAGACGTATAGGGAATTCAGCTCGCCGGCGATTTTCTCTGCTCTGTTCAGAAAAAATGGACTGGCGGTGAGCTTAATTACTTTCACCGCGCTGGCAATCGTAGTGCTGCTGGTGTTGGGGCTGAAAGGGCCGGGCATCTTATTCGGAATTCATCTCGGCGAGGGCGCCTTCTACCGCGTGGTTCCCTTTCTCGCAATGACGATACCGGCACTCGCGATGGCGCTCTATGGACTTACGGTTCTGCTCATGGGCGCGGTTCGCTTCTGGCGCGAGACGCAAGGTCATTTGTCGGAAATGATCAGCCTCAGCGACCTCTGGCGCGCCACAAAGGACGCCTTTGGTCTCACCTATATGAAAGGCGGCGGAGCCGGCTGCAGCTATCCTGATGCGAGTTTCACGTATTCGCGACGATGGTTTCACCATTTGGTCTTCTATGGTTTCCTGCTCGACTTCGCGTCGACCAGCGTCGCCGCATTTTACGATCACTTCCTCGGGTGGCAGGCTCCTTATCCACTTTTTAGCGTGCCCGTCGTGCTGGGAACCGTCGGCGGGATTGGCCTTGTCATCGGCACGAGCGGATTAATGGTTCTGAAATACCAGAGCGACCGCGACCCGGCTGAAGCGAGAATGTTGAGCATGGATGTGGCGTTTCTTGCACTCCTGTTCTTCACCAGCCTGACTGGATTGATATTGCTTGTGCTCCGCGACACGGCGGCAATGGGAACGCTTCTAGTGATTCACCTGGGCGTCGTCGCCGGTCTGTTCATCACAATGCCATACGGCAAATTCGCTCATGTGGTTTACCGCTATGCGGCGCTGGTGCGGTACGCAATCGAGCAGCGGCGCACTCATTCCGTCAATCCATAGTTGGGGAGACACGGAAAGTTTCAGGGAATAGGAAAATTGCAGACCGCCGACCAGAGATGAACTGTATGAAAGCGATCGTAGCCGTTTTGATTCTATATTTCCTCGGATTTGGCGTCGAGTTCACTTTCGCCCAGGCTTTTTACCAGGGCAAAACCATCAACGTCGTTCTCGGCGGACCGCCGGCGGGATCGGCGGATCTAAGAACACGCGCCGTCGTCAATTTTCTGAGCAAGCATATCCCGGGGAATCCCACCATCATTGTGCAATATATGCCAGCCGGCGGTGGACGGCAGGCGGCGAATCACGTCTATAAAGTCGCCAAGCCCGACGGGTTGACCGTCGGCAGTATGGGTGCTGCGCTGGTCGCCAACGCGGTGCTGGGCGAGCCGGGAGTGCAGTACGATATCGACAGGTTCATTTATTTGGGGACGCCCGACAGCGCGCAGCACTATCTATTCATCACGCACCGCGATGCCGGTCTGAGTAATTTGGAAAAACTGCGAGCGACGCCCGGCGTGCGCGTCGGCGGCCAATCGGTCGGACATCCGATTTACATCACCGGTCGGGTTTTCGCGTATTTCATGGGCATGAACGAACCCAAATTCGTCACCGGCTATACCGGTCCGCAACTCGACATTGCAATCACTCGGCGTGAAGTGGACGCGCGGGTGACCACTGGCGAAACCATGCTGGTTCGTTCGCGCGAGTGGCTGGAAAAGGGGCTCGTGGACATTCACGCCGGCATTGAAATTCCCAAAGGTAAAAAGAACCAGCGCTTCGCCGCGTTACCGGAACTACAGAGTTTCGCCAAATCGGATCGCGAGAAGAAACTCGTGGAAATGTTTCGTGCTTTCCGGCTCGCCGGCCAGAATTTCTTTTTGCCGCCGGGCACGCCGAAAGACCGCGCGCAGATCCTTCAGGATGCGCTGCGCAAGACGCTAAGCGATCCCGAGTTCGAGAAAGAATACGAAAAAATCACCGGCGACACGCCTTCGCCGCTGACGGCCGAAGCACTGGAGAAAGTTATTAGAGAGCTGCCCCGGGATCCCGTCGTGGTCGAGCTCTTCAACAAGCTAGCTGGTGCCGATCCTCTGCCAGTGCGCTGACACGGTCATAGTCGCTGCGGTACTCGCCGTTATGCCGCTGATAAATCCGCGGCTGATAGTTTTCCGAAAAGAATCCAAGCCGGCTTTCGTAACTTGCCGTGATCGACCTCAAACCGAATAGTCAGCCTATTTTATGAATCCGATTGGACCAACCCGTAAGAAGAATTACCCATCACCGTATGATTTTGTCTCACAACTAATGCGCTTAGATTCGCTGATCAGGCGGATTACATTTCGTTAAAGTTGAGCGAAACCATTTCAAGCCGTTGATTTCGCTTCACTGTTAATAAGGCTGCTAACAAGAGGGCACATATTTTGCTCCAATTACTAGTAAACGAGAGGAGGTGAATTATGAAAAACCGCACGTGTTTAATAAGCGTGCTCTTACTATTCTTCACACTTGGATTCGCCAACCTGGCGGCGGCCCAAGATTCCCCTCAAAAAAATGAGGGAAAGGCAACAATCCAAGGCCAGGCCGGAGACACCAACTTCGATTTGCGAGTTCAGGGCGGAGAAGAAAAACGCGGACGTTCGGAAGGCGATAGGGTCATGCCGGGGCCTCAAGGACCGGCGGGTCAGCCGGGACAGCCTGGACCGCAAGGACCAGCAGGGCCGTCTGGCGGAGCAGTGCTAGGTATGGATCCGACGATCGCAATGCTTGTCGGATTAGGCGTGCTCGCGGTGGTGATAGTCGCGATTGTTGCGGCTTCACGCAACCGAGAATAACGATAGACGGCGCGCCGGTTGTGGCCGAATTCGCCGCTGAATAGCCGCCGAGGATACTAGGCTCGCGATCGCTCCCGGGCAGGAGGAATTTGCCGCTCGGGGGCGATCGGCGCATCTGATTCCGCCGTGCTCCTGAGCATCATTTCAAAATGATTCCGTAGAACCAAACCGGTGGCTGGGGCCGCCATAATGTCGGTCGGATCCGCCACCACTTCCATCACCTGGAAGCCGTTCTCGCCCAAGTCTTTGTAACCGCGGAAATAGCCATCTCTAAATCCGAGGATGTGACCAAACTCGTGTGCCAGTACCCGTGGTGCGATCGAGTGCGGTCCGAGAACGATTGCGTTAGCCTGGACATGGGTTGTGAGAGCCCCGGTCGTGAGAATCGCGGCGCCGGAAGGAAATCGTCGCAAGTGCTGAAGGATGTCGATCCTCTGGCCAATCTTCGGCTTTGCCGAATCCATATATAAAGAATCGCTTGCTATATATGAGATATCGAGCTCGACGCGAAACGAGTTTTCGCCGTCCTGTAGTTGCCAGGTCGACTCAATGATCCGTTTGGCCGAAACGACGAATTCCTGATCCTCGATATCGGTGTATAGCGGGACGTGAAAAACCCACTCGTGTAGGCGATGTTCGAGCCCGACGAAGGCGGGCGTCCGAATACGCGTGGTTGCCCCAATGATCCGCTGGGTCAGCGACGCTTCGCGTGTTCTTAGGTCATTGCTTATCCGCACCAACCCGAGCGGCGCCTGGAACGGTTTCAAAGAAATTGAAACCTTGCCGAAAGCGGCATCGAGGTTTTTTAACCCGTCAAGGATTCCCTGACGTTCGAGCACTTCGTTCTGGAGCGCTGTCTCGAGGTCATATCCCACCCGGTCTGCAGCAATGGCGGCCTGCCAAAAACGATTGTACTGGACGTGTGCGTCTATATTCCTTTGCTGCTCGCCCATTCGTCGAAATTCGGGCGCGAGTCTTTCGAAGATGAGCCTACCCTGCCTTCCGCCGAGAATCTTAGCGCGGCGAAGTTCCGCTTCCTGGCGAACGATCTCCTGCCATTCCCGATCGATCAGTCGGTCCGTCCATGGCCAGCTATATGCAATAGATCGCGCGCGCAGGGGCGCCTCCGGCGATGGGACGGGCAATATCTCGGGCAAAATCTGATACCCATGTCGTAGCGGCGGAGAAGCCCGCAGGAGCTCAAGCAGATCCGGCGCGCTAGTTCTTAAAGCGCTAACGAGGGACTGGTGATAACGAGCGAGGCGCTCGCTGTAGGTCTGATAATGTTCCTGAACCTGGTTGCCCCGTTGAATGTAGTCGGCAGACGAGTGCTCGTGGCGATGACGGTCGGATGGATTGTGACCAGGTTCGAGTAGGATGAAAAATAGGGCTCCGATCGAAACGAACGACGCCGCAGTACGTGGAAACTTCAGATTAACACTCCAAAATTCCCCCGAGCTTACACTGAATTAATGCCCGCAACAAGAACCCCAACGCCTTCTGGCGAAGCGGAAATAAAAAATTTGGAGGGTCGCGCGTGCAAACCACGCGCTATGAATTATCCATGCACCCAACGGTCGACGTCGATCTCGTAGCCTTTATCCTGGGAAATGTCGAAGGGATTGCGATCCGGATCGAAGCCGCGGTACTCGGCCATCGGCCGGCTGCTCGGTCGCTGGCTGACGCAGCCTTCCGGCAGTGAGTCGAGAAAATGCTGGATGTCATTGACCAGCCAGCCGAAGTGGTTGAGACCGTCCCTCGGGCTTTCCCTTTCATTCATGTCGCGGCGTGTGCGATCCGGCAGGATCGCCATTGCCGTCGCGCCGTCCGCCGCCCAGCGCACCACTCGGTTTTGCGCGCGGATTTTTTTGCTGGTCGTCGATTCGCGAAAACCAAAGACGTTAACGTAAAAGTCGAGCACGTCGTCGTTGTTCGGTACGCACACGGCGAGATGGCGGATACAGGGAAAAGTTCGTTCGACGCTCGGCGTGTGAAACTGATGGGTGGAAAGGGTTACGGACTGGCCACTGGGATCGATGACGCGATAGTCACCATGAAAGAGGCCGCCCTCCTCTTGCCGAATATCCGCCGCGGGAGCGAAATCCCTGAGCCGCGTCTCGACTTGACCGATGTCTTCGATGGTGACGCCGAAATGGCTGATGCCGGGCTCTTCGGCGCCGTCGCGCCGTTTGAGAATCGATATATTGTAAAAACCATCGGTGAGCGCGATATCTCCCGCATCCGAGCGTCCGAGCTCGCGCATGGAAAAATAGTTGGAGTAAAAACGCGCCAGGGTTTCCGGCTGTTCACTGACAATGGCAAGGTAACGAATCTGTGAGTCCATGGCAGCTCCTCCTTTGACTGAGCGGACGTTATCACTTCGCCGTGAAGTGAGTCAATGTAAAGGATCCCCCTGCGAAAAGTGTGGTTGAAGAAAGGAGAGATTAATAGGTCTCACATCGTAAGGTGAAATAAGATCTCACAGAACTGCGCACCAATACTTACTCTTGTTCAGCGAGCCCATTCGAAACAGTCCACCAATTGGATAAAGCGATCTATCGAACCCGCCAGCTCTTGTCGATGTAGCGTTGGCTTCCTAGATTAGTTACCTGGATAGTTGCCTTGTACCCGGCAGCTGTTTCGGTCGTAAAAATCCGGGTTTCTATGGGGATCTGCTCTTCGTCCGGCCCTCCAATCAGAGCCTCCAAAAGGACGCGACCGTCGAGGCCTTTGGCGTCATTGATGCCCTTCAGCGCCAGGAGCGTTGGACTAACGTCCACGTTGCTGGCTGGGACACGGAGGGTGACGCCGCGCTTAAAATCCATGCCCCACGCAATAAACGTGTTGTTCACGCTCCACGGGCTCATGCTACCATGCCCGCTGGCCTGGCCGGTGAATGGTCCGGTTGCTGCGCCGGTATTCGTGTAGTTGGCACCCTGGATGCCGAAGGCATTCTTCGCCGAGCTCCAGGGAAAAGTAAGAACGATGTCAGGGCCTCGCTCGGTGTGGGACATGTGGATTAGATCCAAAGAAAAGGTACCATCGACCCAGCCGCGGACTTTTTCGTGATCCGACTGACTCACTGCCGTAAACACCACGCCGCTCCAGCTCTGGGACTGTAGAAATTTTACGATTTGTTTTATCCGCTCCGTGTCACGCCCCTTGACATGAAGTAGGACGACTTGGCCACTGGAGGCAATGACGACGTCGTCGGAATCCGGGCTTGCTTTGAGTCCTCCCTTGATTAGCTCCTGGGTGACATTAACGCCAAAGACGTTGAGCTCGAAGCCATGATCCGAGACGACAAATATATTAGTGCGATCCGAGAGGCCCGCTGTTTCTAGCTTTTTAAGGACGAGGCCAACTTGCCGATCAGCGTTCTGGATGCTACGCCGCGCCTCCGGCGACCCTGCGCCGAAGGCATGCTGCATGTGATCGGGTTCTGTGATCCAGTTCAAGATCACGTCCGGTTGTAACTGAGGAATCACGTACTCTCGCAATACTTCCTGAGTCCAGTTCACCGAGGCGTTGTATGAATCTTTCTGTCCTCCTTTACGCGGGGCAGGACCGAAGCGAGACAGAACCTCACTGTTGACGTTTGGGGGGTACGCCACAAGTGCACCCGGCTCCAGATCACCATTAACAAGGATGCCGACACCTTTAGGGGCACGCGGGTTTAGCAACAGAGCCTGACCGCTTGAGCCCGAGCTAACGGCGCCCAGCTTGAAGCCCCGCGCGTGAAGCAATTCGCCTAGACTCTTTACCAACACCATGTTTCCTTCGGTTACCTCGTGGAGCTTCAAAAGGTTTTTGTAATCGTCGTTGTTGAAGGCCCGGTTGGGGTTGACCTTCGACACGTACAAAGTATTGCCGACGATCCCGTTTTTGCCTGGGTAAGTGCCCGTCGCCATAGCCGCGGCATTGACACGGGTCACCGTGGGGAACACAGAATGTCCGTTTAAGTAGTTGACGCCCTCTTGGCGAAGTTTAAAAAGGGATGGCGTGTCCTCAGGGTTGATCGAATCCGGACGGAGCCCGTCCAGGACAAACACCAAATTAAGACGAGCTTTCCCCGGAAGTGGTTGTGCAAAAACTGGCGCAGCCAAGGCCAGTAACGTCATCACGAGGCCGCTTATAAACTTCGAGAGAAGTGTTGTCAGCGTCATCCTACTCATACCCAACCGCGTTTTCGCACACGTCTTCCAAGAATCCAGTTCTTCTCTGGGGCACATGTTGACCTCCTCTACACAAACCTCAAGTGACCGGCGAAAGGAATCGATTTAAGTCGGCTCGTTGTTTTTGACGCGGAGAGTATGGGGCGAGGTATTGTTTTGTCAAGCCGCAATAAAACCCGGCAGTGAGTGATTTTGAGAATTGTGAAAATTGCGTTAGTCTTTCGACAAGTCTCCCAAACGAAGGGACGGTTTCGTTAGAAAATTAAGAACATATCCGTTGCTCGAATACTCTCACGCAGTCTGGTGCTCAGAATGAAATTCAGCGGAGGCGTGTCATCCTGAATCCTTCGAACGTCACTCTGAACGAAGTGAAGAGTCTCAGGATAAACCCCGTGAAAGATCTCGCGCAACTAACCCACCACTAAATACAGAAAGAACCGCTACTTTTCGTCTTGACGCGGACTCGAATCTCCGGATAGGAGTTGTGGTCAAGGATGAACATCGAGTTTTGTTGTACGAATCATGGGCATTATGCTTGCGCTAAATAGCAGGATGATGAGTAAAAAAAGTCTGGCAATGAGCGCCCTGATTGTTTTGCTGATTTGTTTTTCTCCTCCGGTTTGGAGTCAAGAGAGCCCGGCGCTCAAAAAAATTCGCATCGGCTTGCCTAACCGTGGTGTGCCCAATCTCGGATTGATGGCCGCCCAACGTTACGGCTTCTTTCGCGCACAGGGATTGGATGCGGAGTTGATCGTCATGCGGCCCAGCATCTCACTCCAGACCTTGATGGCTGGAGATCTGGATTATTCAACCGTTCTCGCTTCCGCGGCGCGCGCCAGCGTGAGCGGCCTGCCGATGCGTATCCTCATGGCTCTGACCGTCGGACAGGATTTTTCACTTGTGGTGCGGCCTGAGATCCGGCGTATGGAAGATCTCAAGGGCAAAACGCTGGCAACTTCCGGAGTAGGCGAATTTACCGATGTCGGCGCGCGGCTGGTGCTTAGAAAATTTGGTTTGGTGCCCGAGGCGGATGTAAAGCTCCGGGTACTCTTCGGTAACCACCCGTTGCGATTGAGCGCCCTGCAAGCCGGCCAAATTGATGGAACGATTATGACGATGCCCTACAACAAGATGGCGGTAAAAATGGGCTTCAGGGAACTCGTTCATCTGCGCGAATTCGTCAAGACGCCTCAAGGCGGCTTGGTGACGACGGCGCAAAAAATCCGCAGCGAGGCTGATACGATTCTGCGGACGATCAAAGCGGCGCTCATGGGCAACCGGTTTTTGAAAGAGAACAAGAGCGAGTTCGTGAAGCTCTTGGCGAAGGAGTCCGGCGTTCACGACCCAGTAGTGGCTGGATTGATTCACCAAGAAATCGTCAAGTTGTATTCCGACACCGGTTTAATCTCGGATGAAGCTATGCAGGAGTTTATCGCCACTTCGAAAGAGACGCTGAAAACGTCGCGGGATGTTTCTTTGTCGGAAATCGCCGACTTCAGCTTCGCGCGCAGGGCATCGAGCGAATTGCGGTAGGATCAGTGATCCTTGCTGAACGGTAATGGTGAAGCACAGACGGACAGAAAGAAAAGGATTTCGCCGATTGGCATAGCTGGCCGGGACGGCCTCCGAAAAGTCTGCGCGAGCCGTGAAAACTTTTAGGCAAGTGAGAGGAACACAAAAAAAACTTTCTTCACGCCGGATGCCAGGTCGCGCGGTAGAATCTTTACAGCTTATTTGCCAGGCTTGTAGGCCTTGGCCTCGGCAACGATCTTGCCAGCGTCGAACTTATTGATCTCGTCGATCAACTCGTTGGTGATCAGATCCTTGGCCTCGACTTTATCCTTGATCACGCCCCACTTGAGCAGAAAAACGGCATACGCGGCGTAATTGGTCTCGGAACTTTCTCCCCAACGCTTCACCCCGGCTTTCTCAAGCTTCCAGTTTGTGATGCGTGCCTGCAGCACCTTGGTGTCGTCTCTGATCGCCGTGGCCTCATCCTTTCCGGTCGGCTTGAGCTCTGGAAAGACCTCATAGAGGATGCGGACAGCAGCCTCGGGGTTGGCGATGGTGAAGATCGTCCCTTTGGCATAGCCTCTCGCGAGCCCAACGGCATCCTTCCTGCGCGCGCTGAGCGTTTCCTCTAGGGCGAGAAATCCGTTAGACGGGTACCGGTCGATCTCTTTGGTGTCGAGCATGCGGAGCTTGACGCCGGCGTTCTCAACCATCGCATACTGCGTATCGAACTGGCTGAGTGCGTCCACCTGTTTGCTCCTGAGCATCGCGGCGGTCTGCGCGCCCTCGCCCGCCACCACGATGGTGACGTCATTTTCCGGATTCATCCCGGCGGTTGCGATCAGAGCTTTCGCGGCTGGCACGCCACCCGAACCCATGCTGATGACGCCGACGGTTTTTCCTTTGAGGTCGGTGATCTTCTGGATGGGGCTGTCAGCCGGCACGGCAATCCCATAGATGTTTCCCTGGTAGGCAGTGTAAAAGATTTTTGCCTTCACCCCTTGGGGGCGAGCCGCCGCAAGCGGCTCTACGCTCGGCAAAGAGAAGGGTATCTCCTTGGTGGCAGTGGTCTTGACGCAATCCCCCGAGCCGGCCAATGCCACCAGCTCCACCTCGACGCCGTCTTGTTTGTACCATCCCATTTTGGTGGCGACGGCAAATGGCGCAGTGGCGGAGGAGAGCGTGCGGGAGCAGAAACCAACGCGGAGCTTCGACGTCTGAGCCAGGACCGTCGCGTACGATAGGGCGACCAGCAAGCACGTGACGGGCGCACAGAGTATTCGTCTCATAGAGCTATCCTTTCTCGTTCCAGTCGTTCCTTTTCCGAAGGGTCCCAGAAAAGGATTCGCCGGCGGATCAGAAGAATGCAGCGGTTGAGCAACAGTCCCACGACCGATAGGATCAGGAGCACCGAGAACTGTCCAGAGACATCCATATTGAAGTTCATGCTCTGGATCAGCATGCCAAGTCCCGCCCGCGCCCCCACGAACTCTGCCACGATGGCGCCGATCAACGCAAAGATCATCGCGACATCGAGCCCGGCCATCACGAATGGAAGAGCGTTGGGCAGCCTGAGCATCCAGAAGATCTGGCTCTCGCTCGCCGCGAGGGAGCGCATGAGGTTCAACCGATCCTCGTCGGCCGACTTGAGACCGACCATCGTGTTGACGAGCAGCGGGAAGAAGGCGACGAGGGCCGCGTTGATCACCTGGGATTTGAGCCCGAGGCCAAACCAGACCACGATCAGCGGCGCAAGCGCTACCTTGGGGAGTGACTGGAACATCACGATGTACGGGTAAAAGAAATACTCGACGTAGCGATTCAGCGCCACGGCCGTCCCGAGGAAAAAGCCGAGCGCCGAGCCCAAGAGGAAGCCGAGCACCGTTTCGAGCAGCGTGTGAGAAAGGTGCTTCTGATACAGCCCGCTCGCGAAGCCGCGCCACAGCGCCATGGCGACCTTTGAGGGAGCCGGGAAGATGAAAGTCGGCACTTCGAAGATGCGTACGATCAGCTCCCACGCGATGATCGAAGAGCAGAAGAGCAGTATCGTGAGCGCGACGTTTCGCAAACTTTTCATGAGTCGATCATCCCCTTCGCGTCGAATTGTCTCCGGATAGAGTGGACGTACGGGGCGAATTCGGGGAAGTTCATGACTTCCAGCGCGCGCGGGCGCGGGATCTTTACTTGCACGTCGTCGATGATGCGGCCGGGACGCGGCGTCAACACGAGGACACGGTCGGCTAGAAAGACCGCCTCGGGGATAGAGTGGGTGATGAAGAGCACAGTCTTTTTTCGCTCAAGCCAGATGCGCTGGAGTTCCAGGTTCATCTGCTCGCGCGTCATCGCGTCCAGCGCGCCGAACGGCTCGTCCATCAACAGCATCGCAGGGTCGTGGATGAGCGCGCGGGTGATGGCGACCCTCTGTTGCATCCCTCCCGACAGCTCCCAAGGATAGCGTCGCTCGAACCCTACGAGTTCGACGAGACTCAACAGATCCATCGCGATCTTCAAATGGCCGCCGCGGCCGAGTCGCTGCACATCGATAGGCAGCAGCACATTGTCCAGCACGTTACGCCACGGAAGCAGAACGGGTGATTGAAACACCACGCCGATATCGCGTCGCGGTGTCGTGATCGGCGTGCCGCGAAGGCGCGCTTCGCCTCTGGATGGAGGCAGGATGCCGGCAAGGATCTTGAGAAGCGTCGACTTCCCGCAACCTGACGGTCCGACCACTGCGACGAATTCGCCTTCACTCACGCTGAAGCTGATCTGCTGGAGCGCTTGCACAGTACCATCGCGGGTGGAGTAGAGCTTCGAAAGATCGTTGACGGCGATCGCTTCCATGTTCTCCCAACCTGAACGTATCAGTCCCTATCCGATAGCAGTCGCTCATGTCAACTTGGGTTGGCTTTTCCGAGAGATCGAGGAACCTGGTTGTTCACGGGGACCCAGGTGAATTAGCAAGCAGCGGCATGCGCGCCGTTGCTATAGGCGGCGAAAAATCGACGAGCTTCCCGGAATTTCAAAGCGAAGGTTTCACCGAACGCTGCGCCGCTACGGAAGGCGATGGCTACAGCGGATGCGATTGCCAGGCATAGCCAGATTGCACGCGCCCGAACGGGTTGCGGAGTCGCTCTGGCATTGAGGAAAAAATCGGGAGGAGCGCTGTGCCCTCCCCGAGCGAACTGAAAAATCGTTCTAAAAACGGCTCAGGAGTTGAGCCAATCTATTCCGAGACATCCAGCAGCACGCCGTCGGGATCGGCGAAGGCGTACTTGCCTATCGGGCAGGCTTGAAGATCTTTCTCCAAACCGCCACTTTGAGGTCCGCCGGCGATTTTTTTCGGGGCGCATTCAGGATGTGCCGCGGCGATCTTTTCCAGGTCGTCTTTGGTTTTTTCCACGCTCTCCACCTTAAAGCCGATATGATCGAAGCCCTGGCGTAGGCTCCGATAATAACCGTTATGGCAGCGGCGAATGATGAGCCGCACTTTGCCGTCGGTGAGCGTGATCGATCCTTCTTCGCCGGCTTCCTCCACTCCTTTGAGCTCCAAGACTTTGGTATAAAACTCGGCGACCTCCTCCGGCTTTCTGGCGCGAAGCGCGATGTGATTTAGCCAGCGCGGCTGCTCCCAACCGTCCGACAAATAGCCTTCGCGCACGTTAGCTTGGCCCTTTTGTGATAAGTCGAACTGAGTACCGGTCGGGTCTTGCGCTCGTGTGCCGGCGAAGGGAACGTAGGTTAGCGCTCTCGTGTGCAATAGGTCAGGATAAAATCGATTTAGCCGGTCGACGGCTTCTTTGACATCGTCGACTTCGAAACCAAAGTGATCGATCCCCTGCTGACTTCCCGCGCGCTTTGCCAAAAGCGCCAGGCCGATGACGCCGTCACTGATGTGTCCTCGATCAGGGTTGGATTTGCCGTGCTCATCCACTAGTCCGGTGGTGATCTGCTTCATCCCGAAAACGTTCTGATAGAATTTAAATTCTGTATCATAACGTTCCGTGTGGGTGGCAACGTGGCGGATTTTGGCGATCATATTGGCGCTCCTTCCAGAATCTGTCGGTTAGCTTCCTTCTAGTTAGCCGCCCCGACGTTGTCAAGTCTATATTCAGCGCGAAAAAGCCGTTCCAATTGTTCCAATCGTTCAAAATGTTCCAGACGTTCAGATCGTTCAAGCCATTCGATCCACGAAAACGGTTCAAATTGTTCAAGCCGTTTAAAGCTTCGCAGCCCGTCAACCCGAGGAGACGATTGACTGAACAGTGAGCGCCTTGCTAGGCTCCGCTCTTACCGATACCCGCTATCGGCCTCAGATTGAGACAACGGAGACAACGCAGATGTCGAAAAAAACCAGGGCGGCAATTTATACCGTGTTTCTTTTTATCTGCGCCTCTTCTACAGCGTCGGCACAACTTAAGAAGATTCACTTTTCGACAACCTCCATCGCTGTAACGGAGCTGCAGTTCCGAATCGCGCAGATGAAAGGCTTTTATCGTGAGGAAGGACTCGATCTTGAAACGATTCTCATCCGCGGTTCGGTCGGCATGCAGGCGCTGATCAGCGGCTCGGTCGATTACGCTTCGGCGGCCGGCTCGATCATCGCAGCCGGAGTGCGCGGGGCGCCGGTGAAGCTGGTTCTGATCGTCAACTCGAAACCACAGTTCGACCTCGTCGGCCAGCCGGATATCAAGGCGGTTCCACAGCTTAAGGGTAAAGTCGTCGGAATCTCTTCTCGGGGCGGCGCGGTCGATCTGCTTACGCAATTGATTCTCACCCAGCATGGCTTAACGCCGAATAAGGACGTGACCTCGATTGTCATCGGCACTCCCGAAGAGCTGGCGACCGCTCTCAGAACCGGGCGCATCGCAGCCTGCCTGCTCAGTCCGCCGCGCCAGCTCATCCTCTACCGCGAAGGTTTCTCAAAACTCGGTTATTCGGGCGATTACCTGGCCAGTTATCCGTCAGGGGGAGTTGGCGCAACCGACGAAAAAATTAGAACTAATCCAACTGAAGTTCTCGCCTTCGTCAGAGCCAGCCTGAAGGGACTGCAATACTATTCGCAGCATCGGGCGGAGTCCATCGACATTATTTCAAAATATCTCGGGGTCAAAGATCTTGCATTGGCCGGAGAAGTTTACGACCTCCATCTGAGCCGCCTCGGCGGACTCAGCTACTTGGACGAAAGCTGGATGCGCGGCGCCATCGATTTTACCAAGAAAAGTCTAGCAGTAACCAAAGAGATCCCACCGAGCCAGGTGTTTGATTTTAGTTTCGTCGAGAAAGCTTTAGGACGAAGGAAGAATTGAACCCCGCCCAAAAACATGGCTAACCGCTTCCCAGTCTCTTTTACTCCCCCGCCTAGCTAACGTGCTTCCTCAGCATTTCTTCCGCCACAGCAATAAACGCCCGGACCTTCGGGGAAACGAACCTTTGCGCGGGGTAGACGAGCGACAGGGTCACCTTGTCGCCGCGCCATTGCGGTAACACTCGGACGAGTTCGCGCTGCTTCGCTTCTTCGGCGCAGAGAAAGCTCGGTAGGAACGCGATTCCCTCGCCGAGCACTGCGAGCGAGCGTAGGGTTTCGAAGTCATCGGCCATGAGTTGCCCCGAGATCGTAGGGCTGAAATTTTCCTTGCCGTTGGTAAGCGGAAATCCGTTATCCTTGAAACGGGAGGATCGCAAGTAATTATGTTGCGCCAGTTCTTTGGGATGGCGCGGCGCAGCGTGATTGGCCAAGTAATCGGGGCTTGCCCACAGCCCGAAGTAACCGAGATCGAATCTTTTCGCGATTAGGCTAGAATCTTTCAATGGGCCGGCGCGAATAGCCAGGTCGATGCCATCGACGATGAGATCGAGCACGCGATTCGTCACGACCAGCTCGACCTTCATGCGCGGATGATTTTTCAAATACGCGTGGACCAGAGCAGGTAACAGGCTGTGGCCGATTTCCACGGGCGCCGTCAAGCGCAGTATCCCTTGGGGTTCTGCGCGCCCGGTTTCCAGCTCATTTTCCGCCGCTTGAAGTTCTTCCAGAGCGCGCAGGGAGCGTTGATAGTAGGCTTCACCCGCCTGCGTTGCGCGCAGTCTGCGCGTGGTGCGCTGTAAGAGTGTCACGCCGAGGCGCTTTTCCAGCGCCGAAACTTTCGCGCTGACTGTCGAGTTGGGCATGCCGAGCAACTTGGCTGCGCGACTAAAACTGCCGGCCTGAACCACTTTGACGAAAATCGCGATCCCGTCCAAATTCATGCCGTCGATCTTACATTAGCCTGAACAGTGTTTCCAAGTTTCACCGTCTGGTCGGAATGGCTTTCAATGTGTACGTTAGACGACAGTTACGGGAACTAATAGAAAGGAGCCAAAAATGAGCTCAACGCGAAAAGTCTTAAGGATTATCGAACCGCAGGCGGTCGTCGAGGGCGCCGGTGTCAGGTTAAAGCGCAGCATTGGCACGCGCACGCTCGATTATCTCGATCCGTTCTTGCTGCTCGATCACTTTGAGTCGAAGAATGCCGCCGACTACGAAGCCGGCTTTCCGCTGCATCCACATCGCGGGATTGAAACGGTGACATACCTGCTCGCTGGAGCGGTGCGCCACAAAGACACGTTGGGAAACGCCGGCGTGATCGGACCGGGCGACCTTCAATGGATGACCGCAGGGCGCGGCATTCTGCACGAAGAGATGCCGCAGGTTCGTCCGGAAGGGGTGGCGGGATTTCAGCTGTGGGTCAACCTGCCGGCGAAATTGAAAATGACTGCTCCGCGTTACCAGAACATTCATGCGAACGAGATCGCCGAGGTTAATCGAGACGGCGGCGCGACGATTCGCGTGATTGCGGGTAGCGTCGACGGTGTCGCCGGACCGATCAGCGGCATCGCCGCCGAGCCGACATACTTGGATGTTTCGCTCTCAAGCGGCGGATCGTTTGTCCAGCCAATTGCGCGGGGACACTCGGCATTTGCGTACGTCTTCGAAGGCGAAGCGCGCTTCGGCGAAAATCTCGTTGCGTCACCGAAGCTCGTGGTGTGGGGTGACGGCGATAGCGTCGAAGTTAGCGCCGAAAAAAATCCGGGGCGGTTTCTTCTGGTGTCCGGCAAGCCGTTGAACGAGCCGATCGCGCGCCACGGTCCGTTTGTCATGAACACAAGAGGGGAAATCGAGCAGACGCTGCGTGAGCTGCGCGACGGAACTTTCATTAGATAGCATTCGGTTACAGTTCGACCGAGCGGCGCGTAGGGGCGGGTTTGAAACCCGCCCCTACTGGTTTTTGACCCCGCCAGCGTTTAGCATGAACTGGAACATAACGATGCGGTATAAACTTGCCGGATTATCCAATGGGAAAAAAAGAATTGCGCCAATCGACTCCGGAACAGGAAGCTATCCGGCAACGGTTGCAAGAGCTACATAGCGCGTTGCTGAACTTGCACAAAGCGCTAGTCGACTCCGAAAAAGTAGTCTACGAGAAGAACGTGGGCCCGATCCAATCGCCGGATCATTTTTTCCAACTTCTTGCCAATGATTCTTACTTCGCATGGCTCCGCCCGATTTCACAACTGATCGTGGCGATCGATGAAACTCTAGACGCGAAAGAGCAGTTAACAAACGCCAGCGTCGACTCTTTGATGAGGCAATCTGTCTTCCTTCTAGCTAGTGCCCGCAGAGAGCACCGGCCACTTCGCCGAGCGTTACGTCGCTGCGTTGCAGCGAGACCCCCGTGTGATTCTCGCGCACGCGCAAGTGGCGAAGCGAATCGGTTCAGGGAAACCGCTAACTTAATACATTGACGGCGATTATATTCGTAGCCGGATGAAGCGGAACGCAATCCGGGATCGGTCATTCGTGTGTCGACCAAACCAGACTACAAACGCTAGAACACCCAAGCATCCGAGCAACCCTTTGGCAGCGTGCTTTGTTTAACGAAAGTTCCTGCTGTCTCGCAAAAATTCTACATGAGCTGGAGAACGATTTTAGACGGGCAGGCAAATTAGCCGAGCCATGACTGTACCGTTAGACACCAGTTCGTGTGCCACGTTCACAATATTTCGGTCGACACGGCATTTACGAAAAAGAAATCGTCAGATATTGGCAAGTCGCTCAACCGTGTCAGGATACCGCTTTACGAGATTTTTTTTAGCTCGTATTGACAAGTCTCTAAAATGGGCGAAACATGAATGTGTACTTGAGCTTTCCACCCCTTTGTACGGCCTGATCAAGTTATCTAGGTGGTCAGGGCAAAATGACTTATGCTAAATCGTTACGCGTGATCGGGCAGCCGCTAGAGGTCGCCAGGGTTACAACGTTCGAGCTGGAGAAAGATGGCCAAGACTATCTCGTTCGAAGCGATTCCCTGACTCAAACGGGTGATTGGATTTTGCGAAACGCTATTAGCGAAAGCGATTTCACCCAGCAAAGCGGTCGTCGATCGTCAGTTCATAGTCCCTTACGTTTCACGCCGCTTGATATTTCACGGCTTGATTCCTACCGACAAAAACAGAGGCGAACCCATTCTTCGTCACAAACGCAAGGTTCAAGTAAGCTGTCTCAACTTTTGCGTAGCTTGGGCGATCACCTTGATAGAACCGAGGTCAGCTCTTTTCACATTTTATGGACGCCTGATTCTGTTTCTGTCGATTACCAGGAATCCGACGGTCAGAGTGACTCCAGGACGTTTACTGCTGAAAAACTGCAGCAATTGGGCTTGCATATCAGATTTCGACGGTCCAACAGAAGTGCGTGGACGACGTCTGTTATTGGAGCGGGTCGATTGATTCGTTGACTAGCTTTGTTATAACCGCTAAACGCAGTTTTTAACCAAACTCGAATTACGGTTTTCTCGCGCAGAGTTGGTGCGTTTTCCGTGGACCTCTCCTGATGACAATCTAACCTGATGATTAGCCGCGATGACCATTGTGGCGAAAAATCAAAGGTGCTGATATGTCCGCGATGCAACAGCGCTGATCTGAGGCGATCTCATCGGTTTCCGAGGATACAGGCAGCATTTATGAGAAAATGGGGTCAGAGAACTTTTTCGGATGCCATTGCAGTTGCCTTCTTGGGTCGGCCTCGCGCTTCGCCTACCAAACGCCGCCCGGTCATCGCTTCTACCTGTTTATGAAATATTTCTCGTCCGATCGACCGACCCCGTTGAGTTGCTTGTCGGATTTCCTTCCATTCTCCTTCATCAATTTGTGAGTCTATCCATTGTCGATACTTTTCTTGTCTCTCCTTTTCAGTTGTTCCGAACCCTGCGTACCAAGGATTCATCCAGCCAACGATCCGACAGGCCCAACGCCCGGCGCTGATAACTACTCCAATAATAATCCTTTGGATGCGCCACTAGGCCAGCTCTCACCGGATTTGACTCGATATAGCGGCTGCACGCTATCAAGTCTTCATCTCGACTCACCGCTGCACTCTTAAATCGCCCTTCCCACAACGTGCCCGATCGGCCATAGGTCTCGTTGACATATCGAACATACCTGCGCCCCCCGCTCTGCATGAGTCGACCAAGGTCCCCTATTTCAGCCGGTTCAACCAAAAGATGAAAATGATTCGTCATCAATACATATGCGTAGATCTTGCACTGACATTTGATCTTGGCCTGTCGAAGACACGCCAAAAAGAAATTGTAATCATTGTCGGCGAAAAACGCTGCTTGGCGATTGTTGCCACGCTGAATAATGTGATGAGGATAAGCGGGAATCGTGATTCGCGGCTAGCGTGCCATGCGATATCTCGGTCTGGAGCAAGGGGTGCGTATCTCCGGACCACAATACCGTCAAGAAAAAAGTTCTCTGACCCATTTTTGTGCATTTTTGTAATTTTTGCACCGCTGTTCCATCAAGAATCATCCCGCGGAAAATTGCCGCCGTTTTTCGGATCGGAACTAGAACCGCTTAACGCGAAGGGTTAGGCAGCAACCTCGACGGTCGCGTAAAAATCTACCAGTCGCGGTGTGCGCTTCGGAGCAACTGTGCGATGTCGAGGCAGTGGTGCTTTGATGCCATCCTCGCGTAAGCCACGGAGATGAAGTGCGATAGCGCTTTGAATGCGTCGAAGAGCCGAATCGATAGTCTTTCCGGTTGCAACACACCCAGGCAGGTCGGGCACCGAAGCTCCCCAATCACTGTCTGGATCTTTGTTAATACGAACCAAATACCGTAACTTTTTCATCTTCTCATTCCTTTGAGTCCGGCTTGTCGCATCACTGACGCCAGTGTTCCCTTCGGCATGTCATCTCCCGGATGCCACTGACGGTTACGCGACCCGGCTTTGTGCTGTGCTTGAACTGCCGGTGACTTCCCTTTGTTACTACCAGTCGCCACCCGTTTGTTTGGAGCATACGAATCACGTCACGTACCTTCACCCCGGTACTATACCAGATGAAAATATTCGGTGGCCAGTCACTGCTCCGCCCCTCACCAATAAATGGCGCGGCGCAATACCGTCGCTAATCCAGTTTCACATCCACGACGACGAATTCATCCGTGGCTAGCGCTTGTTGGAAAACCGGTCTCAATTCTTCCTTGCGCGTCACGGCGAAGCCTTTGGCGCCGTAGAGCTCGGCGAGGCGCGGGAGGTCGGGGATGAAGAGCTCGGTACCGATCACACGGCCGCCGTAGGTTTTTATCTGGTCGCGCTTCATGCCGCCATAGGCTTTGTTACGAAGGATCAGGACAAACACCGGGATCTTGTGATAGGTCGCGGTGGCCAGCTCCTGCTGCTCCATCATGAACGAGCCGTCGCCGGTGACGCAGATGACGCGCGCGTCCGGGCGGCCGAGCTTGACGCCCATGGCGGTCGCGAGCGCCGTGCCGATGGCGCGGAACTCGCCGGCGTGGATAATTGGGGTTACGGCGTCGATGCCGCGGAGCGTGTCGCCGGTCATTCCCGAAGTCGTCAGGATCTCGTTTCCCGTGAGCAGCTCATTGAGAACTTTCATCACGGACTCGTAGGTCAAACCTGACTTGGAAGTTTTCTCATCGAGATCGTTCTTCCAGGCTTGTTTGGCTCGCTGAATCGCTTGCGCTCTCGCGTCGTTCGCCTTCGGCTGGCGGCTCTTTACGCCATCGATGATCGCGCGCAGGGCGATCTTGGCGTCCGCTTGGATCGACAAAGCCGTTGGATAATTGCTGCCGAGCTCCTCGGGATCGGTGTCGATCTGAATAATCTTGGCTTTCTCGGGAATGATCTCGTGTCCGAAGCGCATCGTCGTGCCTTCGCTAAAGGTCGCGCCCAGGGCGAGAATCAAATCGGACTCTTGAAAAAACTTGCGCGAGTAGGGCCGGCTGCCGAAACCGAGGCAGCCGAGCGCGAGGGGATGATTCTCAGGAAACACGCCTTTGGCCGTATAGCTGACAGCGACTGGGAGAGACAACAATTCGGCAAGCTCGCGCACTTCTTCGCTGGCGCCGGCCCAGTCGACGCCGGTGCCGGCGAGCACCACCGGAGTGTTGGCTCGGAGCAGGAGGTCTACGGCTGCTTGTGCGGCGCCGGCATCCATCGCCGGGGCGACGGGCTCGGCCGTCGGCGTGAAGCTCAACGGCTCGGGAAGATTTTCATGTTGCAGATCTTCGGGAACGATGAGAAAAACCGGGCCTTGGCGTCCGCGCGTGGTCTGGCGGAAGAGCGTGTCCAGCAGCGATCCTAGTTCTTCGACACGTTCAAGTTTTGCGCTCTGCTTGGTGATCGGCTGAAAAAGTCGGACATGCTCCATGCCGTGGAACGACGAATAAGCTCCTTTCGCCGAGGCGGCGGTGTCGATGTCCGATGAAATAACGAACAAAGGCACGGATTCTTTGTGAGCTTGCGCGACGGCGGTGACAATATTGGTCGCGCCGCCGCCCGCGGAAACCAGACAAACAGCCGGCTTCTTCGTGGCGCGCGCGTAACCGAGCGCCATGTTTCCCGCGCCGCCTTCGTGCTGCGCGTTGATAAAGCTCATATGAGGACGTTTGGCTATGGCATCGCCGATGGCAAACGAGGTATGCGCGAGCACTCCGAAAATATGACGCACATTTTTACAACTCAGATACTCAACTAAAGTATCGGCAACATTGGTTTCAGCCATCGCGAGACCCTCCTATTCAAATCATAGGCCTGCTTAGTTCAGACAGGGGGAAAAAGCAACATGATGAAAATCCCCGTTCGTCCCCCTTTGGCAAAGAGACAATTTGCCCCAACAAGAACACCTTCCGCTCTTTGAAAAAAAACTGAGAAGGGCAGACACGGTGTCTGCCCCTACAACTTCAGGATGTGATGCGGCTTACATCTTGAATCGCGACGCTGGATCGGGGCAAATTTCCAAGCCCGGAAGCGGCCTCGTGCATGTCATGGCGGACGCCGAAGCGAAGGCCGAAGTATCGGATGAGCAAAGCGCCGGTCATGGTGAAAGCGATGATGAAGATGCTGATGATGCTGGCCGCTTCGCGATTGCTCACGGCGGTCGATGATAACTCGAGAGCCATCAGTGACAGCGTCATGGTATCGCGGGACGCGAGCAAAATGATGCTGCTGGTGGCGCCCGCCGCGCTGACGAAATTCATCACCGCTAGCAGTATCAAAGTCGGCATCAACAGCGGCAGCCAGATGCGGAAATAGGTCCTGATCCAGCCGGCACCGGAGACGCGCGCGGCTTCCTCCATGTCCGCGCCGACCTGGACGAACACGCCTTTCATGATGTTGACGCCGGTGGTCTTGCCTTGAAGCAGGACGACGAGGATTAGCGCCCAGATGGTGCCGAACATAAAATTCAGCAGTGGCGTACCTATGAATACCCATAAAAGACCAAGCCCCGCGAGGATGCCGGGAATGGCGCCGGCGCACCAGATCATCGCGTCCAGCGCGCCCCGGCCCGGCAAGCGCGTGCGTACCAAAATGTAAGCGAGAATCGAAAACAAAAGCGGGCTTAGAATCGCCGCGGTGGCGGCAAGAATCAGCGTGGTGCGAAGCGCTTTGACAAACACCGGATCAGTCAACACGAAGCGCCAATGGTCGAGGGTAAATCCCAACACGAAGTAACCGATTCGCTGCATGAAACTTCCCAACACTAAAATGGCTAGGGGCCCGACAGTCAGGAAGGTGAGCAGCAAGGCGATCACCGTGAAGGCCACATAGTTCCACCGGCGGAGATCGATGAGGCCAGGTCGAAAACTGCCGGTGATGGTGGTGTAGCGGCGCCGTTCAAGAATCCAGCGCTGCAGTGGAATGATCAACGCGATCATTATCAATGTGATGCTGGCGAGGACCGTGGCTTCTCCATAATTGGGAACCTGGTTTCTGATCAACGCAAAAATCTTCGTTGAGTAGACAAAGAAGCCGAAGGGCAAGCCTAATAGATACTCCGTTTCAAAAGACTGAAAGACCCGCAGGAGTTGCAAAGCAAAAACCATCATCATCGGCGCAATCATCAGGGGCAGCGTGACTTTGAAAAGAGTTCTTAAATTGCCGGCGCCGCCGACTCGGGCGGCTTCTTCCAGCGTCGCATCCATGTTGCGAAAGGCCGGAGTCAAAAGCATCACCTTGATCGAGATGCCGTGGCCCATCAAGTTCGCCCACACGATGCCGGGAATGCTGAAAATGTTGAACGGTCCCTGGTCAAGTTGGAACAATTTCTTCAGAGCGACGTTGATCATGCCGATGTCCGGGTCCAACAGAGTGATCCAAGCGATCGTAGTGGGAAGAGCGGGAACCATATAGGAGACCCAAAACAAAAATTCCAAAGTATGGCTGAATGGAATTTTCGTGCGCGCCAAAACCCAGGCGATCGCTACGCCGATGGGAAAACTGCAAGCCACGGTCATCGACCATATAAGCAGAGAATTACCTAAAGAACGAAGTAAACCGGGGCGCTGAAATGCATTCACCCAATGCTTCACTCCCCAGGTGCGCGGTTCAACGAACCAATCGGATGCGGCGTTGAAGCTATTGATCAACAGCAGCAGCACCGGCCAGATGAAAAAATAGCCGAGCGTAAGCAGCACCGCCGCCATGACGAAGTGACCTTTCGTCAGGCGGGGCGTGCGCGCATGACTTAGCGCAGGGAATTCCGCGACTGTCGGTGAGTGGTCCACTGGTTTTCACAGTCGAGGATGGAGGATCGAGGATAGACGATCGCGAACCTCTATTCTCTATCTTCGATCCTCGACGGATCGACTACTTCTGCCTCGACTCCCAGATCTTGTAAACCCATTTCTGTGCTTCTTCCTGACGCGTGCCGAACTTGGGGTCGGCGTCCGGAAAGGCATACTCTACGCCGGCGGCGCGCCGTTGCTCCGGCACCACCTCGCCGGCCGGTATGTCGTTGCGCAGAGACGAGCGATCGAGGTTGGGAATCATCGTGTGCGTCAAAGTCTGGCCTTCCCTGGAGAGAAACCAATTGATAAACAGTTTGGCCGCGCTGGGATGAGGCGCGTTGGCAAACGCCGAGATACAGCAGCCGGAGCCGCCGGCGCGGATCACGCCGAGTTGTTTCGGAAAAAATACCTGCTTGATGGGCAGTCCTTTTTTCGCCAACGCAATCAGCTCTTCGCTTCCCGTGGCGACGGCATAGAAGGGAAATCTCCCCCCTACCAACCAGGTCTCCAAAATCCGG
>DASPXM010000272.1:0-5303 GCA_035637295.1 Verrucomicrobiia bacterium
TGCCCAACTGGATGGACCAGATGGACAATGAATATGGCCGCCAACAGTATTGGGCCGAGCGCGTCTTAGGACTGCCGCGCCTCAGCTGTATGCCGAGCGAATATGCCCGCGAACACTGCTACTGGGGTTTCAATCGCAATCCGGTCGGTGTGCGCATCGCGCGCCAAGAGATGGGCGTCGACAAGGTCATGTGGGCGAGCGATTTTCCACATCTCGAATCAGATTGGCCGAATTCACGAAAAGTTATCGCCGAAAATTTCGCCGGCGTGTCGGAAGAAGAGCTGTGGAAAATGACGGTCGGCAACGCGGTGAAATATTTTCATCTGGCGGATGAATAGAATGGGGTCCTGTTGAGTTCCGCCAGGATTTTGTCGGGGCGATCCCCCGTGGTCGCCCATCCGACCTCGTATTTGAAAAATCATTGCGCATCCCAAGAGGAGCAGCCCGTGAGTGCTGAAATTGCCGATCTTAAATCTCTTGACGCTGAATTGGCGAAGGATTCAATGCGTGGTCTTTGGGCGCGCGAGGAAACTCTGCGCCGGGAGCCGTCGCCGTTCGGAAAACCCATTCTTTGGAAATGGTCAAAAATTCGCGCTGGACTCGAGGCAGCGGGCAGACTCATCACGACGAACTACAAAGGCGCGCGGCGCGCCATCAGTTTGGTTCATCCCAATATGGGCGAGAGCACGAGCCACACGCTCAACATGGCGGTGCAATTGGTAAAAGCCGGCGAAGCCGTCTACTCCCATCGTCACACCAACGCGGCCATGCGCTTCGTCATCGAAGGCGGCGAAGGCGTCTACACGATCACCGATGGCGAGAAATGTGTGATGGAACGTGGCGACCTGGTTATCCAGCCAAGCTGGGGGTGGCACAATCACATCAACGAGACGGAGCGCGACGCGATCTGGATCGATTGTCTCGACTCCGGGCTCATGCGCATGCTGCGCACGATGTTTCAGGAACCACATCCCGCCGAGGATGTGCGACTCTTTAATAGTCCTATGGATACAGCGGCGCGCAATCCCGGCTTGCTGGCGCCGCCGGGTCAGCCGCTCAAGTCGCTGGTCTACAAATGGCGCGAAACTCGCCGCGCCTTGTGCGAAATGCTGCCGGAAAATGAAAGCCCCTTCGATGGCAAGTGTCTCGAGTATCGTAATCCGGTGACCGGCGGGTCGACGTTTCCGACTTTTTCCTGTTGGATTCAAATGCTCGAGTCGGGCAAAGAAACAGCACAGCATCGTCACACTTCGAGTCAACTCTACTACGTCGTTGAAGGCAGCGGGGTTACTGAAGTTGACGGCGAAAAACTCGCGTGGGAAGCCGGTGATTTCTTTGTTGTACCCAATTGGAGCTGGCACCACCACAAGAATTCGTCCGAGAGCATTCCTGCCGTTCTCTTTTCGACGACCGACCGGGCGCTGCAAGAAGCGATCGGGGTTTATCGTGAGCAGAGCCGGTGATGTTTTACTGAGAGGAATTTTTTTGCCGTCATGCCAACTACTTTTGAGAAGTCGCCATAGAAGACGAACTTTCCGATCCCTCGCCCGCTGCGGGAGAGGGAAGGGTGAGGGTACCGAAAGTGACGCCCCCTCACCCTAACCCTCTCCCCCACGAAGACGTGGTGGAGAGGGAAAATTCTTGTGTCCCATGGCTGTCGTGTCACGGTTCCTTAATTATTGATTTTCATTTCCGGCCAGCGAGACAATGACCGACGAAGAACGCACCTACAATTCGGAAGAATTTGCCGCCGCTGCGTCGACGCCAACCATTCCCGGCGAGACCATGGCGGCGAAAGTCGGCGTCGCCGCCCCCGACTTCGAGGCTTCGAACTTGGACGGGGCGGCCATTCGCTTGAGCGACTTCCGCGGCAAGCGGCATGTCGTGGTCATGACCGGCGCGGTGACCAGCCCGATGTGCGCCTTTGAAGTGCCGGCGTTCAATCAATTACAGACCGAATTCGATGGCGACGGAGTTTCTTTTTTTCTACTTTACACGCGTGAATCGCACCCGGCGGAAAATTACGCTGCGCATAGCTCATTCGAACAAAAGCTCGCTTACGCGCGCGACTTGAGGCGATTGGAAAATATTCAATTGCCAATCCTCGTCGATCACCTCGATGGTCGAATTCATCGTGCCTACGGGGTTTGGCCCAACGCTCTTTTCGTCATCCACAAAGATGGCCGGCTCATCTTTCGCAGCAACATGGCCAACCATGCCGAGCTGCGCCAGTTTTTAGACGACTTGTTGGCAGCCGAAAAGGCGGCGGGCGAAGGACGAGTAACGCACTTGCAGTATTCCGAGCGCGTGGTGCCGCATGAAGCCGACCAAGCGACGCACAGGCGCGTCTACGAACGAGCCGGGCCAAAAGCCTTTGAAGACTACTGGGCCAAGCGCCCGCAGAACCGCAATCGCTGGCCGTGAATGAACACCAAGGCCGTCGCAATCTGACCGAGTGCATTATTACTGGTTCTATTAGTCCAATTGGTCTTATTCCCCACCGCTCAACTCGCACGCGCCGCGACCCGCGACCTCGAACGGGTGCGCATCGGCTACTCCGTCGGCGGACTGATTCCCTTTCCACTCATCGTTGCCAAAGAAAACCGGTTCTTCGAGCAAGCCGGTTTCGACGCCGAGCTCATCAATATTCCGCCGACGATTGCGGTTACGGCCCTGGTCTCGGGTGACATTCAGTATGTGATCTTCGCCGGCACGACACTCAATGCGGCGGTTCGCGGCCTCCCCGTAAAGCTAGTGATGGTTTATAACGATCGGCCGCTGTTTTCCCTGATGTCGCGTCCCGACATTCGTTCCATCAAAGAGCTCAAAGGAAAAGTCCTGGGCGTCGCCACCCTCACATCGGGAGAATCTTTCTTATCGAGGCGCTTGCTCAAGGATGCCGGCATCGATGCCGACAAAGAAATGACCCTGCGCGTCATCGGCAATACACCGGACAGACTCCAAGCGCTCAGAGCGGGCGCTGTGGACGCGACAACGTTGACACTTCCCGCGGACATTCATGCCGAGCGTTTAGGGCTGCGAAGATTGGCATTCATGGGCGACACGATGGAAAGCATCAACGGTGGTTTTGGCGTTTCGGAACGCTGGCTGCAACAGCGGCCCGATCAGATCAAAAAAATGATTGCCGTGGCGTTTAGAGGCATGGCCCAGGCGCGCGCCCAGCGTCAGGACTCCATTGCGCTGATTATGTCGAAATGGAAGCTCGAAAGAGAAATTGCCGACAAAGCTTTCGAGATGATGATAAAAACCTGGACGGACAGCGGCATCGCATCGGACCAGGCACTGCAGGCGGGCATCGAGGAAAGCTTGAAGGTTTCGAATACCAAGCTGTCGGTGCCAATATCTCGCGTCGCGGATTTCAGCTTGGCCCGCGAAGTGTATCGCGAGCTCAAAGGGAAATAATCGAAAACAGCGGATGACTCGCGCAAAGACGCAAAGTACGCCAAGTTCGGCAAAACGAGAAGATATTTTTCTTTGCGCTCTTGGCGTCTTGGCGCGATGAATCTCTCTGAACTCATTTTGTCAATCACCAAGAGGTTTCATATCATGAGCAAAAAAGACGTCACTCTCAAGCCAACGCGCATGCGCACGCATCCACACACGACGCGCTCGCGTTTGATGCTCGAAGTGGCTTCCCAGTTGGTCAGCCAAAAGGATTTTCCCTACCTTCAGGCGCGCGTGAGCCTGCGCGAACAGGGCGCCGATGAATGGCCGGTGACGCTTTTTGCGAGTGATAGCCCGGCGACGATTCACGAAGTCGCCGCCGGCAAAGTGCAGTTTGCGATGATCAATCCATCGATGATCCTCAAGCTCGCGGCCTTGGGCAGCGCGCCATTCAACGCACCCATTCCGCTGCGCGTGATCGCGGTGCTACCGGCTTTGGACCAGATGGTGTTTGCGGTTAAACAGAAAACCGGGCTGACAACGTTCAGCGATATCCGCGCGCGAAAGTTCCCATTGAGAGTTTCGCTGCGCGGCCAGCCGGACCACTCCCTCCATGTCATTATTAACCATGTGCTTGCGGCTGCCGGGTTCTCGCTCGACGATGTGCTCTCATGGGGCGGCGAAGTGCGCTATGACGGCGGCATGCCGTATGGCGCGAACCGCATCGGCGCGATCGAGCGCGGCGAGATCGATGCCATCTTCGATGAAGGCGCGAGCGCATGGGGCAACATGGCACTCGAGCTGGGCATGACCTTTCTCTCTTTGGACGAGACGATTTTGCGGCGACTGGAAGCAGTCGGTTTGCGCCGAGGTCTGATCGAACAGAAATATTTCCCCAAACTCGCCGCTGATATTCCAACGCTCGACTTCAGCGGCTGGCCGATCTACACCGGCGAGAATACATCCGATAACTTGGTCATTGATTTTTGCCGTGCTCTCGAAGCGAGCAAAGGTCGAGTCCCTTGGGCGAAGGACGCGCCGCTGCCGCTCGCGCAAATGGTGCGCGACACGCCCGAAGGCCACCTTGAAGTGCCGCTCCATCCGGCAGCGGAGCGTTTCTGGCGCGAGCGCGGTTATCTTCCGTAGAAATGATTTTTATTAAGAAGGGCACGAGTTTCAGACGCGAAGTCGACTTCACCGCAGAGGCACAGAGTACTCAGAGTAGGGGCGACCGGCCGGTCGCCCCTATTTCTCCCTCAGCGTCCTCAGCGCCTCCGCGGTAAATCTCCGAATCGACTCCCTAATTGACTTCCCTTAATCGTTTCCTATACTCATTCGTTCGCAGGGTTTAACGGACTAATAAGAGTGCGGAGGTAAGCGTGATGAGCTCAGTTTTTGCACGACTGGTCTGTGTGGGCTTTTGGGCCATTTTCTTTTCTCTCAGCGGACAGCCGGCATGGGGCCAAAGCGATGAAAAAACCAAGCTGATCGATGCGGCAAAGAAGGAAGGCAAACTCGTTTGGTACACATCGACCAACGTGACCGAGTCAAAGCCATTGCTGGATGACTTTGAGAAAGTTTACCCCGGAATTAAAGGCGAGATCTTTCGCGCCAGCGGCGAAAAAACATTAAACCGAATCATCACCGAAGCGCGGGCCAATCACTCGGAGTTCGACATCGTCACGATCAGCGAAGTCGACGCGTTGATCGACGCCAAATTGCTCGCGCCGTACCGGTCGGCGGAAGCCAAGAGCTTTATTCCCGAGTTCAAAGATCCCAACGGGTACTGGACTGCGATCTACATCAACTATGCCACCATCGGCTACAATCCCAAGATGGTCAGCGATAAGGAAGCGCCGAAGCAGTGGGAAGATTTGTTGGACACAAAATGGAAAAGC
>DASPXM010000273.1:0-6452 GCA_035637295.1 Verrucomicrobiia bacterium
GCGTTCGATGGCGTCCCAGGAGCGCGGGTAGTAGGAGGCCACGTGCGGGAAATCCGCCTCCCACATCAGGTTGTCGATGCCGATTTCTTCGCGGAGCTTGATGCCTTCGGCTTCGAACCAGAAGTTGACATACATCTGGCGGCGCACGGTCTCACTCGGGCGCGTGGAAATGCCTTCGGTCCAGAGATGGCGGCATTCCCACTCGTGGTCGCAGGCCGCCAGCACGTAGTTGAGTCCGCCGATTCCGGCCTCAGCAAAAACCAGCTTGAGCCGCGGAAATTGTTCCGTGATGCCGGAGAAAATAAAATGAGGAATGATTTGCGCCGGCGTGACCGAAGAGGTGCTGGTCGATGCCGAATGGGCTTGCCGGGGTGAATAGCCGCTCCATTTTTTTGCCGACGCGGCGGTATCGAGTCCCGCCGAACCATGAAAATGGATGGGCACGTTCAATTGCTGGCAAACATCCCAAACCGGAGACCAATGGGGGGCAGCAAGGTGGGGAAGTCCCTTGGGCATTTTGCCGGCGACGTTCACGCCGCGATGGCCGTTGATCACAGCGCGCTCGATCTCGCGCGCAATGATCTTCGGGTCGCTTAAATAGGAAAGGATCACGAGTGGCAGATAGCGGTCGCTTACGCGCCGCCAATCCGCTAACGCGTCGTTGTAGGCCTGGACGACGGCGAATTCAAACTCGACGTCGCCGAATTCGTAAAACGAGCCACCGGGTGGATTGGGAAAGAGCACCTCGGCATCGACGCGGTCAATGTCCAACGCCTTCAGCCGCTCCTTCGGATCATACGCCATCCGCGGCACTTCTTCCCAGAGCGTCGGCCAGGTAGGAAAGGGGTCGCCCATTACCGCCGGGCAATTGCACACGCTGCCGCGAGGCGGCTGGCCATAAATGCTCCAACCATCGCTTGGTTTTCCGTTGCCTTGTGTCGCAGCCACATGCGGAATGCGGTCGCCCCATTTGCTTGTCGACATGCGGGAGGTGAAGGTGTCTCGGTCGAATGCCGCGTGGGAGTCCGCGCTGATCAGTCCGTATTTAATTTCCATGTGGCCTACCCTATCCAGGACTCGAAGATCTGGCAAGTGCGTTGAAACAATACCTCGGAACACTCTACATTGACGCGGCCTTGCATGATTTGATAGTCATCGGTCGATGTCCAAAAATTCGGTAGTGATTCAGTTAGCGTGCGCTACGAATCTTGATGTGGAGAAAGATTCCTCGCGGAGTTTATCCTGAGTCCTCCGAAGGACTCGGAATGACAACAAACTAATTGAACTGTCATCTCGAACCCTTCGATCGTACTCAGGGTAGACTCCGTGAGAGATCTTGAGCTATCTAAACCACTACCAAAAATTTTTGTGTCGTCTAGCCCCAGATCTCTCGCGATGATAAACCCGGGGAACGAGAAGTAACCACAAAGAGGAGATTCCATGACTAAAAACGTCAGGTTGCTCAAGCTATCGATGGTTTTGACGAGCGTCCTCGTTGGCATTTTGATTTTCTCCGGGCGGGCGGTTTCCCAGTCGGTCGGCATCGGCAAAACCTTCGACGAAGTTGTGAAGTTGGCCGCCAAAGAGGGCAAGGTGCGCGTCGGCAGCGGGTTGACAGTGGAGGAAGCTCCTTTGGTTCTCAAGGGTTTCAATCAGAAGTACCCGATGATCAAAGTCGATCTCACGCCGGTGAGCGGCGTCGCCCGAGCGGAAAAACTTTTCAATGAAGTGTTGGCGGGCGTGGTGGAATATGACCTCTATGACGTCCCGGCCGCGATGCAGAATAGGTTTGTCAAAGCAGGAGTGCTGACGGGTCCAATCGAGTGGCGCAAGCTATTCCCCAACGTGCCCGAGATCCACCTCAGTCCTGATGGATATTTCAATGCGTCGGGCTTTAACTTGCGCATTATCGGTTATAATCCTTCCTTGGTTCCAGCTAACCGGATCCCCAAAGATTGGTCGGATTGTCTCGATCCCTATTGGAAGGGAAAGATTGCCGTGGATACGCACCCGCGATTTTTGAGCGGGCTTTACAAGTCTTGGGGAGAAGCAAAAATTCTCGAATATGCGGCCCAGTTTAAAAACAACCAACCGATCTGGAAGAACGGCCAAACAGAGGCTGTCGCACAAGTCGCCGTAGGCGAATATCCGATTATGTGTGGCGCTCATTACGCGACGATCTTCTCGCTGTTGAGAAGCGATCCCAAAGCGAAATTGGCGATGGCTTTGCCGAAGGAAGTGCCTGTCAGCCTGGGAGAAATAATGGCGATCACTAAAGGCTCGCCGAATCCGAACGCGGCTCTGCTCCTGGCCGGCTGGCTGGCTTCTCCTGACGGACAAAAAGCTTACGACCGAGTCGGCAGGGGCTCGCCCTACATCAAAGAGAGCGATAAGTGGAGGCTAATTCAGAAATGGGGGTCTAAGACTATCTTCGAGGGATGGGATCGCCCCGAATACGAGCCCGGCATAATAAAAAAAATCGCCGCCACCTGGGGCTTTCCCGGCGCTAAGTAAGAACAACTTTGGGGGAGAACTATGTTAGACGGCAAACTGCGCATCGCTCCGACATGTTATCATGTGCTTCATCTCCTGCCGGTGATGTCGGCCCATGAGATGAACTTTTTTTACGACGAGGGTCTCAAAACCGGCGATGGATCCCTCGCCTATCAGGTCCTGCGCGATCCGATGGTTCCATTCGGTCTGGAAAAGCTGGGAATCTCCCAGGCGATGAAGGAGAAGTCAGTTGATATCGCTCTCGATGTTCAGTCCCGGACAATTTTTTTTCAACGCTCGCGGGGCGCGGACGTATACATCATCGCCGGTTGGAGAAACCAGCACACCGCTGCCTGGGTCGGGCCGCCGCACATCAAGTCGCTGCAGGATCTCAAGGGAAAGCGCGTCGGCATCAGCGACTTCAACAGTATTCGTCACTGGGGCATACAGATCCAGTTGCGCAAGGCGGGGTTGGATATCGAGCGAGACGTGGAATGGGTGAGATGCGGCGTCTCCACTCATCTGCTCGTCGAGGCTCTGAGGAGCGGTAAAGTAGAGTGCGCTCCGGTGTCAGGCTGGATGGCGGAAACGCTCAAGAAAGAGGGCTGCAACGTTCTCGTGGTGCCAAAAGACCAGTATCCCAATGGACGCCCCGAGCGGATTATCGCTGCGACGGGACGGATACTCGAGGAGCGCCCGGATCTGGTCAAGAGTTTTCTCAAAGGGCTGATCCGTTCTTACTGGTTTGTCCGCGATATGCCGAAAAATTTCGAGTATCTCTATAACCTCGACAAAAGGCTCCGCCTGCAGACGCCGGACCCGGAAGAGCGGATACACAACGCTTCCCGCTACACCCCACGAGGTTTGGAATCGATGCCATTTCCGCTCGATGGTCTAGCGACGGGATTCGAGGACATGCTCCGCGAGGAAAAGCTGATTGGTGGGCTGGAGTACGAAGTTCCCGCTATCGCGGACGTGTGCGCCCAGGACTTGGTCACAGAGGCCTACAAGGAATTGAGGGGAAGGAGGGAATTGGCGGAGGAGTACCAGCGAGTTCAGGCGGTAGCAGAACGTTGTGGCTACTAGCGCGCAAAGATGAAAGTCGGTGGGGAAAAGCGCCTGTCGGGCGCATAAATAGCACGAAGCGCGTGTGAGAGGATGGCACCACAGCAGCCGCACAACGTGCCTCTGATGGCTAATGCCGCAACATTATCAGGATAAATTTCAACCGAGGTACGATTCGATATCGCCGGCTAAAATTCCGCCTGGACCCAAGACGATCGTTGATCCCCATTGCGAGTCCTGAGTCATGCCGCTGAGGACTTCTCTCCCGTCACGAACCATATCCTGAGGAGGTGCATATGAAAATCGATCCGTGCACACGAGCCCTGTTGTTTCTTCTCCTGGGAAGTTTCGTGCTTACTACGAATGGTTCGGCCGCCGAGTCCAACGCAGCTTTGTTGAAGGCGAAAAAAGACGCAGAAGCCAAGGGCTTCATTTTCGAAACCAGCCGCGATGCGATTGTCGCCAAAGCGAAGCAGGAAGGGGCCGTTAAAGTTTTGAGCGGATTGGATCCGAGCATCTATTCGAGCATCATGGAGGGCTTCAAGAAAAAATATCCCTTCTTGAAAATCGAGATACTCGAGATCACCGGTCCCGATTCCGCGCAACGTTTCATTATGGAATTAAAGTCCGGGAGCAGGAATGACTTTGACGTCAGCCACGCCTCGACGGAATTCTATCCGGAGTACATTCCCTTTGCGAAAAAATTCGATCTCCTGGGAATGGCCCAAACCGGCGTGCTGCGCATACCGCCTAAGATGATCGATCCCAAGCATCGCGCGCTCGCAGCGCTCGGCAGCGCGCTGTCGGTGGTCGCCTACAACAAGAACTTGATGCCGCCCGATAAGGTTCCTAACCGGTGGGAGGATTTTCTCAAGCCGGAGTTCAAAGGAAGAAAATTCTTAGTGGACATGCGCCCTCATCCGTTTGCCGCCTATCCGGCCTGCCCGCAAGAGGGCCTTGGTTTGGAGTGGATGTTGAAGTACGCAAGGGGCTTGCGCGACCAAAACCCGATCTGGTCGCGCGGCCACAGCAGGGCTTTGAGCTCCATACAGGCGGGCGAATATGCCATTCACTCTGGAACGCATTATCAATCCGTCACGAGAGCGATGGCCAAGGACCCGACAGGCACGCTCCAGCTCAAGATGGTCGAGCCCGTGCCCGTGCGGCTCACAGCGTTGGAGCTCGTGCTCGCCTCGGCACAACATCCATATGCTGCGATGTTGTTTATCGAGCATGAAGCCAGTCCCGAGGGTCAAGATGTCATTGACAAGCAAGACTTCATCGGTTCCATTTTCTACCCGGGAAGCAACATGTCAAAAACGATCCAAGGGAAAAAACTCTGTATCAACGGTTTCGCCGACTTTCATAATTCCGACAAGTGGATGGCCATGGCGGTTGAAGCTTTTGGCTTTCCCAAAGAAAGTACGAAGTAGAAAGGAAATGAAACATGCGCACCGGCGTCAAAGTTTTTGATTGCGACACCCATCTCCGCCCGACGGTAGAAACCATCATTCCCTATCTCGATCCCGACCGGCGCGAGCAAGCGCCGCAATGGGGCAAGGTCCCCGTGCGCATCGGCATGGCGGGAGAACGCTACGAAGCGCCGCACCGCCATTACTTTCGCTTTCGCACCCGAAACGAAGGCTGGAACAAAGAGTCGATGCGCATGCTCGGCCAAGCCGCCGCACCAGAAAAGGGAGAGCGCACGTTTCAGCGCTTCATGGGGGAAAAATTTCCGCGCTACGGCGGCGGCGATTTCGATGTCGAGGCGCGCATTCGCGACATGGACGAGGAAGGAGTTGACGTCCACATGATGGTGCCCGGAGGAATCCCCAGCACTGACGACGCCGATTTGGAGATGGCCTTCATTCGGGCCCAGCATCGGTACCTGAACGATTTCACCAGCAAAGATCCTCATCGCCTCAAATCACTGATCATCGCCAGCGGTCTTCGCGTCGAAGATTCGGTCAAAGAGATCAAAAAATGGAGCCGCAGCGGCTGGGCGGTGGGCGTAGAGCCCCGGCTCGCGCTCGACCAGCCGCTGGACCATCCGGACCTCGAGCCGATCTGGAAAGCTGCGGACGAAGAAGGTCTCGCTATCGTTCATCACAGTTTTTCTTTTGGCTTCCCCGGTTATCGGGACCTTTGGGACAATCGATTCATCGGCCGGCTGGCATCCCATCCCTGGGGCGCGATGCGAGCCGTGCCGTCGTTCTTCGGCTGCGGTATCCTGGATCGCTACCCGAATATTCGTTTTGGCATTCTCGAATCCGGGTTCGGCTGGCTGCCCTTTTGGGCGAGCCGGATGGATGATCAAGCGATTTACATAGGAGAGGGCGCGATTCCCGAAAATATCCAGCACAAGTTCAGCGACTACATGGTCGGCGGCCGCTTCTTTGCGGGCATCGTCATTCACGAGGGTGAGAAGATGGCCAAGATGGTCACCGACTTTCTCGGCGACCACGTGCTGATGTACGCCTCGGATTACCCTCATGCCGAATCCAGATTTCCCCAATCAATCGACAAGGTCCTGTCGTGGAATAGCCTGGGTGACGAAGCCCTGCGCAAGCTCATGTGGGATAACGCGGTGCGATTCTATGGAGAACCGTAAGAGAAGGGCGAGCACTAGCTAGTGTGCTGACCCAGAAGTTCGCGACATAATTCCTGCCCCTCACCCCGCCCAAAAATCTCCCCTTCCCCTCTTTTCCAAAGAGGGGTTAGAGTCCTGGAACGAAACTTCCCCCTTTGAATAAAGGGAAGCTGTGAAAAAATTGTATAAAAATGTTTATGCATAGCTATATAACTATGATATAGTTGTCTCCCGATTTCGGATTAAGGGAGACGCTTTGCATGGGATACCTAACCAAGATTCAAGTCGTCGAACGGGCAAACGG
>DASPXM010000274.1:0-12450 GCA_035637295.1 Verrucomicrobiia bacterium
GCGCCACTCGGGCCTTCAACAAATCAGCGAACGTCACCACGCCGCGCCGGAGTAAATAGAAAATGCGCGGTTCAAAGCGCTTAGCCCGGTAGTACTCCAAATCTTCTTCGACGGCCCTAATATGTGCATCGAAGTCATGCATGTGCCCTTCGAACGGTTTGTGCGAATGTCCATGTTTTCCGGACATAAATTGCCTCCACACGACCGACCCGCTAAAGCCTGTCAGTGCGTATTGAAAATTTCTTGGTATTGAGCCAACTTTTCTTTGGTTGCTTCTGTCTCGGCTGCCGTCGGTTTCGTCGGATCCGCCGCCGGCGGCAAACAACCGCATTTCATCAAGCAGGCCATCAGCAACAACCGCGCCTTCGTCGCCGTAAGGTTACTACCCGCAATCGCCAGCGGATCGCGCGTCGGATCGACGAATCCGCCGGCGTTCCCTCGGCCAACTTTCACCACTGGCATGCCGCTGAACGTGGCGCGCTTCAGCGCGGCGTCGACGGAATTGCTCATAGCGCCAAACGGCGCCGAGCCCTCGGCGACAAATCCAGCCAACGGCGAGTCGCGCAGATTTTTTTCAATCCGGGCGAGAATGTCGACCTCGCTACTCGCATCGCCCGAAGTGTCCTCGGGCAAGTAGCGCGCATGCTTGGTAATCGTCACTTTAGGAATCGCCGCGGGCAACAAATTCCCCGCGCCATCTTTAATCGCAACTGTAACGCAACCAACCTTTGAACCTTGAACCCTGGAACCTTGAACCGCGCTCGGCAGACGGCTTATGTTCACCGCGGAAGCGTGCGTATGCCGCTTGACCGGCTTGAACGAAAATTGCGGCGGTCCGGGATGGCCCATTCTGCCGATGATGCCGCCATGACCGCCAGTAGCGACGTAGCCGCCGGGCCGCGCGTCGGATTTCTGCACGTCGCGCGAGGTGAAAATCTGCTCATCGAGGATCGCCACCGCGCCGATACAATCGCGCCCGTTCTCGTCCGCCCAAATGCGCGACGTAATGTAATCGACTGAGTCGACGATGTTACGATCGCCGTCGTTGGCGATGGCGCCATGAGGCCGCTGGGAAGAATTTCCACAGATCGGTGCTGTCGCATCGATCAACAGATTGAGCCAGTAAGTTGTCTCTTCGACGAACGGACTGCCTTCGAGCCAAATCGCGCCTAGATATTTGCCGCTTGCGAGCGCCCGTTGCACGATATTGGTCACGCGTGCCAGCGCCGCCATCGGCGGTTCTTTGCGCAAATAACCGGGCCGGTAGGGAAAGAAATCTACGCCGCGAATCTCCGGCGCAATATCACCCTCGCCCACATCGGTTCGCTCGCCGGCGCTACGGCCCGTTGCGTAACCGCCGGACGGCAACGCACGGAAAAAGTCAAAGTCGGCCTTTCCCGTGAGCAGGCAACCGACGCCATCGTCGGAAATCCCTAAGCGGTCGATCTCTTCAAACAGTCTCGAGCCGTCCGGAAAGAAAGGCACACGGCACAGTTCCGCCGGCACATTTTTTTCCGTGCCGTCCATCTCCCACGCCTGCCCGTTGATTTGGCGAGCCATGTAGGGCAGCGGGTAAAGACCGTCATCCGGTTTGAGAGTCACTTCATAAACCGGTTTATCACTTGGACTTGTGCGCTCTTTATGAAAAATACCGGTCGAATCTAAATAGCCATCCGGCGGTCCGTAAAGTTGCGCGGCGTCTCGCTCGAGTGGATGCGCGCTGAACTGCTCGATGTAAACTGTGACAGGCGCGGCTAAACGCTGCGCGCGCAGAACGTCGAATCGCATCCGTGAGCCGTCGGCGTTCGTGCGTAACAGCAATCCGTATTTCTCTCTCGCCTTATTGCTCGTGACCAGCGGCTCGCTGTTTTGAATTGTCGCGGTCGGTCCGGAAAAGACCGCAATCTTTGGCCTACTTGGGATCGAATTTTCGGCCACGGGGTCCTCCCTGCAAAATGACTACGAAAAATGATGATACTCGGCGCAAGTCGCTATTTAAGCGTATAAGGAATCTGCTTCGGACCGTAGCCCTGCCAATATTTATTGGAAACAGGATCGTAACGGCCCTGCAGAAAACCGCCGGCCCTCTCGGCTCGGACGATGATCGCGACGGTTCGTTCGTCACCGCTTTCCTCGGCGTGAATCTCATACGGCGGAACCAGATCGATCCTGCCGGCGCCGACCTTCACGTTGACCGATTTGCGCACTTCGGCGTAATCAGGTTTTGACCGGTCATCGACGCGCTCGTAGCGCTCGATTGACTCGGTCCCGTCGAGCACACCATAGAGCGTCCAGTTATGCGCGTGATCGTGAATCTGCGTGCGCGTGTGCGGCGCTTTGATGAGACCATTGATGACAAACTTGTAATCGGCATCCTCGTAGAAGAGCAAGTTTTCCGCGCGCTCGCCGCCTTGCGAACAGTCAGGCCAGCTCCGTGACTGCTCTTTCACCGACGGGTCGGCGAGCAATTCCTGCAACAGCGGTGTCATTTTCTCCCAGCGTGTTGCGGGGTCCTTTTCTTCGGCGTGGAGCTCACGAGCGGATGCGATGAATTTTTGCAGAGCGGACATGGAATCCTCCTTACGGCTCAATGGCGCCTTTATGGTGATTGTAAGAATTATTAGTCCGCGGCGGTGTGATTCGTCAAGGTGCCCTGCCGAATTACAACTAGATTCCCGAAAATGAAAAGGCTCCGGCAGAGAAGAGCTACCGAAGCCTTTCGAATGATCGAATCTAAAACTATGTTCCGTGCGCCCAGGACGAGAGATATTTCTGCTGTTCGTTGGTCAAGCTATCGATGCGAATGCCCATCGAGGATAGTTTCAGTTTCGCTACCCAGTTCTCGACATCGCTCGGAACGTCGTAGACTTTCGGCGTGAGTTTTGTCTGATTTTTCACGGCCCACTCCGACGCAAGAGCCTGCGTCGCAAAGCTCATATCCATGACAGAAGCCGGATGACCTTCGGCCGCGGCGAGATTGACAAGGCGACCTTCACCGAGCAGATAAATTCTCTTTCCGCCAGGAAGCACGTAGGCGTCGACGAAATTACGCACGTTCTTCTCCACTTTGGTGGAGAGCTTCTTCAGCGCCTTAAGATCGATTTCGATGTCGAAGTGGCCGGAGTTACAAATCACCGCGCCATCTTTCATGGCTTTGAGATGATCTTCGGCAATGACGTGCATATCGCCGGTAAGCGTGATGAAGAGATCGCCGACTCGCGCCGCTTCTCTCATCGTCATCACTTCCAAACCGTCCATGGAGGCTTCCAAAGCCCTCACGGCGTCGATTTCGGTGACGATAACTTTCGCGCCCATACCTCGCGCTCGGGATGCAACCCCCTTGCCGCACCAGCCGTAGCCCGCGACCACGACCTTCTTGCCTGCGATCAGCATGTCGGTTGCGCGAATCACGCCGTCGATCGTCGATTGACCGGTGCCGTATCGGTTATCAAACAAATGTTTGGTCGCCGCGTCGTTGACCGCGATGACCGGTATCTTGAGCGCGCCATCTCTTTCCAGCGCGCGCAAGCGAATCACGCCTGTGGTGGTCTCTTCCATGCTGGCGACCATATTTGACGCCAGGTGGGCATAGTCCGTGTGCAACATCGATACCAGGTCTGCGCCATCGTCCATGGTGATCACCGGCTTATGCTCGAGCGCGGATCTCAGGTGGCTGTAGTAGCTTTTGTTGTCCTCGCCCTTGATCGCGAAAACGGGGAATTTGTCGTGCTTGACCAGAGACGCCGCCACATCGTCTTGGGTCGAGAGAGGATTCGACGCGCAGAGTAAAACGTCCGCGCCGCCGGCTTTGAGAGCCTGCACCAGATTGGCCGTTTCAGCAGTCACATGCAGGCAAGCCGAGAAGCGCATCCCGCGCAGCGGTTTTTCCTTCTGGAACCGTTCCTTTACTCGCTTTAGAACCGGCATATCCTGACTGGCCCAGCGAATCCGTTTGCGCCCGCCGTCAGCCAGACGCAGATCTTTGACGTCGTATTTTTTCCCCGCCATCTTAACCGCTTCCTCCGCTTTTTTGAATCAGACCCGACCCGCGGCCTTTTTGAGATCCGCCGCCCGGTCGGTTTTTTCCCAGGTAAACAGACCGTCTTCCGGCGCGCGGCCGAAGTGGCCATAGGCGGCTGTCGGACGATAGATCGGTCGTTTGAGATCGAGAGTTTGAATAATGCCCTTGGGACTGAGATCAAAATTATCTTGAACGAGCTTGGCGATTTTCCCTTCCGAAATAACGCCTGTGCCAAACGTATCGACGAGCACCGAAACCGGTTGCGCCACGCCGATAACGTAGGCGAGTTGCACTTCACAGCGCTGCGCCAACTCCGCGGCTACGATATTTTTCGCCACGTAACGCGCCATGTAGGCGGCGCTGCGATCGACCTTGGACGGATCTTTGCCGGAAAAAGCGCCGCCACCGTGGCGTCCCATGCCGCCGTAAGTGTCAACGATGATTTTCCGTCCCGTGAGACCGCAATCGCCTTGCGGTCCGCCGACCACGAAGCGTCCGGTCGGGTTGACGTGGAAGATGGTGTCCTTGTCGAGATATTCGGCGGGGATTACGGCTTTAATGACGCCCTCGATGATAGTTTCTTTGAGTTTGCCGTATTCGACTTCGGGACTATGCTGCGTGGAAATCACGACGTTTTTGACTTTCACCGGCTTGCCGTCGCGGTATTCCACGGTCACCTGTGATTTACTGTCGGGCCGGAGAAAATAAGCTTCGCCGCCTTTACGAACCTTGGCAAGGTAGTGAACCAAGCCGTGCGCCATCTGGATCGGGAACGGCATCAGTTCAGGCGTTTCATCGCATGCGTAGCCGAACATCATGCCTTGATCGCCGGCGCCCTGCTCTTTGTGCAAACCCTCACCTTCTGTCACGCCCTGCGAGATATCCGGCGATTGCTGCTCGATCGCCGTAAGAATCGCGCACGTATGCCCGTCAAATCCCATCGCGGAATCGGTATAGCCGATCTCGCGCACGACTTCGCGCACGATGTCGACGTAACTTACTTTCGCCATACTGGTGATCTCGCCGGCGACGACGACCATCCCGGTTTTAGCGAGGCTTTCGCAGGCCACCCGGCTGTTGGGATCTCCCGCCAAATGGGCGTCCAAAATCGCGTCTGAAACCTGGTCACAAAGTTTGTCCGGATGACCTTCGGAAACGGATTCAGAAGTAAATAAGAAATCTTTGCCAGCCATGGGAATAACCTCCAGCGCTCTCAAATCAAAATTTTAATCTACCTTGTATAGCGAATACGAGGGGGGGATTCAATCTTACTCGTTTTCGTTGAAGCGGCTGTCAAACAACTTTTCAATGGCCTTAACTGCACGTTCGGCGTCTTCTCCATTCGCTTCTACTTGAACATTGCTACCGTGAGTTGCAGCCAAGGTGAGCACGCCCATGATGCTTCGCCCGTCGGCGCATTGACCGTCCTTGGAGAGAGTTACCTGTGCGGAAAATCTGTTGACGGTTTGCACGAGCAACGCGGCCGCGCGCGCATGCAATCCCAGCTTGTTGGTGATTTCCAGTTTTTTAACGACTCTACTCATAGATTATTTATCGATATCCCGATGCTTGATATGGATAGGAAATTTCTCCGCGCCGAATCGCTTTTGCAACTCCTCAACCAAAACCACCGAGCGATGTCGGCCACCGGTACAGCCGAGCGCCAGAGTGAGGCTGCTCTTGCCTTCGCGCTCATAGAGAGGCAAGGCAAACTCGAGAAGAGCATAAAGACGATCGAGAAACACGCGCGTTTCCAAGTTTCCGAGAACATATTCTTTGACTTCGGATTCGAGGCCGCTGCGTGCCCGCAGTTCATTGACAAAATAAGGATTGGGCAAAAACCGCACATCCAGAATCATGTCGGCATCATGGGGAATGCCAAATTTGTATCCGAAAGATGTAAAAAACAATGCCATTCGGCGGGTCTGCGGAGCTTGGCAAAAGTGTTGCTCGATCTCGCGTTTGAGCTGGTGCACGTTAAAGTCGCTCGTGTCGATCACTTTGTCGGCTAGGGCGCGTATGGATTCCAAGGCTTTCCTCTCGCGCGATATGCCGTCTTGGATCGAACCTTGCCCGGCCAACGGGTGCGGCCGGCGGGTTTCACTGAACCGCCTGAGCAAGACGTCATCTGAGGCGTCGAAAAAGACCACCTGAACATGATGGTTCGCGCCGCGCATATCGGCGAGAACCTGCGGCAATGCTTGCAAGAACTGCCCGCCTCGGAGATCTACGCCGAGCGCGATGCGCCTTATTTCTTCTTGGTAGCCCTGGCAGAGGTCGATGAATTTTGGAATGAGCAGTGCGGGTAGATTATCGACGCAAAAAAACCCGTTGTCTTCGAGAGCGCGAATCGCAAAGCTTCTCCCCGACCCGGAGAGGCCAGTAATAATGATGATGTCCAACCCGACGGTCATAGTTGCTCAAAACTTTTCGTCCTCTTCAGCGATGACATTAAAAAGTTCCTGACTGGTCTGACCTTCCATAAGGCGGCGCCGAAAAGCTTCATCTTTAAGCAGCCGGGAAATCCGCGCTAGGGCCTTCAAGTGATCCGCAGCGGCATTCTCAGGCGCGATCAGCACGAAAAATAGATGCGTTGGTCCGCCGTCCAGAGAAGCGAAATCCACTCCCTGCGGACTGCGCGCGAAAACTCCCAAGACCCGTTCAACACCGGGAAGCTTGCCGTGCGGAATCGCGACGCCTTCACCGATCGCCGTCGTGCTGATTTTTTCGCGCTCTAAGAGCACGGTGAGGACTGTTTGCTTGTTTAAGTGGCGATGATACGAGACCAGCCAATTGGCCATTTCCTCAAGCGCTGCGTTCTTTTCGCGACTGGCCAGAGCCGGGATAATCGTTTGGACCGTGAGGAAATCAGTGATTTTCACGCCTGTGACCTTCTTCGAGCGAGCTTGGTTTTTTCTTTTTGTTTTTTTATTTGGCGCTGAATTTTATCGATCGCCAAGTCAATAGCCGCGTATAGATCTTGATGTTGTTCCTTTCCATGAATCATCGTCCCATGCGTGTGCAGCTCGACTTCCGCTATTTGGCATTCTTTCGATTCTACGGCGAGAATGACACGGGCGTCCAAGGGATGCGAAAAATATTTGCCGATTCGGTGGATCTTCTGTTCAACGTACAGTTTCAGGGCCGCGGTTGGCTGCGTATGCCGAAAGGTCACCGAAACTTTGATATCGCTCATCGAGTCGAATTAATTCCTGCAGTTATCGGCGCAGGAATGGTTGCCGGCGTTTCGAAGAGGGGAGTATGCCCATCGCCTCGCGATATTTTGCCACGGTGCGCCGCGCGATATCGATGGAGTCGCTCGACAACATGGATGCGATATGCTGATCGCTGTATGGCCTGCGCGGATCTTCGGCGGCGATGATGCCGCGGATCTTCTCTTTGACACTTTCGCTGGCGACATCTTCGCCGTTGCCAGTTTTAAGACCGCTTTGAAAAAAGTATTTGAGCTCGAACAGCCCTTGCGGTGTATGAACATATTTATTGGCCGTAGCGCGGCTGACGGTGGACTCATGCATATGAATGTCTTCGGCGACGTCGCGCAGGACCATCGGCTTGAGTTGCTTCACCCCATGTTCGAGGAATTCCTGTTGAAACTTGAAAATGCTCTGGGTAACGCGAAATAGGGTTTGTTGACGCTGCTGGATGCTCTTAATCAACCAGGTGGCCGCGCGCACCTTTTCTTGTAAGTATTGCCGCGCCTGCTCTTCTTCCGCGCCCTCCTGGCCGGCCATGCGCCGATAGAGTGAACTCACCCGCAGCCGCGGCACGCCGTCGTCATTCAAATAAATCAGGTACTCATCCCCGACCTTTTCGACGAAGACATCGGGCAACACCGTGCGAACCTCATCCTGCTCAAAGCCGCGCGAAGGCTTGGGCTCGAGGGACGCGATCACATGCGCCGCGTCGGCAATCTCATCGATGGTGACACCCAAGTCTTTGGCCAATTTTTCATAGCGTTTAGACTCGAGAAAACTTAGATGATCAGCGACAATGCGCGCTGCCAAGCTATTCCTCAGCTGCAGGTTCTCGAGCTGGATTAACAAACATTCGCGCAGATCACGCGCCGCAACCCCGACGGGATCAAAAAACTGTATGCGCTTGAGAATGGCTTCGGTATCTTCAGGTGTGCTGCCCGTGGCGTTACAAATTTCCTCGATAGTGACGGCCAAGTAACCGTTTTCATCCAGGTTCTGAATCATATACTGGCCGATCGCCGATTCCTGCTCGGTGATCTTGGAAAGTCGTAGTTGCCAGATGAGGTGATCTTCCAGCGTGGCCTTTTTCGTCAGGCTGTTCTCCCACGACGGTGGTGAGTCGCTATCTTCAGAGGTCGCTTCGGCGGTCAGAGAACCGTGGATCGAGTTGGAATGGGTATCGAGATACTCCTGCCAGTCCAACGTGCCGATTTTATCGACGGCAGAGATCTCGCGGTTAATCACCAGCTCCGATGTATCGCCGGTAGGGCTAGCCTGGATTTCGGCTCTCGGTTGCTCGCTGCTCTCGGTTTCCTCCGTCGGTCCCTCTTCCAGTGCGGGATTTTCCTGCAACTCCTTGAGCACCATTTCTTCCAACTCAAGCCGAGAAAGTTGCAGCAGTTTGATCGCTTGCTGCAGCTGCGGGGTCATGACCAGCTGTTGCGCGAGCTTTTGAACCTGTCTAATTTCTAGAGCCATATTTAGAACTTAAAGCCTTCTCCCAAATAGAATTTGCGCGCTTTAGCGCTCGCGGCGATGGTTTCTGGCGTACCCTCTTCGAGAATCGCGCCTTCATTGACGATATAAGCCCGATCGCAGATGCCTAGGGTCTCGCGCACGTTGTGATCGGTAATGAGAATGCCGATGCCACTGCTGATCAACCGGCGAATGATCTTTTGGATCTCCGCCACGGCGATCGGGTCGATTCCAGTAAAAGGTTCGTCTAATAACAAGAAAAACGGCGAAAGGACTAGTGCGCGCGCAATCTCCACCCGGCGCCGCTCACCCCCGGAGAGTGTAAAGGCCTTGTGCGTTGCCAAATGGCTGACACCGAGCATTTTCATCAAAGCGTCAGCTCGTTCTTGTTGGTCTGCGGTACTGAGATCGAGAGTTTGCAAGATCGCCCTCAGATTGTCTTCCACCGTAAGGCGACGAAAGACGGACGATTCTTGAGGCAAATAACTGATGCCGGCGCGCGCCCGTTGATAAATCGGCGCGCCGGTCAAATCGTCGTCATTCAGAAAAACGCGCCCTTCGTCCGGCTGTACCAAGCCAACCATCATATGAAACGTCGTGGTTTTACCTGCGCCGTTGGGACCAAGCAAGCCAATGACTTCGCCACCTTTCACTTCCAAATTAACGCCGTCGACGACGCGCCGCCCGCCATAGGATTTTGCGACCGACACCGCCTTGAGGACGCTCATCTCTACTTGGCATCCCCCTGCTCCCGGCTCTTCAACTCCTCAGGGAATATCGTCGCTCGCACTCTATTCTTATCATCGCCTTCGACAATCGACTTGTCTTGTTCAACAAAATAAATGACCTTGACGCCGCTGACTTGACTGTTGCCTTGGCGCATCACCGGGCTCCCAGTGAGGGTTACAGTCTTAGCCTTGTCATCGAAAACAGCTTTTTCACCCGTTGCGACGCGATTGCCTTGCGTCGCATTAACTTTCCCCTCGGCGATGATCTGTTTCATCTGCTTCATTTCCGGATCGTAGTATGCGGTGAGCGTTTCACTGCGCATCGTCATATCGGCCTGCACAGTCACGACGCGCCCCTTGTAGGTAATGCTATTTTGCTTCTGATCGACTTCCATCCAATCTGCGGTGATGAAGACCGGGTCTTTCTTGTTGAATTCAAAAGCGGTGGAGCTTTTCTTCGTGTCATCCTTCTTTGTGCCATCATCCGCCTTCTTGATATCACCCTTCTTGGCGTCATTCTTCGCCGGCGCTGCTGCCATAGCGTAACTGAACAATAGTATGAAGAATAAAATAGTGAAATGGAGCATCGCGCGCCGCATGTTATCCCCCGACCCGCTGGTCCGGACTAGGCTTATTCTTTTTCTTCGCCAACTTCTCGGGCTCAATCTTTGTCTTCACGCGATGCACCAAGCGAATCTTCCTGTCCTCCAACTCGATCTCCATGCTCGAGCCTTCCAATTCTATCCCTTCTCCCACGACGGTGGTGCGGTTCGGCAAGATGACCTGATCCTTCGCCGGCAAATAATTGGCTTCCTCTGACTTGAGCACGTACCCTTGAAACGAAACTTGGATGTCGCCACGGAGTTCCATTCTCTCAAGTTCCTTTTCATTGATGTAAAGGTGCGCTTCGTCGCCAGTGGTTTCCACAACCTCGCCCTTTTTGTCGTAGTAATAGAACCTTGGCTTTTTTATAATGGCTTCCTTCTGCTCCTTGAAATAACTTGCCTCGTCGCCGAAGAGCTCCCAAATCTTCCGGCCATTTTCGATTTTCGCTCTATGAAATTCTTTCATGTGAAGTGCTGACTCCGGCAGGTAGTCTAAGGCTTTGAGAGGATTTTTCTTGATTTCTTTCTGTACCCGTTGAACGAACTCCGTCGCTTTGTAGCCGACACCCCCAAGGGACAGTAATATCGCTAACAGTAAAATGGTCCGTCTAGCTTTGCGCATGGTTATTCTGTAATTTTAAATGCAAAAGTATCATTCTTTAGGAGCACTGTAAAGTATTCGGCACGAAAATTGCTTTGTAATCCTAAGAAGCTTCGGGAGCTGTTTGGAGTTACGTGACTCAATTCGTCAGAATTCACCACTTACCTTGCGTTTTTAGCAGCAGTTCCGCTACCTCTCTCACCGCTCCCTGACCACCCCCGGCGCCTGTTACAAAATCGACAGTCGAAATCAATTCGGGCCAGCCATCAGCCACAGAAACTGCCAGCCCGGCCAATTTAAGAACCGGTCGATCGACGATATCGTCACCCACATAGGCAATTTGATCGTCGTTAAGACCGCTGCTGCGTTTGATCTCATTATAGGCGTCGAGCTTGTTTTGTACCCCCTGGCGCACGAGCTTAACGTTCAACTCCTTCGCACGGAAAATCACGCTCCTCGAAGAGCGCGCCGTGACAAACCCAACGTCGATCCCCGCCCGTTGGAGCAAGGAAATTCCCTGCCCGTCTCGTACGTGGAATTGCTTCGTCTCGACACCGCGGTCGTCGATGATGATCCGTCCGTCGGTCAGGACGCCATCGACATCAAGGAGGAGCAGCCTTATTTTTTTGGCTTTCTTACGAACTGCAACAGGAGTTTTCACGGCGCAGACTACAGGCCCGCTTTGACCAGATCATGGAGGTGAACTATGCCGCGAGGTCTTTTGCTGTCGCCATCAAGAACAAAGAGGGACGTAATCGAAAACCGTTCCATCACGGCGACGGCTTCCGTAGCCAAAGTGTCGGCCGGTATGGTTTTGGGATTGCTTGTCATGATGTCTCTGGCTTGAAGAGCCAAAATATCGCCCATGCTATGCAGTCCGCGACGCAAGTCGCCATCGGTGATAACTCCAACTAGCTTGCCTTTTGAATCGATCACACCTGTGACGCCCAGGCGCTTTGAAGTTATCTCGAACAGGGCCTCCCTGACAGAGGTTTCATCCTGCACCAACGGCAATTGCTCGCCGCGGCACATCAGATCTTCCACGCGGAGCAGCAAGCGGCGGCCCAAGGTGCCGCCGGGATGGCGAACGGCGTAATCTGCTTCGTTGAAGCCTTTCTCTTCGAGCAATACCACCGCCAAGGCATCGCCCATTGCCAAAGCCGCCGTAGTACTGGTCGTTGGTGCCAACCCCAGCGGACAGGCCTCGTCTTTGACTCCGACATTCAGGACAATGTCACCTGCTTTGGCAAGCGTCGATTCTGGATTGCCGGTCATTACGATCAGCTTAAGACCATGAAACTTGAAATGAGGCAGCACCTTGAGGATCTCGTCGGTTTCACCGCTGTTGGAAAGAGCGAGAATCACATCTCCCGGCATTATCATTCCGAGATCGCCGTGCACGCCGTCACCCGCGTGAATGAAAAATGACGGGGTACCGGTGCTGGCCAACGTGGCCGCGATCTTACGACAGATCAATCCCGATTTGCCGACTCCGGTCACAACAACCTTGCCGCGACAGCCTCGCAGCAGTTCGACGGCTCGAACGAAACTTTCGTCGAGGCGATCGACCATCGAGAGAATCCCATTGGACTCGACTCGCAGCACCTCTGCTGCGCGTTTAAGAAGCTCTGCTGATTTCACTCTGTTAATTTCTCTTGGTTAAACTATCGATGGCTTTGACGGTCTGGAGCAATCTTTCGAAGTCTTTTAAGTCCAGGGAATTGGGGCCGTCGCTCAAGGCATGATCGGGATCTTGATGAACTTCCATGAACAGCGCGTCTACACCTGCCGCCACTCCTGCGCG